>JAIKXH010000075.1 GCA_024684215.1 Lachnospiraceae bacterium
CCGGATGGTTTTACCAATCCATTCCAACATCTTCTCCGGCATCTCAGAATATCTCTTGATTGAAATAAGACCCTTTTCTTCTGCCTCAAGAATTGCTTCATATGCATCCGGAACAAACTCTGAACCTGAAACCGTGACAGGAGCACTACTTGAAGCTGCATTCGGAATTTTAATCTCAAAGCCGGAATCTGTAATACTTTCGGCGCTGTATATATATCCGGAGACACCTTCATAAGTTTTTTCAAGCGCATTGGGATAATACTCCTGCAGTTGCTGGATTCCGTCTTTTGTAAAACCGTATGGTCCCCATTTTTTCCAGATTCCGTTATATTCAAATCCCGTCTCCCGGCAATACTTCTCTATGGCATTGCTGAGATAAACGAGCGTATTTTCTCTTTTCGTCGAGAAATAAACCAGTGGAATATGATGATCCGATACCCTCGGCTCTAACTGAATGATCCCTTTAACCGGGGAAGCATGATAAAACATATATTTCCTCCATTTCGAAACTTCACTCTCGTTAATTACTTATCCTGTTATTATACCAAACCATCTATTTTCATCCGTACATGTCGTGTTGAACTCTTTGTGTCAACCGTCTCCACTTCGAAAGCGACAACCACTGAAATCTTATTCATCATATTCTTCTCTTTGTGGTTATCGCCGATTTTATCGAAGGAATAAAGTCGACAAAAGTGCGTAAATTCAAGGATTTCTAAGTATCTTCTCTTTGTAGCAACACCGCGCACTCCACATGCACGCTGTGGGGGAACATATCAACAGGTCTTACCTTTAGCAATTTATAACCGTTGGTTGTGAGGTACTTTAAGTCTCTTGAAAGGGTAGCGGAATCGCAAGAAACGTATACTATTCTCTCGGGATTCATCTGCACCATTGTTCTTAAGCACATTTCGTCGCAGCCCTTGCGCGGAGGGTCGACCACGATCACGTCGGGATGGTGCATATCCGTTGGTGATTTTAATTCATAAAACTGCGGCAATACTTCCTCTGCTTTGCCTACGAAAAATTTTGCATTGTCTATTCCGTTTCTTATGGCATTGTCCCTTGCATCCTCAATAGCCTGTGGCACAATTTCTACCCCGTATATCTTTCCTGCCTGACCCGCAAGAAACAATGATATTGTTCCTATGCCGCAATATAAATCCCATACGGCTTCCTTTCCCTTTAGTCCTGCATATTGAAGCGCAAGGCTATAGAGCTTTTCGGTTTGAACCGGATTGACCTGGTAAAATGATTGCGGCGATATATGAAACTCCAACCTTTTTCCGGTAGCGGGATATCCTTCCTTTGTCATATCTCTTACACCGATTGAATCGGTAATATAGGGCTTTCCCCATATACAATATGTTTCTTTGCCAAGAATAACATTTGTATTTTCGGAATTGATATTTACAGAGATTGAGGTCATTCCGGGAATCTTAGACAGAGTTGCAAGCAAATCTCCCTGCCCTTTTATGAATTCTTTTTCAGTGATCCAGCCGGATTTAATTTCCGCTTTATCAAGCGTTTCTATATTTTTATCCTTTTCTGTAGCTTTATTTGGTGATTTTTCCTTGCCCTTTAGTCTGAAGGCATCGGCGCCGCGCTTTAACCCTTGGTTATTGATTATCAGGCAAACCATTAGCTCTCCGGAGGTAAATCCCTTGCGGATCAGGATATGCCTTATCTCACCCTCGCGAGTTGTTTCATCATAGGCTCTTATTCCTTCTTTTTCCATGTGAGAGAGAATAATATCCAGTATTTCTTTATTTCCTTTATCTCCTATATAGCAGTCTTCTCCGGCGATAATAGAATGTGTACGTCCTGCATAAAATCCGGCGATAAGCTTTCCTTCTTTGTCGTATCCTACGGGATATACGGCCTTGTTTCTGTAGTTCCAGGGTTCTTCCATTCCTACGATCGGGTCCATTATCCAATCAAGGAGTTTGTCCTCAAAACCGCCGATACGCTTTAGATTATTTCTGACTTTATTATGCTTATATTCCAGCTGCTTTTCGTAATTCATAGCCTGAATCTGGCATCCGCCGCACTGTCTGGCTATTTCGCATTTTGGGTTAACACGAAAAGGAGAAGGTGTGATAACCTTCTCCAATCTAGCGTATGCATAATTCTTATTTGCTTTCATTACCTTGGCTGTAACCACATCACCTATGACTGCATCCTTGATAAAGAAAGTATATCCGTCGATATGTCCGATGCCCTCACCGTCCACACCGATATCTTCGATTTCCAGATCGATCAAATCGTTTTTGTTGTAATTCATAGTTTTCCTTAAACTCGTTTTAAATTGTTGCTCTTACGTTTCCGTCAAGGAATCTCTGGAAACCTAACCATCCGCTGTTTTCCGAATTATTCTCCAAAATCTCCTTGAATGTTTCCATCTTGGCATCGGTATCGTCGGCGTAGCTAAGAGCCATAGCCTCAATGAGTGCGGGTGTCTTGGGAGAACCAAATTCCATTTTTCCATGATGAGCCAAAATACAGTGCTGGAGCTGTAAGAGGTCCTGCTTTGAAAATCCTTCAATCTTGGCTGCTCTCTTTCCAACAATGTTTGAGCCCATAACAATATGACCCAAAAGATTTCCTTCGTCTGTGTAATCATTCTCAGGAAATGCCGATATCTCGTACACCTTTCCGATATCATGACACATAGCTGAGGTTAAAAGAAGGTCTCTTTTTAAAATCGGATATGCCTTTGTATAGTAGTCGCAGAGCTTGGTGACGCTGAGTGTGTGTTCAAGCAGTCCGCCTACAAATCCGTGATGTACGCTTTTTGCGGCTGAGGAAAATCTGAATTTCTTTGAAAAATCTTCATCCTCTATGAATAAATCTTTTAAAAGTGCTTTGTATGAGGGATTCTGTATACTCTCGATGATTGATTTTAATTCTTTATACATATCATCGATGTTTTTGGACGATGTGGGGAGATAATCCGCAGGATCGTATTCACCTTCTCCGGCCTTTCTTGCTCGTCTGATGTTAAGCTGCAATGCACTGTTAAATGAAGTGACTTCTCCGTGGACATCTACGTAGTCAAGCTTGTCAAACTCGTCGATTCCGGGGTCGTTTGGTTCCCAAACCTTACAATCAATGGTACCTGTTTTGTCCTGCAAAGTAACATTATCATAGCTTTTTCCGTTCTTGGTAGTTGCACTTGTTTTGCTTTTTACCATATAAATTCCGGAAATTTTTTCGCCTTCTCTGAACTCGTTAATGTATTTCATTTTATCCTTCTTTCTATTACTCTGTTCCCGCTCTGGATGAGACCGTGAGAGGAACACTGATTTGTACATATTCTGTCTGAGATTTTCTCGATAACTGGAGCACTATCTGTTCATCGGGCTTGCATCTTTGCAAAAAGCTTACATAGTCGCTGAATGAACTTACCGTCTCATCATTTACCCCTACTATAACATCTCCTACCTGAACTCCTGCAAGCATAGCGGGAGAATCCATCTGCGTTGCCGTAACAAACGCTCCCATAGGTACGCCAAGCTGCTGATTGGCAGTGAGTGTTACATTTGTTCCGGATATTCCCAAGTATCCTATTTTCTGGGAATTCGAAAGTTTTTCGATAAGTTCCTTTAGTTCGGTGATACCGTACGCCATTATCACAGTGTTTTCATCGTCGGAGTTTTCCTTGTTCGTGATGATTCCCACTACCTGTCCCTGCATGTTAAAGAGGGCTCCGCTGGCGTTTTTGCTGCATAAAATATCTGTATGGTATTTGTATAAATATGTATCTACGTAGGACACCATTGTCCTCGATGAATCAACTATTCCATAACCAATGGATCCCGGGGTTCCCTGGGGACTGCCTACGGCAACGACACCCATGCCCGCGTAAATCGAATTACTGCTTCCAAGGGGAGCAACATATGATGCAACATCCATATCGTCGGGGATATCCTTTAATGATACGCCGATAATGGCAAGGCCTGTGACCTCGTCAGTTTCCTTTATATATGCCGTTGCTGTAACACCGCTTCTGAGGGACATTGTGAGATAGTCGGCTCCCTGCAAGGGCGAACTGTCCGCAAGTATCAGCAGTTCAACATTGTTTTGAGCAACTATGATTCCCGATGTCACATTGCTGGAATCGTTTACCGAATCAAGCCAGTCCACAGATGATCTGACCGCATTTATCGTAACCATGTAGTTACTGAGTTCTCTGGAATATGTGGACATGGATATGATCATCTGGCGGTACTTGGTAGCATCAAACCGAACCTTTGATAAAAGCGCATTTATCTGGTCTTCGCTTAAAGGAATATCTACATTGTCCGCATCAATCTCCTCCGATGTCATATCGGCAAGGGCGGACTCCTGCATCATGTAGTCTGAAAGCATCTCCTCGGGTGACATTTCTTCCTCGGGAAAACTCACCATTGTTTCTCCGGTAGTCTCCTGGTTTGTGGTCACTTTTTTCAAAAAAGGCGGAGCCACCAGTATTATAAGGCTTGCCACCAGTCCGAATATTACTGCCATAGCGACTGTGACAAGGGTTTTTTTGGCCATCCTGGCTTTATTAATAGGTCTTTTTTTAATATCTTCTTTGATAAAATCCTGACTCATATTTTTCTATTCCTCTATAATCAAAAACCACGCATATACATAATATCTTTTTCGCCAAAAAAAGTAAAGAAATGCGCAGTTTATTGTGTTATACTTTATTTGGAAAAATTTTGGAAGTTACTATATTTATGAATACAAAATCTTTAAAAACACTTGAATATGACAAAATTATAAAAATGCTGGTTGAACAGGCTGATTCCGAACCGGGTAAAGAAATCTGTAAGAATCTTTTACCTTCCGTTTTGATGGCTGAAATCCAGAAAAACCAGCAGGAAACAGCTGATGCGGTTTCCAGGCTTTTTAAAAAGGGAAGCACTTCTTTCGGCGGAAACAAGGATCTGCGTTATGCCGTAAAATCTCTTGAAGTAGGCAGCACTCTTTCTGCGCCTGAGCTTTTACACTTAGCAGGTCAGCTTGTAAACGCAGAGCGCATCAAATCTTACGGCGTATCCGAAAATGAAGATGCACCCCGTGATTCTTTGGATGATTATTTTGATAATCTTCATCCGTTAACTTCTATATCCTCTGAGATTAACAGATGTATCCTGGCGGAGGATGAATTTGCGGATGATGCCAGCCCGGCCCTTAAAAACATCAGGCGCCGGATCGTTTCTACAAGCGATAAGATTCACAGTGTTCTGCGCCAGATGGTCAACGGTTCTTTAAAGTCTTATTTACAGGACTCTGTTATCACTATGCGTGACGACAGGTATTGTATACCTGTAAAGGCTGAATATAAGTCCCAGGTACCCGGAATGATTCACGATCAGTCTTCGACCGGATCCACATTTTTCATCGAGCCTTCCGCTGTTGTTTCTTTAAACAACGATATCCGCGAGCTTATGCTGGAGGAGAAAAAAGAGATTGAAAAAATCCTTGCGGATTTAAGCTACAGATGTGCCGAACACACCGATGAAATCGCAGAAAATCAACGGATTCTTACAAATCTGGATTTTATTTTCGCAAAAGGTAAACTTGCCCTTTTGATGAATGCTTCATGTCCTATGTATAATCGCAAGCATTACCTCAATTTGAAAAAAGCAAGGCATCCTCTTTTGGATAAAAACAAGGTCGTTCCGATTGACATTTATCTTGGAAGAGATTTTGACCAGCTTATCGTTACCGGACCTAATACCGGTGGTAAGACAGTCTCTTTAAAAACTGTCGGTCTGCTTTGCCTTATGGGACAGGCAGGTTTGCATGTCCCCTGCTCGGACCGCAGTGAGCTCTGTATTTTTAATGATGTTTTCGCCGATATCGGAGATGAACAAAGCATTGAGCAGTCTCTGTCTACCTTCTCATCTCATATGGTAAATATCGTCGAGATTTTGAAAAAAGCCGATAAGCACAGCTTGTGCCTTTTTGATGAGCTCGGTGCAGGTACTGACCCTACGGAGGGTGCAGCCCTTGCGATTTCTATTCTTTCTTATTTGCATGAGAATGAAATCCGTACTATGGCTACTACCCATTACAGTGAACTTAAGCTTTATGCGCTTTCCACTGAGGGTATTATGAACGCCAGCTGTGAGTTCAATGTTGAATCTTTGCGTCCTACTTATAGGCTTTTGATTGGCATACCGGGAAAGAGTAATGCATTTGCCATTTCTTCAAAGCTTGGTCTTCCCGAGTTTATCATTGATAAAGCCAAGGAGCAGATCAGCAGCGAAAACGAATCATTTGAGGATGTCATCTCAGACCTTGAACAGAACCGTATCACTATTGAGAACGAGCGCAAGGAGATTGCCGAGTACAAGGAAAAAATCCGTACTCTCCAAGAGCAGCTTCATGCTAAGAATGAAAAGCTCGATGCCGCCAAGAATCGCATTTTGCGCGAGGCTAACGAGCAGGCCAGAGATATTTTACAGGAAGCAAAGGATTTTGCAGACGAGACCATCCGCGACATCAATAAAGCTGCGCAAAGCGGTGATGTCAAGGCTTTGGAGTCAGGCAGAACCAAAGTCCGTAAGTCAATTGACGATAAAAATACCAAGCTTTCTCAAAAATCTGCAAGGGAAGAGAAAGCTGATAAAAAAGGGCTTGTGGATCCTTCAAAGCTTAAAAAGGGTGACAGTGTAAGGATCATATCCATGAATTTGAAGGGTACGGTTGCTACACTTCCCGACTCTAAGGGAAATCTGTTCGTTCTTTGCGGTATTATCAGAACTCAGACTAATGTTAATGATCTTGCTTACTCAAAGGAAGTAGAAGTAAGCGCTCCCGGTATCAATATGTCAAGCGGCGCCGGAAAGCTAAAGATGAGTAAGGCTATGAATATTTCTTCCGAAATTAATCTTCTCGGCAAAACCGGTGATGAGGCTATTTCGGAGCTTGAAAAATATCTTGATGACGCTTATATAGCACACCTTTCCTCCGTCAGAATCGTACACGGCAAAGGTACCGGTGCTTTGAGAACCGCTGTTCACAATTATTTGCGCAGGCAAAAGCATGTCGCAGATTATCGTTTGGGTGAATATGGTGAGGGCGATGCCGGTGTTACAATAGTTACTTTTAAGTAGTTTTTAATATTAAGGAGACAAAAATGGCTATTAAACAAAAAATCCTTATTGTTGATGATGACAACAACATAGCAGAGCTTATTTCGCTCTATCTTATGAAGGAGTGTTTTGAAACAGAGATTGTTAACGACGGTGAGTCCGCCCTTGCAAAAATACCTGTTTTTAACCCTAATTTGATTCTCCTTGATATCATGCTTCCGGGTATAGACGGATATCAGGTCTGTCGTGAAGTCAGATCCAAGTCTTCGATTCCTATCATTATGCTTTCCGCTAAAGGTGAGGTCTTCGATAAGGTTTTGGGACTTGAACTCGGTGCCGATGACTATATAGAAAAGCCTTTTGAATCCAAAGAAATGGTTGCCAGAGTTAAAGCAGTTCTCAGAAGATACCGCGTTGAGGAATCTGCTCCCAAAGCCGGTGAGGGTGAGGAATGCGTATCTTATCCCGATCTTGTTGTAAATAAGACAAATTATTCCGTTACTTACATGGGTAAAAATATAGAAATGCCTCCAAAGGAGCTTGAACTTTTATATCATTTGGCATCTAACCCCAACAGAGTTTATACCAGAGAGCAGCTCTTAGACAGTATTTGGAGTTACGATTATATCGGCGATACACGCACAGTTGATGTACATATAAAAAGACTCAGAGAAAAGATCAGTGACCACGAAAAGTGGAGAATTACCACTATTTGGGGTAAGGGTTATAAATTTGAGACCAACAATTAATTTATCAGGCAGTTAGTATGAAAAAGACTCTTTATCTAAAATTTTTGCTGGCCTATCTAATTTTTGGTGTTTTTGGTTTTATTATCGTTACTATTTTTGTCCCTTCAATGACGGATCAGACACTCACCAAGGATAAGGCTAATACTTTATATTCAGAGGCGACCCTCATAGCAAATACCTATGCGAGCGGCCTCTATTCAAGCTCTGCATCTCTTGAAACCGTTAAATTGCAGATTGATGCCCTTTCAGTCTACATGAACTCTGAGATACGTATTGTCAATCCTTCCGGCCGAATTGTTCTTGATTCAAATAAACCTATAAATATAAGCGATCCAATTTATATTGAGGGATTTGATCCTACTGTTATAAGCGGTTCGTTTTATATTGTCGACAATTTTTTTAATTCTTTTGATCATGATGTTTTAACTGTCATTGCACCAATCACTACGGATTATCTTTTAAAGGGTTATGTTACGATTCATGCTCCTATTTCAGATATTCAAAATACTACAAATACTATCCTGAATATTTGTTACATCACCCTTGCGATACTGTTTGTATTATCCTTTATTATTTTGATTTTCTTTACACAATTAGTGTACAGACCTTTAAAAAGAATTACCTTTGGAGCCGAGCAGTACGCTCAGGGAAATTATCATTATGAAATTTCTTTGGACAGCAATGACGAGATGGGTTATCTCGCCGCCAGCCTTAATTACATGGCAGGCACTATAGCCGGTCAGGAAGATGACCAAAAGAAGTTCGTTGCCAATGTTTCGCATGATTTCAGGTCTCCTCTTACTTCCATTCGAGGATTTTTGGAGGCGATGCTTGACGGTACTATTCCTCTTGAAATGCATGATAAGTATCTCAATACCGTTCTTAATGAAACAGACCGTCTTACTAAGCTTACAAACAGCCTTCTTACTCTAAACAATTTAAACACCAGCGGCGTTATTTTGGATCTTTCAAATTTTGATATCAATCAGGTAATTCGCGATACCGCTGCTTCTTTTGAAGGCTCGTGCAGAAGTAAAGGCATATCGATTGCCCTTTCACTTACCGGCGAGGAGATGATAGTTAGAGCAGACTGCGAGAGAATAAAGCAGGTTCTCTACAATTTGATTGATAATGCCATAAAGTTCAGTCATCATGATTCTACTATCAAGATTGAGACTACACTACGAAAAAATAAGCTCTTTGTCTCTGTAAAGGACTCCGGAGTCGGAATTCCAAAAGATGACATCAAGCTTATTTGGAACAGGTTTTACAAGTCAGATTCTTCGCGTGGTAAGGATAAGCGCGGTACCGGACTTGGACTTTCAATTGTAAAAGAAATTATCAATGCACATAATGAGAACATCAATGTTGTTAGTACTGAAGGAGAAGGCAGCGAGTTTATCTTCTCCCTTGCAATAGTAGAAGAGGATGAGTAAAACTACTCATCCTCTTTTGTATTCTTACTGTGCTTTCAGTGCCTTTTTATCATCCCTTGAATAAAGAACTTTCAAAAGAATAGGTGTCGATACGCTGGAGACAATTATAAGCAGGATAACTGCGGTAAAATATACCGGCTCAACCATTCCTACAGCAAGTCCTTTTTGAGCCACGATAAGAGCGACCTCGCCTCTGGTCATCATTCCAACACCGATTTTTAATGAGTCAGACCAACTGTGTTTTAAAGCCTTTGACATTAATCCGCAACCGATTATCTTGGTTAATAATGCAACAATTACAAATCCAATACTAAAGAAAATAATCTGTGCATTTACATGGCTGATATCTGTCTTAAGTCCAATACTTGCGAAAAATACGGGACCAAAAAGCATGTAGGAATTGGTTTCAACCTTATCATCTATATAATCGTGATCTTTTATTGAGCAAAGAATAATTCCCGCTACATAAGCGCCTGTAATATCTGCGATTCCGAAAAATCTCTCGGCACAGTATGCAAATACAAAGCAAATTGCAAGTCCCAAAATGGGAATTCTGTGGGTTCTGGGCCATTTAAAATCAATGAATTTTACAAGCTTGTATATTCCAAATCCGAGAGCGATTGATATTACAAAGAAAAGAATTGTTGAAATAACTACTTTTCCGGGATTTGAATCAGGGTTCTTAAATCCTATTACAAAAGTAAGAACAATAATTCCGATTACATCATCGATAATAGCGGCGCTAAGTATTGTCGTTCCTATCTCTCCTTGGAGTTTTCCCATCTCCTTAAGAGACTGAACTGTAATACTTACGCTGGTTGCGGTCATAATTACACCGATGAAAAGTGCTGTGAAAAATTTCTCGCTTCCCCATGGTGCAACTCCGTAAAATCCCATGTATAAAAGTGTACCGCCGACTAAAGGAACAAATACTCCTGCACACGCGATTGCAAGTGCTTTGGGACCTGTCTTCATAAGATCCTTTAGATTAGTTTCAAGTCCGGCAGAGAACATCAATAGGATTACTCCTATTTCCGCCATCTTTGAAATAAAATCAGTAAGTTCTACCAGTCCAAATACGCTGGGACCTATAAGTAAACCGGCTACGATTTCTCCGACAACCTGGGGCGCCTTTAATTTTCTTGCCAACAGCCCGAATACTTTGGCAAAAACGATTATTATAGCCAGGTCTTTCAATATCACGTATGCTTCCATAATCTTAACTCCTTTGCAAAATAAATACGGCGAAAGCAGTTTCCCCTCTCGCCGCATAAATTATATAATATACCTATTTATTATTTTTATCAAGTTAAGGTCTATTATTCATCATCTTCGGATGAATTTACATCATCTTCTCCATGATATTTCTTTGCCTCTTCGTCATCTTCTTCATCATCTGACATAGAATTTGACGATTTAACAGGTTCATCTGTTTCTTCAGCATTTACTTCTGCTTCCGCATCTTCAACACTGTCAAAATCCTTTTCTCCGTTGGAAAGTCTGTCTCTTACTTTGGCAGCCTGAGCAATCTTTACTCCATCGGGCAAATTCATAAGCTTAACACCTGATGTAATTCTGCTCAAAGTATTAACGTCAGAAACCTCGATTCTTATCATGATTCCCTCGGTGGTCATCATAATGATTTCTTCCGATCCGTCAATGGCTTTAACTCCCATTACATCCCCGGTCTTTTCAACGATCTTGTAGCACTTAACTCCCTTACCGCCACGCTTTTGAGCAGTAAACTCATCCATAAGTGTGCGTTTTCCATATCCTTTTTCGGATATGAAGAGAAGCTCTGTTCCCTGGCTGGCAAGCTGCATTCCTATGATTTCATCGCCGGGATTTAAGTTCATACCGATTACACCGATTGAACTTCTACCGGTACGTCTTACGTCAGTCTCGTGGAATCTGATACACATTCCCTGCTTTGTAACAAGGAAAATCTCACTCTCCGCTGTGGTACATTTAACCTCGATAAGCTTGTCACCGTCTACCAGGTTAATTGCAATAAGTCCGTTCTTTCTGACATTTGCAAAATCTGAAAGAAGTGTTTTCTTTACTGTACCGTTTTTGGTAACCATAAAGAAGTTTCTGTCGCTGTCATATTTTGATACAGGTATGATTGCGGTAATCTTCTCATCGGGTCCGAGCTGGAGGAGATTTACGATAGCAACCCCTCTCGATGTACGGCTTCCCTCGGGAATTTCATATGCTTTTAATCTGTACACACGACCATAGCTGGTAAAGAAATTCAGGTAATGATGGGTTGTAGTCATAAGGAGATCTTCGATATAATCATCCTCAATGGTCTGCATTCCCTTAATTCCTTTGCCTCCTCTGTGCTGAGCCTTGAAATTGTCGGGTGACATTCTCTTGATATATCCAAGTCTGGTCATGGCGATAACTGTATTTTCTCTGGGGATGAGATCCTCGTCCATAATATCAATCTCGTCAAATCCGATGCTTGTACGTCTTTCGTCGCGATACTTTTCTCCGATAGCTTTTATTTCCTCGCGAATAACTCCGAGGAGGAGCTTTTCATCTGCAAGAATTGCCTTGAGTTCTGTAATTTTCGCAACTAGATCATTGTGCTCGTCAAGAAGCTTTTCTCTTTCCAAACCGGTGAGAGCACGGAGTCTCATATCAACGATAGCCTGAGCTTGCACATCATCGATTCCGAATCTCTCTATAAGTCTTTCTTTAGCTTCCTGTGTATTTGAACTGCTGCGGATTATACTGATAACTTCATCAATAAAATCAAGCGCTTTTAAGAGTCCCTGTAAAATATGGTCTCTTTCTTCGGCTTTATTTAAATCATATTTTGTACGTCTGGTTACAACATCTTTTTGATGGTCAAGGTAGCAAGTGAGCATCTCACGGATGTTCATTACCTTGGGCTGGTTGTTATCAAGAGCAAGCATGATAACACCAAAGGTATCCTGCATTTGTGTATGTTTGTAAAGCTGATTGAGTATTACATTGGCATTTGCATCACGTCTTACTTCAATTACAAGCCTTACGCCTTCTCTGTTTGACTCATCTCTGATAGCGGTAATTCCGTCAATCTTTTTAAGCTTAACAAGCTCTGCAATCTTCTGCTGAAGATTTGCTTTATTAACCATATAAGGAAGCTCGGTAGCTACAATCTGTGTTTTACCACTGGGAAGGGTCTCAATTTCTGTAACGGCGCGAACTCTGATTTTTCCGCGTCCTGTTCTGTATGCTTCTTCGATTCCGCGACGTCCGAGAATTGTTCCTCCTGTAGGGAAATCAGGACCTTTTACTATATCCATTATCTCTTCAATAGTGGTCTCTCTGTTTTCTTCTACAGTGTTGTCGATGATTTTTACAACGGCATCAATGGTTTCTCCAAGATTGTGAGGAGGAATATTGGTCGCCATACCTACAGCAATACCGGTAGTTCCGTTAACGAGTAAGTTAGGATAACGGCTGGGTAAAACTGTGGGCTCACTCTCGGTACCGTCAAAGTTATCTACAAAATCAACGGTGTCTTTATTGATATCAGCAAGCAGTTCCATACTGATTTTGGAAAGTCTCGCCTCGGTATATCGCATCGCAGCAGCTCCGTCACCGTCCATGGATCCGAAGTTTCCGTGACCGTCTACAAGAGGGTATCTCATAGACCAATCCTGAGCCATATTTACCAATGCACCGTAAATGGAACTATCTCCGTGAGGGTGATATTTACCCATGGTATCACCGACGATACGCGCACTCTTACGATGTGGCTTATCCGGTCCGTTATTAAGTTCTACCATTGAATAAAGGACACGCCTCTGAACAGGCTTTAATCCGTCTCTTACATCAGGAAGTGCTCTGGAAGCAATAACGCTCATTGCATAATCGATGTAGAAGGTTTCCATTCTTTCCTTCAGATCGACTTCCTGTATTTTGTCGAAAATTGTATCGTCCATTTTGTTTTCCTCATTTATATATACAGATATCTACGGATTTCTTCGTTTCTTCGAAACTTACGAAATCCTACTTTCATTCGCAATCCGCTAATTTTCTGCGAAAATAGCTACTTGCTCATGTAAGTTTAGGTCTTCGA
The DNA here is from genome assembly GCA_024684215.1 of Lachnospiraceae bacterium. GTDB lineage: Bacteria > Bacillota > Clostridia > Lachnospirales > Lachnospiraceae > AC2028. The sequence goes on from JAIKXH010000075.1 coordinate 13,352, forward strand.
TAAATAACAAAATATAAATACAAGTATTTAATTTTGTTATTTATCAATCCCTTTAGATATCCAAGTTCTTAACAAATTGTGCGTTTTCTTCGATGAATTCGCGGCGAGGCTCAACCTTATCACCCATAAGGGTTGTGAAGGTTACATCAAGTTCCGAACTCATTTCCTCGTCATAATTAACCCTGAGGAGGATTCTTCTTTCAGGATCCATTGTAGTCTCCCAAAGCTGCTCAGCATCCATCTCTCCGAGTCCTTTGTATCTCTGAATCTTGTTAGCCTGGTCACGGCCGACTTCATTTAGGATATTATCAAGCTCTTCATCACTGTACGCATACCATACTTTTTTATTCTTTTCTAGCTTATAAAGAGGGGGTTTTGCAAGGAATACATGTCCCTGTTTTATAAGTTCGGGCATAAATCTGTAAATAAAAGTAAGCAGAAGTGTACTGATATGTGCACCGTCAACATCCGCATCTGTCATGAGGATGATTTTGTTGTAGCGAAGCTTTGTAATATCAAAATCATCATTTATACCGGTACCGAATGCGGTTATCATTGCTCTGATTTCAGCATTTCCGTAAATGTGGTCGAGTCTTGCTTTTTCTACATTAAGGATTTTTCCTCTCAAAGGAAGTATAGCCTGGGTAGCTCTTGAACGCGCTGTTTTAGCACTACCACCCGCGGAATCTCCCTCTACGATGTAAATCTCGCAATTTTCAGGATTTTTATCTGAACAATCGGCAAGTTTTCCGGGAAGTCCCATTCCGTCAAGTACGGTTTTTCTTCTGGTCAAATCTCTTGCTTTTCTTGCTGCTTCTCTTGCGCGCTGAGCAAGTACCGATTTTTCGCATATTGCCTTTGCTACCACCGGATTCTGCTCAAGGAAAATAGTAAGCTTTTCTGAAACTATATTGTCTACAGCTCCTCTTGCTTCACTGTTTCCAAGCTTTTGCTTAGTCTGTCCTTCAAACTGAGGATCCTCAATTTTTACGCTGATAATAGCAGTAAGTCCTTCTCTTATATCGTCTCCGGAAAGATTGGGCTCACTGTCCTTTAAAATCTTGCTTCCTCTTGCATAATCGTTAAATGTTTTTGTAAGCGCATTTCTAAATCCCTGAAGATGTGTTCCTCCTTCGGGAGTATTTATATTATTAACGAATGAAAATACGCTTTCGTTGTATGAATCATTATGCTGGAAAGCTACTTCTACATAAACTCCGTTCTTTTCTCCCTCAAAATAAAGAACATCATCATATAAAGATGTTTTACTTCTGTTGAGATAAGTAACATATTCTTTGATACCGCCCTCATAATGGAAATCACGGTATTTTGATTTCTTTTTCATCTCAGATTCGGGAGCGGGCTCTGATTTTGAAGCATCAGATAAATCGTTAGTTTCATAAACTCCTTCTTTTTTCTGTTCTTCAACATCATTTTCGGCTCTGTTTATAAGATCACTTATCTGAGATTCTTCCAAATCTTTACCGAGGGCAGCTTCTTTTGCTTCCTCAATCATACTGTCGGTAATTACTGATTTTGAATGTTCATCATCACGCTCATCCTTGAGAATTATGCGAAGTCCTTTGGTAAGGAAAGCCATCTCTCTTAGGCGAACCTTTAAAATATCAAAATCAAATACGGTAGTTTCAGTGAAAATCTCTTTATCAGGTAAAAATGTTACTCTGGTTCCGGACTCGTTTTTATCACATTCTCCGACTACTTTGAGGTCATAACTCTTCTTACCTCTTTCATAGCGCTGCTTATAGATTTTTCCTTCACTTTTAATCTCTACTTCAAGCCATTCTGAAAGCGCATTAACTACAGACGCACCTACTCCGTGAAGTCCGCCTGATACTTTGTAGCCGCCACCGCCGAATTTTCCTCCGGCATGAAGTATTGTAAATACAACCTCAACGGCAGGAAGTCCTGCTTTGTGATTAATACCTACAGGAATACCACGTCCGTTATCGGTAACGGTACATGAATTATCATTATTAAGCGTAACTGTAATGGTATCGCAATATCCGGCAAGTGCTTCATCAACTGAGTTATCAACAATTTCATAAACAAGATGATGTAATCCGCGGCTTGCAGTTGTACCGATATACATTCCGGGACGTTTTCTTACAGCTTCAAGTCCCTCAAGAATCTGAATTTGATCGGCACCATATTCATTTTCAACCGATGTGTTGTTAAGACTTTCTTCGCTCATGTTTTCTTCCTTTTCTAAAATCTTTTAACCGGATTAATTGGATTTAGGAGTTACTATTCCACCATTTACTTCATAAACTCTGTTTAGAGTAAATCTGTCATTTACAAATTCTTCAAGTCCGGTACATGTAATAATTGTCTGGATATCACCTATACTGTCAAGCAAATAATTTTGCCTTTTTGAATCAAGTTCCGATAAAACATCATCCAAAAGAAGTATAGGAGTATCTTTGGTAATATTTTTAACTATTTCTATTTCAGAAAGCTTTAAAGATAAAGCCGCAGTACGCTGTTGTCCCTGAGATCCGAATTTTCTGATGTCTATATTTCCGGTTTCAAAAGAAAAATCATCTCTGTGAGGTCCTACTGATGTAACTTTTGTCTTTATATCTCTTTCGTGATTAGCCTTTAATTTTTCCGCAAAACTTTCTTCGTCGGTATCAGGCTCATAAATAATCTTTATTTCCTCAGTACCGCCGGACAGTTTTGAATGTATTTCATAAATAATGTCATTGAGCTGGGCAACAAATTGCCTTCTTCTCTCAATTACTTTACTTCCGTAACTTACAAGTTGATCATCCCATATAGGAAGCGTATCTCTAAGCTGTGGATTAAAATACAAATCTTTGAGAAGCTGATTTCTCTGATTTACAATTTTATTGTAATTGTTTAGATTATATAGATAGAAATTATCAAGCTGGCACAACTCCATATCTATGAATTTTCTTCTGTATGAAGGTCCGTTTTTGATAATATTTAAATCTTCAGGAGAAAAAAATACAACATTACAAAGCCCCATTAAATCGGTGGCTTTTTTAATTTTATTTCCGTCTATCGCAATTCCTTTTGATTTGGAACTGCGAAGATGCATATCAACCTTAGAGGATACTCCGCCTTTTTCCAAATATGTACGGATATGAGCTTCATTGCAGCCAAATCTTATAATTTCGCTGTCTTTGCTTCCTCTGTGTGATTTAGTGGTAGCGGCAACATAAATAGCTTCAAGTATATTTGTTTTTCCTTGAGCATTATCTCCGAAAAGTATATTTGTACCTTTATCAAAATCAAGCTCAAGAGCTTCATAATTTCTATAATCTGTAAGCTCAATTTTTTTTATTATCATTAGTTCACCGCTTTTATAATAAATTCTTTTCCGTCATATTCAAATCTATCTCCGTCGTATAATTTACGTCCGCGTCTTGTATCAACTTCTCCGTTAACTTTTACAAGACCATCCTGAATAATAAATTTTGAATCAACTCCGGACATAGTAACTCCGGCAAGTTTAAGAGCTTGCCCGAGTTTTATAAATTCATCTTTAATTGTTACAGTATTCATAATTTTAATTCCGTAAATAAATAATTATTGAACAGTGGTAAAGTTAACGGGAAGAACTACATAAATATAGCTTTCTTCTTCGTTTTTAATAAAGCAGGGAGCTTTAGCATTTACCATATATAAATCAATTGTGTCATCCTCTATTACTCTTAAAGCATCAAGTAAAAACTTAGGATTGAATGCAATCATAAGATCCTTACCGTCTTTAACTATATCAAGGTCTTCATTCATGCTACCTACAATTGAATTAATACTCATTGTGGTAACACCGTCTTTAATATTTAAAACAATAGGCTTTTTATCGCCCTCTTTTACAAGAAGACATGCTCTGTCTATACAATCAACAAAATCTTTTCTGTTAATGGTGACCTTTGTCTCATAATCAGAATAACTCATCTTATCTATATCAAAAAATTCACCGTCAATAAGTCTGGAAACAACTTTTGTATTTCCAAACTCAAACATAATATGATTTGAACTGAATGATATCTCAATATCATCTTCGGCTCCGCCGGAAACTATCTTGCTGATTTCATTAAGACTCTTACCGGGAACAATAACCTTTTCATTTTCATATTCATCGCGAAGCTGCAATCTTCTGATAGAAATTCTGTGACCATCAAGGGATGATAATCTCATATAATCTCCAAATACTTCAAAAAGTTCACCCTTAGTAGTCTGCTGTACGGAAGATCCTTCTCCTCCGTCCGCAACAGAAAAGATTGTCTGCTTAACAATATCTCTGAAATTCATCTGATTTAAGATGATTGAATTATTTTTTTCAATATCGGGAAGATAAGTAAAATCTTCTCCGGATTTTCCTATAATTGTAAACTTGGCTTTTCCGCAGGTAATAAATGTCTTATAATTAGCATCTACATCAATAGTAATTTGATCATCAGGAAGCTTTCTTACAATTTCTGAAAAAATCTTTGCCTCTAAAGCAACAATTCCTCTTTCTATTATCTGTCCTTCAATAATAGTTTCTATTCCCAGTTCGGTATCATTACCTGTAAGAGATATAACATCTCTGGTAGTGTTAATTAAAATACATTCAAGAATAGACATTGTACTTCTGTTGGGAACGGCCTTTGATACAATATTTACTCCGTTAAGAAGATTAGATTTACTACATATGAATTTCATAAGTATATGCTCCTTAGAAGAAAATAAATTATAAACAATCACAGTTAAATAACATTTCCACAGTTAGAAATCAGGCTATATATATATAAATATATAAAAAGATATAGTCTAATTAATAATAGGGGGTGTTGATACTGCGAAAAACCTATTACATTATACTATTTTTCTGAAAAAAATTAAAGAAAAACACGTGGATTTGGCTCAAATTTTTAAAGAATAAGTGGGAGGTAATCCACTATACCTTAAAAACACAAAAAGCTCTTTAAAAGGCTTATAAACGCCAATCCACATGTTTTAATATATTTATACCTTGTTTATCCACAAGATATCAGTATTATTATTGATAAAAGTTAATCAATAAATAATTTTAAGACAGTTTTTTTCTTATTACTTCAACCCTCTTTTTGAGGTCTTCATCAGTGATTAAATCATCTTTTATCTTATTGCAGCCATGAATTATTGTTGTATGGTCTTTTTTATTAAGCATTTTTGCAATACTTGTAAATGACATTGAAAGAATATCATTGCAAAGATACATTACTACCTGTCTGGGAAGAACAAATTCTGCATTTCGCTTGGCTGAAAGTATATCAGAAGATCTAATATCAAATATTTCAGCAACAGTATCAATTATATCAGAAGAATTAATTATCTTCTTTTCAGGGTTAATAATATCTTTGAGAGCTTCCTGAGCTATCTCAAGAGTAGGATCATTTGTTTTATTGAGTTTTACGTAAGCAGCTATTTTATTAAGTGCACCTTCAAGCTCTCTTATATTTGAAACAATATTAGTGGCAATGTACTGGATTATTTCATCACTTACATTGAATTCAAGCTTTTCGGCATTTTTTCTTAAAATAGCCATTCTTGTCTCATAATCGGGATTTTTGATATCTACAGTTAATCCCCAAAGGAATCTTGTCATAAATCTCTCTTCAAGATTCTGAATTTCCTTTGGAGGCTTATCTGAAGATATTACAATCTGTTTATGAGCTTCATGAAGAGCATTAAATGTGTGGAAAAATTCTTCCTGTGTTGAATCTTTTCCTATTATAAACTGAATATCGTCTACCATAAGTACATCTACTGTACGATATTTATCACGAAGCTTTGACATAGATGAAGCATCACCGCTTCTGATAGATTCAATCACTTCATTGGTAAACTCTTCACTTGTAACATAAATAACCTTTTTGTTAGGATTTTGTTCCAATATCATATGACCTATTGAGTGCATAAGGTGAGTTTTACCAAGTCCGGGATCTCCGTAAATATATAAAGGGTTATATACTTCACCCGGAGTCTCCGCTACTGCAAGACATGCAGAATAAGCAAGCTTATTGTTACTTCCTACGACAAAATCTTCAAATTTATATTTAGGATTTAAATTACCGGAATTAATTTCCTTATTATTATAGGAAGAAACAGATGAAGAATTGATTGTCTCTTCTACCATATTATCCTCAATATCACTTTTAAGAACAAATTTAACATCATAATTGTTTCCTGTAATCTCACTTATGATCACTTTAAAACAATTGGTAAATTTGTTGGTAATATAGTCAAACTGTAAAGTCTGATCAGACTGAATAATAATATAGACTATATTATCTATAGTTTTGTAGTACTCTAAGGG
>JAIKXH010000156.1 GCA_024684215.1 Lachnospiraceae bacterium
GCGATATGCGCATACTTTTTGACGGATTTCGAGAGTTGCGAAGCAACGAAGAAATCCGTTTTTATTTATAACTACAGAGAATAAGAGCATAAAAGCCATTTTCGAAGAAAATGCGCGATATGCGCATACTTTTTGACGGATTTCGGGAGTTGCGAAGCAACGAAGAAATCCGTTTTTATTTATAACTACAGAGAATAAGAGCATAAAAGCCAATTGCGAAGCAATGGCGATATGCGCATACTTTTTGACGGATTTCGAGAGTTGCGAAGCAACGAAGAAATCCGTTTTTATTTATAATTAACCATATTCATTTCGGACAATTTTCTTATGTAAACTTAAACAATATGGGGATAGCTATTTTGCACATCAATATGTTATAATTTAACATAGATTTTTTATGAGGGGATATAGCCTGTGAAAACGGGTGTTTTGAGGTATAACATGGATTCGATTTTGTATTTTGACTATATTGCTGTGCCGCTTTATATGGTTCTTTTGTTTTCTTCGTTTGCAAGAGGCATGACTAAAGGGCGTTCCAGCAGGCTGTTTAACTGGATACTTATAACCTCTCTGATAGCAACTGTTTCAGATATAGCTCTAGAACTTCTTGTCAGAAATACCCCTGTACCAAGAGTAAATCTTATTTTCGGTAATTTTTTTGCGTACTCTTATTTCCTGTTTCACAACGGAACAGGTCTTTTGTATTTCATGTTTATATACTCTATTACAAATACGTGGTATGTGTTTAGGAAAAGAATAAACTTTATTTTCACCAGCATACCTTTTGACGTATTTCTTGTGCTTTTATTTACCAATCCTATTTTTGGTAAGTGCTTTAGCGTTACTGCGCAAAACGGATATTTACGCGGACCTTTAATGAGCGTATTCTACGCTATGGCCTCTGTATACGTGATATTCGGATTATCGCACCTTATATATTGCAAAAGGTTTTTGGATATCAAAAAATGGTTTGCGCTGGTTTCCATGTATGTTCTTACGTATGGAGCTGTAGTTTTCCAGTTCTTTAATGATATTTTTCTTGTTGAACTTGTTGCATCTGCGATTTCTCTTTTGCTCATTGAACTTGTTGTACTAAGGCCTGACGAAGTTCTTGATTCCGTTGTGGGACTTCAGAGCTGGAAGGCATATCTTGATACACTGCAAAAGATAATGATAACAAAGCAACCTGTTCAGATTTTGGCTATTAAGTTTTTAAATGCCAGAGAGGTGAGAACGTATCTTGGCGAAGAAAGATATGTCAAATATATCAGACTGATTGCAGATAAGGCTCTTAGTCTTGCTTCTACCGAGCACTTGCACGGAGAATTGTATTTTGAACATCCCGGGTATATTTACCTTATTATCGATGAACATGATTTCGACAGTGAGAGCTTGGTACCGATACTTGCAACCAGCGTTGAAAAATATACTGACGATTTGAAGGGGACAGGCGCAAAACTTGAATATAAAGTTTGCTCTATAAAATACCCCGACGGACTTGACAGTTACAGGGAGATCAAGCATATCGGACATCATTTCTCTGAACTTATGCCCCATGATCAGATATTTATTGATGCTGCTGAAATTAATAAAACTAAAGAGTTCCAGATCATAAACAATATGAACGAAATTCTCACCCGTGCTATAAGAGATGAGAAATTTGAGGTATATTACCAGCCTATTTATTCTATTTGGGATCATAAATTTATTTCTGCGGAGGCACTTCTTAGACTGGACGATGAAAAATACGGACAGATCTCACCTGCGGAGTTTATACCTGAGGCTGAAAGAAGAGGACTTATACTGCCTATAGGTGATTTTGTGCTGGATGCGGTACATAAATTTGCTTCGGAAAACGAGATAGAAAAGCTGGGACTTTCTTATATCGAGATCAATCTGTCAGTAGCCCAGTGCCTTGAAAGACAACTTCCCGATAAAATGGCTTCATTGCGTGATAAATATCAGGTTGGTCCGGACAAGGTCAATCTTGAGATTACAGAGACTTCGTATGACAATATCGGAAATGTTATGGATGAAAATCTAAAGATTTTATCGGAACAGGGATACAGTTTTTCACTGGATGATTACGGAGTAGGGTATTCCAACATACAGCGCGTATCAAAACTTCCCCTTAAGATTGTTAAGATAGACAAGAGTCTCGTTGACAATATGAACACCGTTTCCGGAAAGTCGATTATGAACAATACTGTTCGTATGATGAAGGATATTAAAAAAGAACTTGTTATAGAAGGCGTTGAAACCAAGGAGGATTTTGAGACCCTTAGAAGTATGGGCTGTGATTTCATACAGGGATTCTATTTCTCAAAACCCTTGCCTGCAAAAGATTTTATTGATTTCCTAAAAAAGAACAATTTGGAGCCCGAGGGATAAAGGCAGATGATTCAGAAAATATTTAACAGCAAAAAAATAAGGCTGATAATCACGGCAATACATGTAATACTTACCTTTTTATGGGCAAGGCGTGTTTTTAACAATGTAGGTGATATCCCCATGGGAACCGCCGCGATAAATGATTTTATTGGGAAAAGAGCCGAAATTGTGATGACATATATTATTACTGAGGCTTTTGCGATAATCCTTATTTATTTTTTCTGGAGATTAATATTTGGTATAGTGTCCTCCTTTAAAAAGGAGTATATTATATTTCTTTCGATATTCCTTGCAGGTGCGGTCTTTATAGGGCTTATGTGGCCTGATTGTATATATTGGATCGGAGGAGCTTTTGATGATAACGTTATTACTTATGCCGATGCGGTAAGGCTGACGCCGGATTATTGGCACAGTATATATCACAGCGTTATCTATGGAGCAAGTCTTTTATTTTTTCCCGCAGATTTTATGATCCCGCTGGTTCAATATGGATTGTTTGTCTATGTTATTTCTTACATTTTTTTCAGAGTAAAAAATGTTTCAGGCAAGAAAAGATGGTTTGTCTTCTTGATTTTCCTTCTTCCTGCAACTATAGAGCTTATGTGCTATGGTCATAGGATAATGTACTACACTTTGTTTGCTGTGCTTTATATGACATATATATGGTTTGATATTGAGGAAGGCAAGGAAAGAAGCGTAGCGGAAGATATCAAGCTGGCTCTGCTCGGAAGTTTTCTTGTTGTATACAGAAGTGAAGGAATTATAATAGGTATTTTACTCTACGGAATCTACGTTATTTTCCAAGGCAAGAGAAAAGTAAAAAGAATTCTTTTGGGAATTGCGGTTTTTGCTCTTATGATGGCAGCATTTAAGCTTCCCCAGAAAGTGGGTGATATTAAATACTATGGCAAAGACTATCAGATGGTAAACACCTGTAACAGGCTGAGAGCAGTTTTTAACAGTGAAGATAGGGTTTTAAACTATGAGGGCGCCGCAAAGGATATGGTGGCCATATCTGACGTTATGCCGGTACACCTTATAACTCAGTATGGTGAGGACGGATACAGAAGGTACAATAATAAAGTAAGAGGATACGCAGATATCAATCAGACAGGTTTAGATGAGACTAAAAGCGGTAATTACCTAAATGCGTACAGAAACATATTATTGCACAATCCCGAGATAATGAAAAAGTACATTGTTGACTCTGTTTACTATGCGACTACCGGGGGAAAACTGTATTATCTTGATTCTTACTTAGGGACGGATTATGAATTGCCAAAATGGACTTGTAATGCATGGGATGCAGGCAGGGATGAGATGTATGGAAACGGTTTAACTTTGCGCTGGTCAAATCTTACATCTAAAATCGGACTTTACGAAAAGGTTAAGTCAGGTCACCAATGGATTATGGATTTTATGAAGAAGATGAGGATAATACTGTACGGAATGGGAGTATTAATCCTTGTAAACTTATTTATATTTATAAGAGGATTAATCCTTACTGTAAAGACAAAAGAAAAAGAGCATATCGGAAAAGGATTTATAGCCCTTTCACTTATAGCTCTTTTGATCGGAACGATACTTACAATGCCTGATGCATTAACATATTATTTTATTATTTCCGCATATTTAATGATCTGTGCGCTGTATTTCTCATTTTGTGTTAAAAAGAAGAATAATTGATATTATTCAAAAAAACCTAAATCTGACAATGCATTTGCAAGGCCGTCCTCGCTTGCCTTACCGGCAACGTGGGCGGCTTTTTTCATAAGCTCCCTGGGGTCGGCATTCCCCATAACCACACTGTGCTTTACATATGAGAGCATGGCAAGGTCGTTGTTGCTGTCCCCAAAGGCGTACGCAGATTCGAGGGGAAGATTGTAATGCTTTAAAATGTATTCTATACCTGAGGCTTTGCTGTAACCGATGGGTACAAACTCCCTGAAAGTTCCTCCTCTGTCGATACAGTCATAATATTTATCCGTAAACTTTCTGATCTCTGTAAGCTGAGATTCATCCTTATACCATATTACAAATTTATCGCAGGTAAATGAAGGGTCGTCAATGTCCATACCGGCATCGTAGCCTCTTTGGATAAAACGCTGATTTTGGGCGATGGCAGAGGGATGAGTGAGTGTATGCTTTGGGTCGAAGGTAACATAGTACCTGCTTTCGTAGAGAGTATCGACATTAAGCTCTCTTGAAAGCTTTGTTAAAGTATGGATGCGCTCTGCGGGCTGAGAGGTATAGAGAACGGTTTCGTCACCGATCATAATATGGGTACCGCAACCGTTTATATATCCGTCAAAACCGACCTCCCTAAAGCGAGGTTCAACGTTTTGAAAGCATCTGCCCGTATTTATAAACATTAAATTTCCGGCTTCTCTGGCGCGTCTTATGGCCTTTTTTGCGCTCTCAGGTACAAAGCCGTCTGTTTCGGAAGTAAGAGTTCCGTCTATATCAAAAAATGCGATCTTCATAATTACTCCGTTATTTTTAGTCTTATTAATCTTATCAAATGCCGAAAAACAGGCATATAGAGATTTTTAACAATTTTTTTAAATAAATGATTGACATGTATATTAAGTAGTGTTATATTTACTACGACAGACAAAGTATGACAGACGTAGTAACGACAGACGAAGTACGACTGACATAGTAAACGCAGAGGCAAAGCCTATAATTGATGCCGGACGCGGCTATATAAGAGGATATGCCAAAGTCGAAAGGAGAAAGTAAATGACAGAGATCAGCAGCGATGTTATTCGCGGATATAACGATACGATGATTCTGTATTTGCTGCTCAAGGAGCCCTCATACGGTTATGAGATTTCAAAGCAGATAAAGAGTTTATCCGAGAGTAAATATAATATAAAGGAGACGACATTGTACTCGGCATTTTCGAGGATGGAGAAAAACGGATATGTTGAGTCGTTTTCACAGGAGGCCGAAGGAACCGGCAAAAAGAGGACCTACTATCGCATAACCGAAGCCGGAATGAATTATTACAAGGAAAAATGCGAGGAGTGGATACTCACAAAAGAAGTAGTTGAGAGGTTTATAGAGGAGAATTACAATGGAAACTATTAAAAATTATCTTGATACAATGTTTGCAAATCTTCCCAATACAGCTTCGGTTCTTAAGGCTAAGGATGAACTTTGGCAGATGATGGAAGATAAATACAATGAGCTTTTAAGCGAAGGAAAGACTGAAAATGAAGCGGTAGGAACCGTTATTTCCGAGTTCGGCAACTTAAACGAGCTTGCTGAGGCTTTGGGCCTTGAAAATGAAGTTAAGAAAAACGATTCAGATAGTTTTGCGGAAAATGAGTCAAAGAAAGAAAACGCAGAAAACAAAGCGGAAAACAAAGATAGTGCTACATTCAAATCGGAATATGTTGAGCCTGAAATCATAATTAACGCAACCGAAGCAGAAGAGCTTTTAAAGCAGAGGGCCGAGGGATCAACAAAAATAGGACTTGGAGTCGGAATCTGTATTTTAAGTCCTGTCGGCGGTATACTCACAGAGCTTTTCCTTCACGGAAGATATGATTTTATAGGATTTATATTCATGGCACTTATAATAGCCGCCGGCGTTGTTATGATCGTTCTTGGCGCGGGCGCTATGGAGGGCTGGAGTAATTATAAAAATAAAAAAACAGCGCTCAGCATGGATGCCACAAAGCTTGTTGCCGATGAGAGAGCGGTCTATGAAAGAAATCACACTCTTACATTTACCATTGGTATTTTACTTTGTGTGGTAAGCTGGATCCCTGCTGCTATTATTGATGAAGTGCTGCCAAGGTTTAGTGATGCATCGGGGGCTACATTCTTTATAGCGGTAGCTATCGGAGTGGTACTTATCATATACAGTTCCATGAGAAAGAGCGGATATGAAGCTCTTCTTAAATTAAACGGCACAGGCACTATAAAGGCCGCCTATGAGCCCGAAGATGACTCGAACTTTAAGTATGTAAATAAGACTGCGGAATTTTGTATGAGCGTCTACTGGCCTACGCTGGTTTGTTTATACCTTATCCTAAGCTTTGTAACCTTTAAATGGGGAATTACCTGGATAATCTGGCCCGTAGCCGGAGTCCTTCACGGACCTTTAAAGAAAGCTTTGAGAGCAAAAGATTAATAAAAAGTAAAAGATAAAAGTCAGGAGAAATAAATATGAAATCACTTAAGACGCTTTATATAGTATTAATATTTGTGATTACCGCAATTATAATCGCAGTAGTCCTGGGATTCAGGTTTTCACATATAAAAAATAATCTTTCCGGAATAAACATTTTTACATCGTCCGATTTAAAGACCGAGTCCGGGAAGCTTTCCGCTTTTAACGATATAGATATTGAAGGGGATGTTATAAGCTTTACCGTCAAAGAGGGAGAGGATTATTCATACGAGTTTAATTACCCTGAAGAGCTTTCGCCCGAGATCTATGTAAAGGATGATTGCCTTTATATAAAGGTTAAGGCCGAAAAGGCAATCAATCTTAAGCTTGTAGACGGAGTACATGTGGATGAAACATTTAAGCTTACTGTTTATGTGCCGGAGGGAACAAATTTCGGCAAGCTTACCGCTAACGTAGATGCCGGAGAAATAAAGCTTGACGGATATGAATTTGACAGTATGGATGTAGATGCCGATGCTGCAAATGTCGGGCTTATGAATATTATTTCGGGAAGGACTGATATAAAGGCCGATGCCGGAAACGTAATCATTAAGAAATCATCTACCGGAGACATTGCTGTATCAACCGATGCCGGAAATGTTGAGTTTACCGATGTTAAAAGCGGTGATGTAAATGTAGAGACCGACCTTGGAAATATCGAGTTTTCAGAGGTAAGCTTTGACTGCGGAGATTTTACTTCATCTATGGGAAATATCGAAATTGACGGAGAATTCAATGAAGTAACGGCTGATTGCAGCCTTGGAGTAATAGATATCGACACGCCTAACGAGAATGCAAAAATCGATGCTGAGGTCGAACTTGGATCTATTTCCGTAAACGGCAAAAAGATACATGGAAAAAAATTCGATAATTAGTTCAAAAATCCTTAAAAACAGGCTGAAAAAACGTTTTTTTCTGTTGACTTTTGGCTTGAGGAAGTATATTATTACTTATGTAAATTAATTATGGTAACTATTGAGAGTGGCTTGCGAGCCACTCTTTTTTAGCGCAGAAGCGAAGAACCGGCTTTTACCGGTATTCCGGTACCAAGGTAAGGAGAAAAACATGTCTTTGAGAGAAGATTATGAGGCAAAGTGTGAAGAACTTTTAAAGCCTATTGCCGATGCCGCGGGAGTGAAGATTTACGATGTCGAATATGTCAAAGAGGGAAGCGATTTTTATCTTCGCTCTTATATAGACAAAGAAGGCGGCGTAAATATAGACGACTGCGAAACGGTAAGCAGAGCGCTGTCGGATGCCCTTGATAAGGAGGACTTCATAGCCGATGCTTACATTATGGAAGTTTCAAGCCCCGGGCTTGGAAGAACTTTAAAAAAGGATCGCCACCTTGAATATTCACTTGGCGAAGAAGTAGAGATCAAATTATATAAACCGCTTGACGGATGCAAGGATTTTGAAGGAACCTTAAAGTCATATGACAAGGATAATATTGTTATATCGGACGGTGACGGTGATAAATCCTTTGGCCGTAAAGACATTGCGATAATTCGTTTAAAGCTCGACTTTTAATACATTACGGATACATAAAAACTGAATATATACACATGGAGGAAAAAAGAAAAATTATGAACACAGAACTGATGGAAGCACTCAATTTGCTGGAGAGAGAAAAAGGCATTAGCAGAGATGTACTTCTCGATGCTATCGAGAATTCACTTATGCAGGCTTGCGAAAAGAACTTCGGCTCAAGTGAAAATGTGCGCGTGGAGATTGATCGCGAGACTTGCGATTATCTTGTTTATGCTGAAAAAGAGGTTGTTGAAAACGCATCAGATGTGGAGAATAGCGCTAATCAGATTTGCCTTGCGGACGCAAAGAAGATTTCAAAGAAGGCTTCAGTCGGAGACATCATTAATGTCGAGATCAAGTCAAAGGAATTCGGACGTATCGCTGCTCAGAACGCTAAGCAGGTAATCGTTCAGAAGATCAGAGAAGAAGAGAGAAACGTTATTTTCAATCAGTATTTCGAGAAGGAAAAGAACGTTGTTACAGGTATCGTACAGAGAATTATCGGAAAGAATGTAAGCCTTAACTTAGGTAAGGCCGATGCAATCCTTGCAGAGGGAGAGATGGCAGAGGGCGAGACTTTCCGCATCGGACAGAGAATCAAGGTTTATGTGCTTGATGTAAAGAGCTCACCCAAGGGACCCCGCATCAACGTAAGCCGCACTCATCCCGAACTTGTAAAGAGACTTTTTGAAGAGGAAGTAACTGAGATCGCAGACGGTACAGTTGAGATAAAGAGCATTGCCCGTGAGGCCGGAAGCCGTACCAAGATTGCTGTATGGAGCAACAATGAAAACGTTGATCCTGTCGGCGCATGTGTAGGTATGAACGGTGCCAGAGTAAATGCTATAGTTGATGAACTCGGCGGAGAGAAGATCGACATCGTTAACTGGGACGAAGATCCCGGAAGACTCGTACAGAATGCACTTTCACCTGCAAGCGTTGTTGCGGTATTTGCAGATCCCGATGAAAAGTCTGCAAAGGTAGTTGTTCCCGACGATCAGCTTTCACTTGCTATCGGTAAGGAAGGTCAGAACGCGAGACTTGCAGCTAAGCTTACCAATTATAAGATTGATATTAAGTCAGAGTCTCAGGCACAGGATGCTCCCGGATTCCGTTATGAGGATTACCTCTATGACGACGAGGATGCTGATTACGATGAGGAGTACGTTGAGGAAAATCCTGTCGAAGAATAAAGTAAGAGGAAATAAATGGCAAAAAATGTTCCGGCCAGAGTTTGTATAGGCTGCTTAGAAAGAAAAGATAAAAAAGAACTGATACGTATAGTGAGAGTGTCCGAGGGTATATATGAAGCCGACGTTACCGGCAAAAAAAACGGTCGCGGTGCTTATATATGTAAGAATGCGGAATGCCTTAATCTGGCATTTAAGAAAAAAGGTCTTGAGAGATCCTTTAAAGAGAGCATACCCGAGGAAGTGGTCATGAAACTGAAAGGAGAGATAGAAAGTCTTGGATAACGAAGAAAAAATCCTCTCTTTGATGGGGCTGGCCACAAGAGGCAGAAACCTTACAAGCGGCGAAGATCAGGTGCTTGATGCAATAAGAAGCGGTAAAGCGTATTTGGTGGTGGTCGCAAGCGATGCATCGGATAATACAAAAAAGCTTTTTAACGACAAATGCACTTATTATGATGTGCCTGTTAAAATCTGGGGAGTCAGAGATAAATTGGGACATGCGATAGGAAAAGAGCAAAGAGCTTCACTTGCAATAACCGAAGCGGGATTTGCCAAAAAGCTTGTTACTTTAATGGAAGAATGATCGAAAGGATGTTTTGAATATGGCAAAAACAAGAATATATGAATTAGCAAAGGAACTCGGAATAGAAAGCAAAGAGATACTTGCACTTTGTTCCCAAAAGGGATACGGAGCCACAAGTTCATCAAGCGGACTTGAAGAGGACCAGGCAGCAGAGATAAGGAAGGCTTTTTCTAAGGGCGCTCCCAAGGCTCCCGAAAAGGAAGAGAATAAAGCTCCCACAAAGGAGGAGAAAAAAGCTCCTTCTAATGAAGAGAGCCGGAACAAGGCAGCAAAGCCCGAGCAGAATAAAAACCAGGCGCAGGGCAAGCAGGCTGAACAGCCCAAGAAAAAGAGGATCAGTATCGTATTAAACGATAAGGTTCGCCCCGGAAACGGCGGACAGAGACCTCAGGGAGGACAGGCAAACGGCGGACGCGGAGGAAACGGATATAATAACAATCAGCAGAGACCTTCGCAGCCTATGGGAAGAATCAAGCCCTTAACCCCTCCTTCACCCACACCCAGTGTGCAGATGGTTCCCGATAACAAGAATCAGCAGAAAAAGGTTGAGGAAAAGCCCGCAGTTAAGGAACAGGCTCCCGCAGCAGCACCTGTAAGAGAGGCAGTTTCTCAGGCAGCGCAGGGCCAGGCACCTGCAAGAGAGAATAACTCCAAGGGATTTGTAAGAGAAGGTAACGGAAACGACAGAGTTAAGGAGCGCACAGGTTCTTTCCAGCGCAGCTCATCCGACAGATTTTCAAATGACAGAGGAGGTACCGTAAATGGCAAAACTAGGTCAGAAGGTCAAAAGCCTTTCAAAGCGTCAGGGGAAGGCTTTAGGGGGAATAACAAAGGCGGCAATAGCGGTGCAGGTAGTGGCCGTGGCTTTAATAATAATAGTCGAGATGGTAGGTCTAATGAAAGACCGGGAGCTGGATTTGGAGAAAATAGGAATAAAAAAGACTTCCAAGGCGGGGCAGCTCCTTCAGAAAATAACGAAAAGAACCGCGGAAGAAGAGACAAGTCAAAAGACAGAGACAGACGCAAGGATATAGCTTACGAAGAGGAAAACGAAGTTAAGCGCGCAGGCAAGTTTATTAAGCCTGAGAAGAAGGTAGAGGTTGTAGAGGAAGTAATCAAGGTTATCACTCTTCCAGACACTATCACTATTAAGGATCTTGCAGAAAAGATGAAGCAGCGTCCTGCGGATATCGTTAAGAAGCTTTTCCTCGCCGGTAAGATGGTTACCCTTAATGATGAGCTTTCATTTGAGGATGCCGAGACCATCGCTATGGAGTATGAGATACTCTGTGAGCATGAGGTTAAGGTAGATATCATTGAAGAGCTTCTTAAGGAGGAAGAAGAGGATACCTCTCTTCTTAAGGACAGACCTCCCGTTGTCTGCGTAATGGGTCACGTTGACCATGGTAAGACGTCACTTCTTGATGCTATCAGAAAAACAAAGGTTACCGACAGAGAAGCCGGCGGTATTACCCAGGCTATCGGTGCATATACCGTAGATGTTCAGGGAAGAACGATCACTTTCCTCGACACTCCCGGACACGAAGCATTCACAGCGATGCGTATGCGTGGTGCAAACTCAACAGATATCGCTATATTAGTAGTTGCTGCAGATGATGGTGTAATGCCTCAGACTGTTGAAGCTATAAACCATGCAAAGGCAGCAGGCGTAGAAATTATTGTAGCAGTTAACAAGATTGATAAGCCTTCTGCAAATATTGACAGAGTTAAGCAGGAACTTTCAGAGTATGAGCTCATTTCAGAGGATTGGGGCGGAAGTACCGTATTTGCTCCAGTATCCGCTAAAACCGGAGAAGGAATCGACAATTTGCTCGATATGATCCTTCTTACCGCTGATGTGCTTGAACTTAAGGCTAATCCCGACAGAACCGCAAGAGGTCTTGTTATCGAGGCAGAACTTGATAAGGGACGCGGACCTGTTGCAACTATTCTTGTACAGAAAGGTACTCTCCATGTCGGAGATTTCGTATCGGCAGGGGCTGCCTACGGTAAGGTTCGTGCAATGATCGATGACAAAGGACGCCGTGTAAAGGAGGCTACTCCCTCAACACCTGTAGAGATTCTCGGACTTTCCGATGTACCCGAGGCAGGTGAGGTATTCCTTGCTCATGAAAACGATAAGACTGCAAGACAGTTTGCCGAGACATATAAGGCTGAGAATAAAGCTAAGAAGCTTGAGGAAATCAAGGGCCGCATGAGCCTTGAGGATCTCTTCTCCAAGATTAAGGAAGGCAACCTCAAGGAGCTTAACATCATCGTTAAGGCAGATGTACAGGGATCGGTTGAGGCAGTTAAAGAGTCTCTTACAAAGCTTTCAAATGATGAAGTTGTTGTAAAATGCATCCACGGCGGTGTAGGTGCCATCAACGAGTCCGACGTATCTCTTGCAAGTGCTTCAAATGCCATTATCATCGGATTTAACGTTCGTCCCGATGCTACAGCAAAGGCTACCGCTGAGGAAGAAAATGTTGACCTTAGACTCTATGATGTCATTTACAAGGCTATTGAGGATATCGAGCTTGCCATGAAGGGTATGCTTGATCCCGTATATGAGGAAAAGGTTATCGGACATGCTGAAATCCGCCAGATTTTCAAGGCATCCGCAATCGGAAACATCTCCGGTTCTTATGTGCTTGACGGTGAGATTCAGAGAGGATGTAAGGTTCGTATCACCCGTGAGGGCGAGCAGATATTTGAGGGTGAGCTTGCTTCACTCAAGAGATTTAAGGACGATGTCAAGGAAGTTAAGGCCGGATTTGAATGCGGACTTGTATTTGACGGATTTGACAAGGTTGCCGAGCTCGATCAGGTAGAAGCTTACATTATGGTAGAGGTACCCAGGTAAAATGCGTAAAAACAGTATAAAGAATACCCGTGTTAACGGAGAGGTCCAAAAGGAACTCTCTGTTATCATCAGGGATGAGATTAAGGACCCGCGTATCAGTCCCTGGACAAGCGTCGTAGATGTCCAGGTTGCGCCCGATCTTAAAACATGTAAGGTTTGGATTTCGGTTTTGGGAAGTGAAGAGGACCGTGTTAATACCGGTGCCGGACTTAAAAGTGCCGCACCTTATATCAGGAGAGAATTGGCTCACAGACTTAACCTTAGAAATACTCCCGAAATCACTTTTGTTATGGATCAGTCCATTGAATACGGTGTTTCCATGACACACAAGATCGACGAAGTTATCGCTAAGGACGAGAATGCTGCCAAAGAGCGCGGTGATGCGGTGAATTCAGATTCAGAGGAAACAGATATTGAGTAATTTTGATATTTTAAAAGAATGTGAGGGAGCAAAGAGAATCGGCATCAGCGGTCATATCAGGCCGGACGGCGATGCCATAAGCTCATGCCTTGCTTTAAGGAGATATCTTTTGAACGCCATGCCGGATACAAAGGTTGATGTAAACCTTGAATATCCGCCCACCATCTTTTCAGATTTGTGTGGCTATAAGGACATCGTTCAGGGATTCCCCGATGTAGAACCCTATGATGTCTATTTTGCACTTGACTGCAATTATGATAGATTGGGCGATGCACAAAAGTATTTTGATGTAGCTAAAAAGACTATTAATATGGACCATCATGTAAGTAATGAAGGATGCGGAGATATTAATATCATAGAGCCTGAAATCAGCGCAACTGCTGAACTTTTGTGCAAATATATGGACAAAGATAAGCTTGATAAAGAGATAGCTATGGCTCTTTATGCGGGAATGGTTACAGACACCGGAGTTTTCCAATACTCTTGTACATCTCCCGATACTATGAGGCGTGCGGCAGATCTTATTGAGTTTGGATTTGATTTTTCAAAGCTTATAAAAAGAGTATTTTTCGAGAAGACTTATTTACAGTCTCAGATTATGGGACGCTGTCTTATGGAGAGCGTTCGCTTTATGGATGAGAGATGTATCGTAAGTCTGATAGATACAAAGACAGCCGATTTTTATGGCGTAAAGCCCAAGGACTACGAGGGAATCGTAAGCCAGCTTAACAATATAAGAGGAATCGATGTCGCTATATTTATGTATCAGACTGCACCTCAGGAGTATAAGGTTTCCCTTCGCTCATCCGAGAATGTTAATGTTTCAAAGATTGCGGTACAGTTTGGCGGAGGTGGTCACGACAGAGCTGCCGGATGTACTATGAAAGGAACTTTCCATGACTGCGTAAACAATCTCAGTGATAAGATTGCGGAACAGCTTGGATGATATGGCTTAAATAATTAAAGAGAAAAAAGCAAAAAGCCCTGCACCTTTTGATCGGTGCAGGGCTTTGTTTTATGGTAAGTATAAATCGTTAATTTTTGGTTACGTCAAAATACATCATAAGATAAAGAGGACCGTACCAGGGGATATCATCCTTAACATAAAGCTTTGCTTTTGCGGGAGTTACCTTACAGGTATAATTTACATCGTTATAGGTGAAATAAAACACAAGTGTAACGTTACTTGAAGCTTTAACTTCATTCATCATATTAAGAGGAATGGAGTCTCCCTCGGAAAACTCAACTGTTACAGGGTCCTTGGATGACGAGAGCTCTTTTATGCGGTTAGCTGTATTCTGAGTTGAAGCATTGTAGTTGGCTATAAAGTTTTCGGACGAGCCGGCATTTGTGGTTGATGGAACTTCGGGTTCCGTGGTGTTTTCGGAATCGTTAGGAGATGATGAATCTGCAGAGCTTGTGCTTGCAGTGGTTGATGGAACTTCGGGTTCCGTGGTGTTTTCGGAAT
>JAIKXH010000161.1 GCA_024684215.1 Lachnospiraceae bacterium
CCGATTCTGGCAGTCCACTTCAAAGAGTGAGTCTCATTATATGTGGCAACAACTGCCTGCAAGCAAGGGATATTAAAGGTTACGGCAACTATAAATGCAAGGGCCTCTGCCTTCGGAATTGCCTGTGTGACAAGTTGAACAACATTGTCCGCAGCCGCAGCAAGACCGGTTGTCGAGTCAACAATACTTCCTGAATTGGCAAATATAGCGGACAATACTCCAAGTACGGCCTCTTTGGAAATCGTAGCCGCAACAAAGGACATAAAGGTCTGCCATCCCATTCCGAAAAATTTTGAAACAGGTTCAATAAAGGTACCAATTTTATAGAGGATGCTTCCCTCTATTCCCGAAGATGAATAACTGAGGAAATAGAATATGATACATACGATGACCTCTATTACAAAAGCCTTCTTGAATACATCCCACATACGCATAAGAGAATTCTTTAAAATAAATCCCCACCTTGGCTTGTGATAAGGAGGAAGCTCCATTACGATACCTGTTCTCTTGTCAACCGGATTTAACTTTCTTCCGAATATCTTTGCCGTCAAAATAATATGGCCGAACATTATAGCAAAAATAAATATCATTACCAGTATACCGCCCAAGCTGCCGAAAAATCCCGAAGCCAAGGTAGGTATTACAACAAAGGTCGCTCCGCAAGGTACTGCCCAAGCAACTGCTATGGTAAGAATCTTCTGGCCATAGGAATCTATTACCTTAGAACCCGATACACTACCCATGGTACAGCCAAATCCCATAATCATAGGCATTATAGCCTTACCCTGAAGGCCAAGCCTGCTCATGGATCTATCAAATACGTATGACACTCTGGCCATATATCCGACCTCTTCCAAGAGACCAAAAACAAAGCTCATACCAAAGATAAATCCTACCATGGAGATAACCCATCCCAAAGATGTAACCAAGGTTGATTTGATAAAGTGACATATTTCTACAGATACACCGAGCCCATCTGATAAAAGATCCACTAAAGGATTTAATATTGACGGGATGGATCCTCCGAGGCCCATAAAAGGCATAGCTACTATCATCGATCCTGCCAAAGCTACCAGCATCATAAGGATGGATATAAGAACACCCTTCTTAGGTGCAATTGCCTTCTTGTCGAATTTTGTGAGAAGTTCTGAAGGCTTCTTTTCTTTGGTAACACAGCCCTCAAGCACCTTGTCTATCCAGTTGAACCTTGAATCACTGACTTTAAGAGCGTTCTTCGGCAATGAATCGGCATCTGCCGGATCATTAATCTTGACCTCTCTGAGTACCAGCTCGTCCTCTTCTAAGATTTTGGAAGCTATCCACTCTTTTGTTCTTCTGCCGTCAGCAAGTTTCTCACCTATCTTTAATGCTGCATCATAGTCTGCCGCGATATCGGATGATGTGAAAAATGAATACAATTCATCGGCATTTAAGCAGTTTTGATTCTTGATAGTCTTTTCAACCGCATTGTAAAAAGGCTCGAAGGTCTTCTTATCAAAAGCTATAACAGAGCATACCTCGATGCCAAGCTTTTTAGACAAAGCCTCCGCATCTATCTTTTTTCCCTGTTTTTCGGCAACATCAGTCATGGTAAGCACAAGCATTGCCGGAGTCTTTAAGCCTGCATAATCAGCAAGCATATAAAGGCTTCTCTCAAGCTGTGAAGCATCTGCCAAAACACATACCATGTCAACATCTTTTTTAACTATGTAATCTCTGGTAACTATCTCTTCATCAGAGTTAGCTGAAAGGGAATATGAACCGGGCAGGTCGGCAATGGTGTAAGTCACATTGTTATATACAAAGGTTCCTTCTTTCTTCTCTACAGTCTTGCCGGGCCAGTTACCTACATGCTGGTGCATTCCCGTAAGACTGTTGAAAATAGAAGACTTACCCGAATTGGGCTGTCCTAAAAGAGCTATGGTTTTATTCTCGGTCATGATGAAGCCACCTCCACTTGAATTCTCTTGGATTCCTCCTGATTAAGCGCTATCATCGTGTCTCTGCCATAGATAAGTAAGGGCTTCTTTTTGACATTCTGAAGCATTTCAACCTTGCATCCGACATTAAGTCCGATGGAAGTGATTCGAGAGAGATATCTTCTCTCACCTTCGATCTTAACTATTATGGCTTTTTGTCCATTTTTTAGTTCTGTAAGATTCATCTTCTTTCCTTTCCTTTTTAATTTTGATCCTCGGGATGAGTAATTGCAGTTTTCTTACGCTTGAATCTCTCTCTTTATGCAAATACCCGAGGGTCTTTCCCAAGCACCTGACTAATATATGTTAGATTTGACTAACTTTCTATGCAATTTTAAGTAAAAAAGGACATTTTAACAATATATCTGTTTTTCTCTCGATGATATAATAAGTTCAGAAACGGCTAATGTGCTTATATGCCTGTCGAATTTGTTATTAAAAAAAAGACATTTTGGGTCAGATATAAAATTGTATTTCTAATGTTAATCTTTTTTAATTATCTTTTAAAAATTAAACACTTTTTCAAGGAGAATAATCACACAAAATGAGAAAAGCACCCGCCCCGGACACCGCCTCCCAAATAATCCCCTGGGATACGGACAAAACCCTGCCTATCAGGACCGACCTGGAAAACGGATATTATATCAACACCTACTACCCTTTTTTGCCCGGGATAATTCTCTTTCTAAACGAAGTCCACACAACCGGTATAAACGTTGGAACCTTTGCAAAAGAAAGCGAACTTATCCTACTGAATTACTGCATATCAGGAAGGTGCGAGTTCAAGACCGGCAGCGATAAATATCGCTACCTGACCGATAACAATCTAAGTATCAGCGGGTATGTGGTAAGGGAATCTTTCTTCTATCCCACCGATTTTTATATAGGCTTTGAAGTCGGAATACTTGAGGAAATGTTTACGGACAGAACCTATAGTATCCTCAAAGAATTTAATATAGACATAGATAAACTGAAAAGAATAAGTCAAAAGGACAGCGGCCTGCTCATAACAGAAGCCGCCGGCGATATACAAAAGCTATGGCTTGATATGTATGGGAGCCCCGATGATCAGGCTCTGATAAAGCTAGACCTTCTAAAGATTCTGCGTATACTCTCTATAAGTGAGCTTGGAAATAATAAAGATGCAGTCTACCTTACCAAGGCTCAAATGAGTCTTGCAAGGGCTGTCCAGGCAAGACTGACCGAAGATATATCGGTCCATGTATCCATGCGAGAGATATCACAAGAGCTTAAGGTTAGTGAAAGTAGCTTGAAGAACTATTTCAAGATAATGTTTGATATGAATGTGTCAGAATACATGCGCATCCTCCGCATGAAAAAGGCCGCTAAAATGCTGACTGAGACTGAACTTTCCGTATTCGACATAGCCGACAGGTGCGGTTATACAAACCAGGGCCGCTTCGCCAGAATATTCAAAGAATACTATGGCATGCGACCCTTAGAATACCGACATGTCGGTCTGAAATATAAAAAATAAATTTAATATATCCTTATTATTCCCCGCCAAAGAGATTGAAGAGAATAATCAGTACTATGATACCTATGATAATTGCAAGCGCAACCTTCCAAGGTGATACAGGCGACTTACCGCCTACTTTACCGGTCTGTCCGTTAACGGCAAACTGGAATACTTTACCGTTAAATGTAAAACTGCTCATCCATACAGGCAGAAGAAGATATTTATAGGTCATATTTGAATATACGATATCCATCTTGTGGACCTTGGAATCATCAGCACAATTGATTGCTTCAATTTCTCTGCAGATACTATTCTTAAGATCATACTCTATCTGTTTTGTTGCACTGTTCCATCCTTCTGTCAAGGGAACGGTATATCTCTCTGCCAAAAATCCCGAAAGATACTCGGGAGAATAAACTTTATTATCGGCAGTATTAAAAGGCTCAATTGATTTTAAAAAGCTTTCTGTGTGATTTTTGGATGCGCAAATGAGTTCATCGTCTATAAATTCGCTGTGATGACCTCTTGTGTCGTACCAATCCGTCCTTGTTCTGGTGCAATCATTTCCATCGGAATCCGTATAATGCTCTGTTGTGTCAATTCCGTATTCACCGATATAATCAGTCTCGGTCTGAGCATCAAATGTCCAATAAGGAAGGTATATTCCCTGGAAACTCTCGGCTTTTGCACTCTTTTTGGCAGCATTGGGTGCAAAAAGTTTTGCTCCTATCCATTTTCTGAAAAGCTCACCGGCTTGCTGCTGAGAAATCCGGAAAGGAACTACGCCTCCGGGTGAAAGAGTACCCTTATCGTCCGTCGCCTCGGTAACATGATTGGATCCGCAATAAGGGCAAGTGGTGGAAAGTGAGTTGACATCCATCACAATTTCAGCACCACAATATTTACAGTTAAATACTTTTGTAGCTGTACCCCAGTCTCTGTTGCCATCCTCCTCTATCTTATCTAAATCGAGGACGTTTTCTTTTGCCGCCCCCTCTTTCTGAACCTGTCCTACTCCGACTTTCTCTCCGGGCTGATCAGACTCTTTTTCAACTGCTGCAGGAATCTCTACCTCAGTCTCACAATAAGGACACTTAAGCTTCCCGCTGGCGGCGTCAAACTCCATTGCCGCTCCGCATGAAGGACACTTTTTCTCAGTGGCTTTCATAAGCTTTGCAGCATCTTTCAAATCCCCTACACTATCTAAAACCTGTTCTGCCATTTAAGGCTACCTCCTCCTTTTATTAAAAATAACGGTTCAATAAATCTCCTTTATGATTATAGCATAGCCCTCTTCAAACTGCATTAGATTGTTTAATCACGCATAGTGTTTAATCTAGCATTTTGCTATTTTATAATAGCTGTATGCTAGATTTTTGTTATTGGGAAAAAAAGGTATCCTATTTATAGAGCAGTAAGCATAAATACAATTTTCCGGCATTTTACAAAATAATGAAAAAGAGGTTAATTTAATGAGCGAGCGCAGCAAAATTATAGCAGCAAATATAAAAAAATACAGAGAAATGCGAAATATGACTCAAGCAGGCATGGCTGAAAAATTAAAAGTCGACCTGCAATACTATTATCAATTAGAGCACGGATCACGTAATTTTACTTTAGAAAAAGTGATTGATTCCTGTGATATTCTCGGTGTTGAAATCTCAGATGTCGTTATATTAAAAAAAAAATTGAATTCTGAAAACGATAAATTAAATGATATTATATCAAGACTTAAATACGCTTCGCCGGATCAGTTGCAAGCCGTTTTAGCATTTATGGATACAATATTTCCCTATATAAAAGAAGGCGAGCAGCAATAAGCTGCGCGCCTCTTTTCATCTAAACTATCGTGTCCTATGTTTTAACCATCGGTTTTCCAAAACAAATCATTAAGCGTTAGGATGTTCTTGCTATAATAATCATTTAAGTTTCCAGATATCTTTGTTATACTCTGCGATGGTTCTGTCGCTTGAGAAAAATCCTGCCTTTGCGATATTAACAAGAGCTTTCTTTTTCCACTCGGTTCTCTTTTCGTAATCCTTAAAAGCCTTATCCTTAACCTTTATATAATCCTCGAGGTCAAGAAGCGTCATAAACCAATCCTTGTTGAGGAGCTCGTTATAAAGTCTGGTTAAGCTCTTTTTGTTTCCTCTATTTATAACCTCATCGCTTACGATAAAGTCGACGGCTTCCTTGATGGTCTTGCTCTTTTTATAGAAATCCTTCGACACATAATCTGCCTTTGCGTAGTGATCTATTACAGTGTCGGACTTTTCTCCGAAGATGTATATATTATCCTCACCCACAAGGTCCCCGATCTCAACATTTGCTCCGTCACTGGTTCCCAAAGTTACCGCACCGTTAAGCATAAACTTCATGTTTCCGGTTCCCGAAGCCTCCTTTGATGCAAGAGATATCTGCTCGGAAATATCACATGCGGGAATAAGCTTTTCAGCGTAGGAAACATTATAGTTCTCTACCATAACGACCTTCATGTATTTGTTGACGTCCGTGTCATTATTTACTATATCCGAAAGAACAAGGATTAAGTGAATTATATCCTGAGCTATTACATATGCAGGTGCTGCCTTAGCTCCAAAGATAAACGTAATAGGTCTCTTTGGAAGCTTTCCACTCTTTATCTCGAGATATTTGTGGATGATATAAAGTGCATTCATCTGCTGACGCTTGTACTCGTGGAGTCTCTTAACCTGTATATCAAATATAGAATTCGGATCTATCTCTACCTTTTCCTTCTTTGCAAGGTACTCACAAAGAGCCTTCTTTTTCTGCATCTTAATATCGGCTATCTCATCAAGTACCTTCTTGTCGTCCTTAAACTTAAGGAGCTTTTCAAGTTCATCGGCATCCTTTTTATATCCGGTACCGATAGTATTGTCCAAAAGCGCAGTAAGCTCTCTGTTACAGCTCATAAGCCAACGGCGGAAAGTAATGCCGTTAGTCTTGTTATTGAACTTTTTCGGATAGATTTTGTAGAAATTGTTAAGCTCGGTATCCTTTAAAATCTCTGTATGTATAGCCGCAACACCGTTTACGCTGAATCCGTAGTGTATGTCGATATGTGCCATATGTACACGCTTTTGCTTATCGATGATCTGTACGGTAGGATCCTCATATTTAACCTTTATGCGCTTATCAAGCTCCTTGATAATAGGGATAAGCTGAGGGACAACCTCTTTGAGATAATCAAGGGGCCACTTCTCAAGAGCCTCCGCAAGGATGGTGTGATTAGTATAAGCACAGGTCTTTGATACTA
This sequence comes from Lachnospiraceae bacterium, assembly GCA_024684215.1. Lineage (GTDB taxonomy): Bacteria > Bacillota > Clostridia > Lachnospirales > Lachnospiraceae > AC2028. Next base: position 6,737 of record JAIKXH010000161.1, read on the forward strand.
TAGTAATGGCCTCGTCCAAAGAGAATCCTTCCTTTTTGGTAAGGATCCTGATAAGCTCAGGGATAACCATTGTCGGATGAGTATCATTTATCTGTATTGCGACATGCTTGTCAAGTTTGTGGAGATCATGTCCCTTTGCTTTCTCCTCGGCGATGATAAGCTGAGCAGCATTTGAAACCATGAAATACTCCTGGTAGATTCTAAGGAGATTGCCGGCCTTGTCCGAATCATCCGGATAAAGGAAAAGCGTAAGGTTCTTGTCCACAGCGGTCTTGTCAAAGTCTATACCCTTTTTAACAAGGCTCTCGTCGATAGTTTTAATATCAAAAAGATGAAGCTTATTCTTTCCGCTCTCATATCCAACGACATCGATGTCATAAAGCACTGAAGTTACCGTTCCGCACCCAAACTTTACCTTGAAAGTTGTTCCGGTTTTACGGAGCCAGGATTCGTCCTCGATCCAGTCATTTTTCTGAGCGGTCTGCATCTTCTTTTTAAATACCTGCTTAAAGAGACCGTAATGATAATTGAGCCCGATACCGTCGCCGGGAAGTCCGAGTGTTGCGATAGAATCAAGGAAACATGCTGCAAGTCTTCCGAGACCGCCGTTTCCTAGTGAAGGCTCCGGCTCGGTGTCTTCTATTTTTGAAAGGTCCTTTCCGTTTGAGGCAAGGATATCTTTTAATTCGTCATAAATGCCAAGGTTAATAAGGTTATTGGAAAGAAGCTTTCCGATAAGAAACTCCATGGAAATATAATATACCTTACGTTTTCCTTCGTTTTCCTTTACAGCATCCATACGGTCCTTGGTAAGCTGAAGTACGGCGTCATAAAGCTGAGTATTATTACATCCTTTGATCGTTTTTCCATAAAGCTTTTTGGTAAGTGAAGTAAGTTCCTGCTCCAGTGACATATTTCTCCTTCCTAACGGATAAAAATAACCGTATTAAAAACGTTTTCCTAGTGGATATGACTATAAGATAACACACTGAAAAACGAATTGCAAGAACTTTTAGAAAACGTTTTCCACAAATTTGTATTTATACTACTAATCACAGCTATTCGCCGTATATACAGCATCCTGCATGCGATGCGGTTATCCCTGCTTTATATTACATAATAGGTACCGTCTTCGTCGGAAAATCTCTTAACCCCTACCCCGAAAACCTGCTCAATAATTCTTTTTTCTATAATTTCATCAGAGCTTCCTTTAAAGACAATCCGCCGATTATCCATAACCAAAATCTCATCTGATATTTCGAGAGCGCGGGCTATATCATGCAGTACAAGAATCACAGTCTTACCTTCGTCACGCATTTTTCTGTACAAGTTAAGCATTTTCCTCTGCCCGGGAATATCGAGATATGTAGTCGGCTCATCAGCCACCATATATTCACATTCCTGTGCAAGGGAAAGCGCGAAAAAACTCCTTTGCCTTGTTCCGCCTGACAATACCTCAACAGACATGTTCTCATATTTTTTTACATCTGCTAAATCCATAGCATGTTCAACTGCCCTTTTATCCTCTATGGTCATACTCCTTGCAAAACCCAAATAAGGAAACCTTCCGTGAGAGACCAATAAAGCAGTTGAAATATCCGGTATCGTATTCCTTACCTGAGGGAGAAATGAAAGTGTCCTTCCTCTTTTTTTAGGGCTGAAATTAAGGTAGTTTTCACCGTCTATATAAATATTTCCTTTTTCTACACGCGCGGATCCGTTTAGAGCGCTTAAAAGACTGGTTTTACCGCATCCGTTCGGACCTATGATCGAAGTGAGTTTTCCTTTCTGAAAGCTTACATTTATATCGGACAGAATTCTCTCCCCTCCGGCACTTATAGTTACATTTTCATACTTAAGCATGGATCCTGCGGCCCCCTTTCTTTCTAATCAAAAGGTAAATAAAGAAAGGACCTCCGATAAAGGACATGATAATACCCGTTGGCAACTCGTATGGGGAAAACAATATACGGCTCAGCAAATCACACATGATCACAAAGCTGCCCCCTAAAAGCGCACTGCAAGGTATAAGGAATCTCGCATCGTTTCCGAAAAACCTCCTGCAAATATGCGGTACTATCAGTCCCGCAAAGCTTAAAAGCCCTGCATAGCTTACAACGCAGCCGGCAAGCACACTCGCTATAACAAGAAGAATGAACCTGACAGCGCTAACCCTCATTCCAAGAGATGTGGCAACTCCTTCTCCAAGACCCAGCATGTTTAAGTGCTTCGAAAAAAGTATTGCCAACATTAAACCAACGGTTATCCCGATTCCCGGGAGCCATACTGACCCAAAAGTCACTCCGCTTAAATTGCCCATCAGAAATGAATTTATATTTATAATAATATCGGTATTAAGCGTTTTAATCAGATTTATCCCGGCAGACAAAAAGCTTGAAACAGTAATACCTGCAAGAATGATAGTAACTCTCGATGTGTTTGAAAAATATGCCAGAGCAAAAATAAGTAAAGTTGCTATCAGCGCACCGGCAAAAGCAAATACAGGAATAGCCCAGGTCACTCCCGGAAGCATGAGCATAGAGAGCATTACGCAAAAACCTGCGCCGCTTCCAACACCGATTGTGTTTGGGCCTGCGAGCACATTGTTCATAACTCCCTGCAGCAACACCCCGGCCACCGATAGTCCGACTCCCGCAAGCAGTCCGCCAACAACTCTCGGCAATCTGATACTCCTAACAATAATAACTGTTTTTAACGGTAACGAATCAGATGCAAAGCGATCTCCCCCATAAATTATGGCTTTGAAAATCTCCTTTGGACTGATTCTCACACTTCCAAGTGATAAACATAAAACAAAACATATAAAAAGGAGTACAAATAGAGCAATTATTGTTACTGCCTTGTTTTTTAAGTGTATCTTGCTCATCTGTACTCCTTTTTTAACATTGTTACATCGACTCTATGAGATCTTCCAGTTCACCGTCCGTCAGACCTCTTCCGAGCCTCAGGCATTCATCACCCGCCTGCTTTAATACCTTATGACGTAAGGATTGATCTGTAATCTTTTCTTTAACATATCCCCTTATGCCGTTAAGATAATCCAAAATCTCTTCGATATTCTCAGGTATAATTCTTTCAAGTTCCTTACGCAGTTTAACAGCGACTTGCGGGCTGGCCCCGGAGCTGGTTATGCCTGCCACCAGATCTCCTCTCCTTATAACCGATGGAAATATAAAATCACACAAATCCTTATTGTCCACAACGTTTATAGGTACTTTTTTCTTTCTGCATATTTCAAATATCTTTTCGTTCAGGGATCTGTTATCGGTTGCTGCAATGCAATAATCAGCCTCATTTGCATCCTTTGGAATAAACTCTCTTTTTATACATTTTATGGAGCTGTTATCACTTATTTCCGGAAGGATTTCTGGAGCGATCACACATAAATTCGCATCAAACTGTGACAGCACGTTAACCTTTTCAAGGGCTATCCTGCCCCCTCCGATAATCACTCCTCTTTTCCCTTTTAATTCAAAACAAAATGGAAAGTATGCCATTGGTTATTCTCCGAAAATGTAATTGGCAAGTTTCTCATAGGCCTCACCCCAACGGGCATTGGGCTTGGAATTATACAATTCCTTTTCAATCTCAAAATATCTTCCGGACTTTACCGCAGTCAGTTCACTCCAAGCGGGATTACTGCTAAAAAGCTCCGCTACATTTGCCAAAGCAGCTTCCGTATCTTCACCCTGAGTGGTTACAAAAATGTAATCAGGATCTGCTGCCACTATCGCTTCAAGACTTATGTCCTCAAGCAAACCCTCGTCACTGTCTGCTATATTTATAAGGCCAAGATCTGCAAGTATCTCGCCTCCAACGGTTCCTTTACTTCCCTTAGCTTTAACCGAGCTTGCTGCCGCCCTTATAAACAGAACTGTAGGTGCCTCTCCTTCAACTGCCTTTATCTCATCTATTTCCTTTTTTGCTCTTTGCCTTACCGCCTCTATAGAGTCAGCTACATCTTCTCCATACTTTTTATAACTATCACTGTTTCCGGTTATCTGTGTAAACGTCTCAAGTACTCCAAGATAATCTTCAAACTTCGAAACCTCAAAATAAGCTGTGGTTATTCCGCTATTTTCAAATACATCCAAAAGTTCAACCTGAGAAGATGTTCCCGCGCTTGCTATAATAAAATCAGGTTCGGCGTCAAAAAGCTTTTCCAGATCGGGCTCTAAAAAGCTTCCGACATTAACAACATCCTCGGAAAGGTTTAAATCAAATGATGTCCAGGCATCCTTTACGGTAGCCGATACCTCTCCGCCGGCCAATACCCATACATCGGCAAAGCTTCCGAGAAGTACCGCCACCCTCTTTGGTGAATCTACAGTTACTTCTCGCGAAAGAGCGTCTACAAAAGTCACAGGAGATGACGCTTCTGTTTCATAGTTTTCTGTTTCATCAGCGTCTTTTTCGTAGGCATCCATTTCGTATGCTTCTGTTTCATCAGCTTCATTTTCGTACGCATCTATCTCATAAGCTTGCGCTTGTGTACTTACCGGCTCGGGGTCCTTACTGTCATTTTTCGAGCATCCGGCCAATGTAAATAACGTGGTTGCGATTAAAGTCAGTGTTAAAATCTTTTTTTTCATAATACTTTCTAAAAATAATATTCCTTAGCGATAATTCTTAAATCCTCCTTAGTCACTTCCCCTTTTTCAACATGAAAAGAGTTAAGAACAGGATTTTTTGCCATAAGCGAGAGAATCATATAACTCGCATTTTTGTCAAATGAGAGCCTGATATCTTCCTGCGACGGCCTGGAAGGCGACTCAGGATGAGAATGCCAATTTCCAAGCAGCTTATAACCGTTGGTTCTCATGTCCTTTACAGCCTCGAGCTGTTCTTTTGGGTCTAAAGTAAAATGATCGGTCGCGTGATCAGTATTTGTCAGATAATAAATCTTTTCAATCAATCTTCCGCCATCATCTTCGCTTCCCGCAATGAGGCCGCAGGCCTCTTCCGGCATATGCGACTTTGCATACTCCACCATTTCGTCATACAGGTGATAATCAATTCTGACAATTCCCATCATATTTCCTTTCAAAACAACTTAATGTCCTCCCGGTTTAAATTCACATGCTGCCTGCTCATAATCGATAGGTTCTAATATGGTCGGATTGTCTCCGCACACAGGACATGCATGAGTGTCAGCGGGGAGCTTAATCTTGTGGAACTCCATAGTAAGTGCATCATATGTCAGAAGATATCCTGTCAAAAGATCTCCGACTCCTATGATATACTTTACCGCCTCCATAGCCTGAAGACTTCCTATGACACCACCCATCGCTCCAATTACACCAGCCTGTTTGCAGGTGGGTACAGCATCCTTTGGCGGCGGGTTCTTAAATACGCATCGATAGCACGGGCCCTTACCGGGAACATAGGTCATGAGCTGACCTTTAAATCTTATGATCCCCGCGTGTGAAAATGGCTTTTTCTCTATTACGCAGGCGTCATTTATCAAAAACTTCGCAGGAAAATTATCCGTTCCGTCTATTATAAAATCATAATCCCTGATAAGCTCTCGTATGTTGCTTGAATCAACAAACATATGATACATTTTGACCTCAACATCGGGATTCATTGCATTCATAGTTTCTTTTGCCGACTCTACCTTGGGCTTGCCTACATCTGCTGTGCCGTGGATTATCTGTCTTTGCAGGTTTGACAGATCAACCTCATCGGCATCAACAATGCCAATGGTTCCCACACCTGCAGCTGCAAGATACATTGCTGCCGGAGCTCCAAGGCCGCCGGCTCCTATGATTAGCACCTTTGCGCTAAGAAGCTTTTTTTGTCCTTTTGCACCCACTTCCTTAAGTATGATATGTCTTGAATAGCGTTCAAGCTGTTCATCTGAAAGAGCCATCAGCATCCACCTCCCATAAAGTAAAGGAACTCAACATTATCCCCTTCCTTTAAAATAGTCGAAGCCTTCTTTTCCGTTTCCACAAATTCCTCATTTATCGATACGGTTACATATTCCGGCATCTCTACATTCTCTATTTCTATAAGTTCGGGAAGCGTAAGTCCGTTCTTATATTCTTTCTTTTCTCCCGCTACAGTAATAGTCATTGTTTACCTCCAAAATTAATCGCCAATTTTTTTAACATACAGCGTATATGTTCCGTCTTCATTGTCTTTTAGTTTTAATATCTGATGTCCCTCATCCTTAATTGAACGAGGCACATTTTGAACCGGCTCACCGTCATTCATTCTTATTGCAAGAATCTGACCTTCTTCAAGCTCATCCAAAGTTACCTTGGCTTTAACAAATGTTAGCGGGCAAACCTTGTCCGTTATATCCACTTCCTCATCAAATGCTATATCTGACATGTTTATACTCCTTCATATGCTTTCTGAATCTGTTTTCGGAATTCCTCTTCTCCGACCCTTTGCAAAGTATGCCTGAATCTCTCACCCGGCTTAGCATTTTTATCAAAGAAATCTATTGTAGCATCAGCCACTCTAAAGAGTGTCTCTTTGTCCTTAATGATCGGAACGATCTGTTCTCCTTTGTATATCTGGTTTCCAAACAGACCACCGAATGAGACAATATATCCCGGAGTGTAGTCCCAAGCGTCAACCGGACAACTCTTAACGCATCTGCCGCAGTTGTTGCACTTGGATTTATCTATTACGACCTTTCCGTCCTCCATTTTAAGTGCGCCTTCTCGGCACGCCTTGATGCACACTCCGCATGATATGCAGGTTTCCGGTTTATAATCGATAATATAACCGCCCTTTACTCCAAGATCGTTCTCTTCGCTCTTTAAGCAATTGTTCATACATCCGGTGACGCCGAATTTAAATTTATGAGGAAGCTCTCTTCCAAAGTATCTCTCATCAAACTCTTTAGCCAGTTCATATGAATCTATACAACCGCTTGGACATATCGCACTTCCCTGGCATGCGGTTACCGTCCTGACTCTGGGTCCGCATACTCCGGGTTTTACTCCGCCTTCCGCGAGCTTACCTCTAACTTCTTCTATATCGCTAAACTCGATAAAGGGGATTTCCACGCCCTGCCTTGAAGTCATATGTACGTATCCGTGACCATACTTTTCCGCAACCTCGGCGATAGTCTTTATATTCTCGGCGGTAAGGTTTCCCCCGACAACAGCAAGTCTCAGAGAAAAATACCCCTTTTGCTTTTGCCTCATAAACCCGCCTTTTTTAAGTGATGAATAATCGATTGCATCTGACATTTTTATTTCCTCCATACATAGTCTTCATATCTTATATCCGATTTATATTTGTTTTCTTCTTTTTACCGGACCATCTTTGTTTGATTTCTTAGATCTCACTTAATGTCTTTTTCTATGAATCCTCACTAAGCTTTACAAATGCTCTGTCAAAGTCTGCAATCAAATCTTCTACGTCCTCGATCCCAACACTGATTCTTATAAGGTCATCAAAAACTCCTGCAGCTTCTTTTTGTTTATCTGTAGAGTGTAATGAAATAGTTGACGCGGGATGGATGACTAATGTCTTGGTATCTCCGACATTGGACAATCTGTAGGCAAGTTCAAGCAGATTTAAAAGTTTATACGCCTTTTCCTTGCTTCCGACCCGTAGCGTAACTATCGCTCCGTATCCGCCATTTAGGATCTTTTTTGCTGTGTCATGCCACTTACTTGATTCAAGTCCCGGAAAATTTACAATAACCGAAGGATACTTGTCGTGAATATGTTTAGCCAAAGCGGCTGCGTTTGCACATTGGCGTTCCATGCGCAGCCCCATCGTTTCAAGTCCTATTTGATTTAAATAAGCTGTCTGCGGCGCCATACAGGCTCCCGCATTTCTCTGAAGGCCTGCTCTCAATCTGGCAATATACGCAAACGGGCCGAATTTAATGTAGTCTTTAAGCATCGGGTACTTTTCAGCTGTCCACTTAAACTTACCACCATCGGTTAGCACTCCTCCTATGGCATTACTGCTGCCATTTATGTATTTTGAAGTGGAATTTATGACAATATCCGCTCCGTGATCTAAGACTCTGACCAGATATGGAGTAGCTATAGTATTGTCAATAAACAATGGCAACCCGTGGCTGTGTGCTATCGCAGCAAGGCTATCAATGTCCGTAACATCAAGGCAAGGATTACCGATAGTCTCGGCGTATATTAGCTTTGTCCTCTCGTTTATCGCATCCTCAATCTCTTTTTTGTTATTGTTCTGAACATATCTCGTCTTTATTCCAAAATTCTCAAGATCTCTGAAAAGATCTATCGTCCCCCCGTACAAAGATGCACTAGATACTATCTCGTCGCCTGACATAAGTATATTTGTCAAAGCGTTAAAAATCGCTGCCATACCGGATGCGGTTGCTACCGACCCGATTCCGCCCTCTAACTTGTTTATCCTGTTTTCGAATACCGCGATCGTCGGATTTTGAACCCTGGTGTAACAATACCCCGGATTTTTTCCTGCAAATATCCCTTCAAGGTCCTCCGCACTTTCTTGAAAAAAAGCACTTGTCTGATAAATCGGAGTTAGGGTTGAACCATATTTTTCTCTCTTATCCACTCCATCATGAAGAAGAGCTGTGTTAAACTTCATGCTTTTGCTCCTTATATTGCATATTCCATTATGCTGTGGTTAAATTTGTTAACGATAGCATTTCTGTAAAAAGCAAAATCTTCGCTGCTTCTCAACCTCGGTCTCGGAAGTTCAATCGTTATGGTCTCGTCTACTTCAGAGGGTCTCGGTTTCATAACTACAACCCTGTCTCCAAGAAAAATTGCTTCGTCAATATCATGAGTAACCATGATCATTGTCGTTTTCTCTTCTTCTCTGATCCTGTCGATCTCTGTCTGCATATTCATTCTTGTCAATGCATCCAAAGCTCCGAGCGGTTCATCCAAAAGAAGTATTCTCGGGTGTCTCATAAGTGCTCGGGCAATTGAAACTCTCTGTGCCATTCCACCCGAGAGCTGCCCTGGATACACTTTTTCAAAGTTTTCCAGATCAACTTTCTTTAGATATTCGGCTGCCAGATTATGGAGTTCCTTTTTTGTCCCTTCCAAACCAATGGTTAAGTTTTCCTCAACACTAAGCCATGGAAGCAGTCTGTGTTCCTGGAATATCACACCTCTGTCAAGTCCGGCTTTTTCCACTCTTTTACCATCCAGTAAAATATCTCCGCCATACTCTTTTTCAAGCCCTGCTATAAGCCTTAACAATGTTGTCTTTCCACATCCGCTGGCGCCGATGATCGATATAAACTCGCCCTCATTAACGTTAAGGCTCACGTTTCTTATTGCCTCAACATCCTTATCTTTAGTATGGAATACTTTTGATACATTTTTAATTTCCAAAATAGTGTTTTGACTCATACGAATCACCCTTTAGTTTCGTTATTTGGCAGTTTTCTTTTTCCATCTCAAAGTGCTTTCCTCGATCTTTCGAAGTATCACGTCGATCACAACACCAATAACACCGATTACTACCATTAATGCAATAAGCTTATCCGACCACAAAAACTCACGCGACTTCATAAGTGCATATCCTAACCCCGTAAGTCCTCCGAGCATCTCCGCTGCCACTACAGCCATCCATGCGTTTCCTGCTCCCAGTCTCAATCCTGTAAATATTGATGACACCGCTGAGGGAAGTACAACCTTCCTAAGAAAAACTGCCTTTTTCAGTTCCAGGACTTCCGCAAGTTCGAAATAATCGGCCTGAACACCTTTTATTCCCTGAAGCGTATTTAGATATATGGGAATAAGAACGCCTCTTGCTATAATGATTTCTTTTGATACCTCTCCTATGCCAAACCAGAGGATGATTATGGGCATCCATGCATATAGCGGGATTTGTCTTATAACATTTATTATCGGTGAAAAAACTCTTTCAGCTACTTTGTTCAGCCCGGAAAACATTCCGAGTATAAGGGCGATACCGGCTCCCCAAAGGTAACCGATAAGCACCCTTTTCCCGCTTAAAACAAGATCGGCTCCGAGTGATCCGTCCTTTACCATTTCTACAAATGCCTTTACGACCTTTACAGGTGATGGAAGTATCACTTCAAGAAGTAATCCCGATCCGGCAAGTATCTGCCATAGTGCCAACAATATAATCGGAACCGCAATGGTATTGAGTAATGCTAAAAGCCTTGGGCCAAATTTATTACTGCCTATATCACCGGAGAGCTTTTTCAAAAAAGAATTCCTTTCGTTCTCATTTCCGGTTAATGTCAATTCTCTTGCCATACTTCACGTTCCTCTGCCAAAAAAGTTTATTCAAAGAAATTGCTGTTAAAGAATTCCTGCTTATCTACTCTTCCTTCCTCAGTAAACTCCTCGGTGTTCTCAATAAGCCAATTCTGATAGTTATCGGTATCGTCTATAAGCTGTGACAAAGGTGCAGAGGCAGAGTAGAAGGTCTCCTTACTTCTGTCGTTGTACCAGGCTGTGTTTACAGCGGGATCTCTTGTAATGGTCTCTATAATCTGTGAAGTCTCCTCCGGATTCTGGATTATATAAGCATTTACAAGCTGTCTAAGCTTTAATACTGCCTTTAAGATGTTTACATGGCTGTTTGCAAATTCCGTTGAAGAGAACGTTACCGATGCTCCACCGTAATTTGTATAAACGCCGTTTTCCTTAGCGTTCGCAATCTCACGGAAATTACCGGATATGATCTCGTTGTTAATATTTGCAAAAGGATGTACAGATATTGCATCTACCTCTCCTGCATCGAGAGCGGTCTTAATATCGCTGTTTGATACATTTGCATAAGTCCAATCGGTTCCTTCTACCCATCCAAGGTCAATTGTCTGTTCAATAAGTGCTACGTACTGGCATCCTGCCTTCCAGCTGGCTATGGTCTTTCCTTTGAGATCTTCAAGCTTTTGGTAATCGGAGTCCTTTCTGACAAGGATTGTAACTATACCGGGTGAAGGATCCTCAGAAAGCTCTACTGCTGTTACATCGCCACCCTGTGCTTTATATAGAAGATATGGATAGAGCATACGATTTGTCAGATGAAGCTCGTCTCTTTCCATCAGCTGAACCTCATTTCCGACTGTTCCTTCCACTATGGCTACCGATGTGTTATTATCTCCCAAAAGTTTATCGAACCATCCGTTTTTGTCGGATATATACACCCATCCTCCTGAGCCCAGCTTTAAAGTATCCAGTTTTTCAAATTCGTACTTTTCTTTAAGCTTTGGAATCGCCGCGGTTATAACTCCGAGTGTTACCTTGTCAGATGAAGTTACATTTCTTTCAATGAGTTCTGCCGCAAGCGCCTCTTCCTCCGAATTGGGTGCTATTACCTCACTTACGATATCTGACTGATTTTTATCTCCTGTTTTCGCAGCTGTTTTTGCACCGCAGCCGGTAAGTAAAAGTGCCGAAGCAAAGCCGATTGCTGCTATTCGTGTAATAATTTCTTTGTTTTTCATAATGCTACTCCTTGTTTGCTATTATTCTTCCTCATCCAATTCCTTAAGAGCTCTCTCCAAAAAGCTCTTGTCAGCCCATTTGCTAACGTCTACTACGGAATCTGTAAAACCATGCTCATACAAAAATGTTGCTCTGGTTTGCAAAGACTCCAAGCCTTCACTTGAAAAATTAGGTTCCAACTGCTTATAAAAATCTGCCGGATATGCTCTCCTGTACTGCTCTACGCTTCCGTGTGTCTGCTCGGCCAACAAAGCCTCCGCTTCATCCTTATTATCTTTAGCCCATCTTGCAGCTCTTATTACCGCCTTTAAATACTCAATTACAACCTGAGGTTCTTCTTCTGCAAGCTTTCTGCTTACCGTTAAGACGTTCGGCCACTCGTTGTTTACGGGATCAACACTTTTTTGATCCGCTACCAGGTTAATGAGTTTTCTGTACTTTCCGCTTTCCAGGACTATCTCCGATGCCGAAAGCTTTACAAATACCGCATCGACTCTGCCCTCATCCAGTGCCTCAAAATCAAGTCCGGGCTTAAATGTCCATTTTGCCGTTCCATCGGGGAAGTCCGGCTTTTCATCAACAATAAACTTCCATTCGACGTCATCCTTTTTTAATCCCGCATACTCCAAAGCCACTTCAAATCCTTCGATCGTTGCGGTTTTTTGATGATCTATAGTAGCGTTTATTCTGTCGGGAATTCCGATTCTCTTACCTTTTAGATCTGCCACCGTCTTTATGTCCGAATCGGCTCTGACAACAATTGCCTGCTGCCCGGGGATAAGATTTATTCCGATCAAAACAGGTTCTGCGCCTCTGGACTTTGCCCAGATAGGAGGAGTGTTTCCGCCTTCACGGAACAATCTGTCATTCTCGTATGTGAAATGTTCCTTCCAATGTTCCTTTGAAAGAGTTTGAAGCCTTACCGGAGTGTATCCGATTTTTTTGAGTCCCTCACTAAGAAAACCATGATTAGCTGCAATATATGATGCATTTGCAACAGGGCAAATTGTATAATTGAATTCTTTAGCCATATGCTTGTCCTCCTTTTTAGTCTGAATCTAATCACTACGCAATTGCTGTTTGATTTGCTTTTTTGAAGATTAACATGCTATAGGTATATCCGTCTAATACCTTAAAACTATCATCCATTATAAGTATTGCTTATCGCCATTACTCTGAATTTGCTAAAATATTTATATATCAAAAGAGGTAAAGCATGGAACTTATATTGTTTTGGCCCCTTTATAAGCGTGCCCGTAAGTTAATTAGGCGCTTGCCGTACTATTTATTTTTGTATATAATCTTTTTTTAGGAAAGGTATACGATGACTAAATTAACTATTGATGAAAAATACATGAAAATGGCTATTAAACAGGCCGAGAAAGCCCGCGAACTCGGCGAGGTGCCCATCGGTTGCGTAATCGTATACGATGGAAAGGTGATCGGAAGAGGATATAACAGAAGAAATACAGACAAAAATACCCTTGCTCATGCAGAGATTACCGCTATCAATAAAGCCAGCAAGAAAATCGGTGACTGGCGCCTGGAAGATTGCACCCTCTACGTTACGCTGGAGCCTTGTCAGATGTGCTCCGGTGCTATTGTCCAGGCCCGCATTCCAAAAGTGGTGATAGGTTGCGACAATCCTAAAGCAGGATGTGCCGGTTCTATCCTAAACATTCTAAATCACCCTGCTTTCAATCATCAGGTTGAAACCGTCAAAGGTGTACTCGAAGCTGAATGCAGCAAAATGCTGAAAGATTTTTTTTCTGATTTGAGAAAGCGACTGAAAACCGAGCGAGAAGAAAATAAAAAGTCCGGGCGCTAAATTAAAAGTGCCGGACGTAAAAATTAAAATGTTCGACATATAATTTAAAGTACCGGACGTAAAATATAAGTGATGAGGGGTTATAAAATTATGAAAAAAAGAATTTTATCGGTAATGCTAATACTCGTAATCATGTGTACTATGATTGCCGGCTGTGGCAGGAACAAGGCATCAACCATGCGTATTCTTCGCTATGAAGGAATCGTAAGACTTCAGGATAGCGGAAAGTACAAAAAGATTAAAGAGGAAATGAGACTCAAAAGCGGTAATTTGCTCTCTACCTATGTTTATTCAAGCGCATGCGTCGGTTTGGACGATGAAAAGATTGTGACAATGGATCAAAACAGTGAAGCAGTCTTTAAGCAATCCGGAAAGAAACTTGAGATGGATATGACAAAGGGAAGTATGTTCTTTGAGGTAAAGAAGCCTCTCGAAGAGGATGAAGCCTTTGAGATCACTACATCAACCATGATTGTCGGAATCCGAGGTACTTCGGGTTATATAGAGATATTAGAGGATGGCAGTGAGAAGCTTATTGTAACCGATGGTTCTGTTCACGTTATTTTAACCAACCCTGTTACCGGAGAGGTAAAAGAGACTGACGTTAGTGCCGGTCAGGAATTACAGGTATACAGATTCGACGACAGAGAGATCGACAGTATAGATTTCAATCTCGTAGACGTATATAATGATATATTCCCCACACTTGCCAGAAACTACATTCTTGAAAATGATGAACTTAAGGAAAAGATATCAGCGGATATCGGTGAGGATAAGCTTGATGAGATCCTTTGGGATGAAGAAATCGGTTATGAGCCTTCACCGAAATCATACGGATCATATGCAAGCTTGCAGGACGTTGTAACAGCTTTAGAGCAGCTTGAGATGGTACTCAGAATATCATCGTTTGCGTTAAACAGAGATGCAGAAGGTCTTGAGACATATCTTGAATCCAAGAGCGTTCCCGGGGCCGAATATATAACTGATTTTGGTATGAGAATCCTAAATTCGATTAAGTAATATCCTGATTTGATATTGCAAAGCATGTGAGTAAGATTACCTTACTGAAAATAATACTTATCAACAACACGCAAAAATGGCATGGGACAATAAATGTTCCATGCCATTTCTAATAAACAATGTCTTTGAATTAATTAGTTTCCAAATACCTTAAGGTAATCCTTCTGGAACTTCTCGATACCCTGATCGGTAAGAGGATGCTTGGTCATCTGCTCGATTACAGAGTAAGGAATGGTTGCAATGTCAGCGCCTGCAAGTGCACAGTCGGTAACATGGATAGGATTACGGATGGAAGCTGCGATAATCTCGGTCTCATATCCGTAGATAGCGAAGATATCAGCAATCTGTCTGATAAGCTCGATTCCGGGAGTTGAGATATCATCAAGTCTGCCAAGGAAAGGAGATACATAAGTAGCTCCCGCGTTTGCAGCAAGGATAGCCTGGTTAGCGGAAAAGATAAGAGTAACATTAGTCTTGATTCCTTCTGCTGAAAGAACCTTAACAGCCTTAAGTCCTTCAACGGTCATAGGGATCTTAACTACCATGTTCTTGTGAAGCTTTGCAATCTCGCGGCCTTCCTTGATCATGCCTTCAGCATCAACAGTAGTAGCCTTTACCTCACCTGAGATAGGTCCGTCTACGATAGAAGCGATTTCCTTGAGGATCTCTTCCTGGGGACGTCCACCTTCTTTAGCGATAAGAGAAGGGTTTGTGGTAACTCCACAGATAACGCCCATGTCATTAGCTTTCTTGATCTCTTCGATCTTTCCGGTGTCAACGAAAATTTTCATGATACATCTCCTTCATTAATTTCAATATTGCGCGATGATTCGCGTTTATTTTTCAAGTACATCTCTCATAATAACCAAACAATATTGCTTAGTCAAATTTTATCTGTAGAACACCTCTCCGAGCATAAGGTCTTTCTTGAAGTCCTTGATATTGGTATTCTTGTCGATAAATACAGCCTCTATACCCATAGCTGCTGCCCAATCACCCATCTGCTCAGCGGTAACATCGTAAGAGAATGCTGTGTGGTGAGCTCCTCCGGCAAGAAGCCAAGCTTCTGTTCCGGTGTAGAAATCAGGCTGGGGTGTCCAGAAATTGATAGCGGTAGGAAGCTTAGGAAGAGGCTTTTCTACCTTCTTGCAATCTACATCCTGGATGATAAGACGGAATCTGTTACCTAAATCGATAAGTGAAGTTGCAAGTCCGGGTCCAACCTTTGATTGGAATACAAGTCTTGCGGGATCCTCTCTGTCACCCATTGAGAGAGGCTGACACTTAATCTGAATAGGACCGTCAGCGATGGTAGGACAAATCTCAAGCATGTGTGCCTGGATAATTCCCTCCTTGCCCTTAACGAGATTATAGGTATAGTCCTCAAGCATTGAAGTTCCCTTTGCGTCCTTCATTCCATAGCTCATGATCTTCATCAGACGAACCATGGCTGCAACTTTCCAGTCACCCTCTGCTCCGAAGCCGTAACCCTTTTCCATAAGTCTCTGGATAGCAAGTCCGGGAAGCTGCTTTAAAGCTCCGAGGTCACCAAAGTGAGTAACTATAGCCTGGTAATTTTTCTCCTTTAGGAATCTTTCAAATCCGAGTTCAATCTGAGCCTGTACCGCTACATGCTTTTTAAACTCCTCGGGGTCTCTTCCCTCAAGGCAGATGTCATACTTTTCGTAGTACTCGTCAACAAGAGCATTGGTATCTGATGCCGAAACCGCAGCAACTGCCTCTGCAATCTGGTTAACGGGATATGCGTCTACAGTCCAGCCGAACTTAAGCTGTGCTTCAACCTTATCACCTTCGGTTACAGCTACGTTTCTCATGTTGTCGGCAATACGCATAACACGGATCTTGCTTGATTCAACAACGCCTACTGCTGTACGCATCCATCCGGCAATTTTTTCCTGAACGGCTTTATCCTTCCAATAGCCTACAACGATCTTTCTCTCAATACGCATTCTTGAAAGAATGTGTGCGTACTCTCTGTCTCCGTGAGCAGCCTGATTCTCATTCATGAAATCCATATCCATGGTCTCATAAGGAATCTCTTCATTGTACTGAGTGTGAAGATGAAGAAGGGGCTTTCTGAACTCCTGAAGTCCGAAAATCCAGCTCTTTGCAGGTGAGAAGGTATGCATCCAAGTGATAACGCCGGCGCAGTCCTCGTCATTATTTGCCTCGTTAAAGGTCTTTCTAATCATATCAGCGGTCAAAAGAGTAGGCTTCCAAACCACCTCAAAAGGAAGCACTCCCGATGCATTAAGGCACTCCACGATTTCCTTTGAATGCTCTGCAACATGCGCAAGGCACTCGTCTCCGTAGAGATCCTGTGATCCGGTACAAAACCAGAACTGATATTTCTTAACAGATAACATTTTATAATCCTCCTATTGTAAATACCTATTAAATCTTGTTATTTGTTTTTCACTTTTTGCTTAAAGATTATTTGCCCCGAATCCTCATCTTGTAAATATGGCACTAATTCTTTACTTATAAATGTGACACTAATTCTTTTCTTATATATGTGCCACTAATTCTCAATAGCCTTGCAGATTTCCTTCTGTGCGGGAATTGCCTTTACGTAAGTCTCGATATACTTATCAAATCCCTGTACATCTGCTGCGGCAGGATTCATTACGCTGCCCTTTTCGCCGTGGAATACTTTGTCAGAAAGGTATTTGTCCAGAGCCTCTCCGTCGCCCTTGTTTATCATGTAGGATGCAAGAAGAGCCATTCCCCAAGGTCCGCCCTCTCCGGCTGTCTCCATTACCGCTACGGGAGCGTTCATGGCTGCGGCAAGGATGCTCTGTCCTACGCCCTTAGTCTTGAACAATCCGCCGTGACCGTAGATGGTATCAACCTTTACCTTCTCTTCTTTGAAGAGGATGTCGCAGCCTATCTTTAAAGTTGCAAGAGATGCATAAAGATGGGTTCTGATAAAGTTTGCAAGGTTCATGTTTGCGTCAGATTTTCTGGCAAACATAGGTCTTCCTTCATCGGTTCCGATAACAGGCTCTCCTGAAAGAGTATTAAATGCAAGAAGTCCTCCGCAATCCTTCTCTCCCTTTAAAGCGTTGTTATAGAGCATACCGTAGATTGTATTGAGGCTTACATCCATTCCGAACATATCGGCAAACTCTTTGAAAAGTCCGACCCATGCATTTAAGTCCGAAGTACAGTTGTTGCAATGAACCATTGCAACCGCAGGGCCTGCGGGAGTGGTTACAAGGTCAAGTTCCTCGTGAACTTTCTTTAAATCCTCCTCAAGTACTACCATTGCAAATACGCTGGTGCCGGCTGAAACATTACCGGTTCTTACTGCTACGGAATTGGTAGCCACCATACCGGTTCCTGCATCTCCCTCGGGAGGAGCGATAGGAACACCGGCCTTAAGATTACCTGATACATCAAGCTTTTTAGCACCTTCCTCGGTGAGCTTTCCGGCATTCTCGCCGGCAACAAGTACCTTGGGAAGTATCTCTCTGATGTTCCAGGGAAGATTTTTAACATTGTCAAGTGCTGCGAATTTATCAAGCATCTCGCTGTTGTAATCGCACTTTGCGGAATCGATGGGGAACATACCGGAAGCCTCTCCGATACCCATAACCCTCTCACCTGTCATTTGCCAATGGATATATCCGGCAAGTGTGGTGAAATAATCGATCTTATCGATATGTTCCTCACCGTTTAATATAGCCTGATAGAGGTGAGCAATGCTCCAGCGCTGAGGAATATTGAATCCGAGCAGATTGGTAAGCTCTTTTGCGGCCTGTCCGGTGATGGTATTTCTCCAGGTTCTGAAGGGTGTCAGAAGATTTCCCTCTTTGTCAAAGGGCATATATCCATGCATCATTCCGGAAAATCCGATTGCCGCAAGGTCTGTGATTTCGATGTCGTATCTTTCTTTTACATCTTTACGAAGATTTGAATAACAATCCTGTAATCCATTCCAGATATCATCCAAGGAGTATGTCCACACTCCGTTTTCAAGGCGGTTTTGCCACTCGTGATCGCCGGTAGCGATAGGAGCATGATCCTCGCCTATGAGTACTCCCTTAATTCTGGTAGATCCAAACTCGATTCCGAGAACGGCTTTTCCGCTCTCAATGCATTCTTTTGCACTGTTCATTATGTTGCCTCCGTAAAAATTGAAACTTATATTTCTTTAGTATTTAAATTAGTCTTTATCAGACATATTTAACGGCCCAGTAACTTAAGTTGTCACTGACCCATGATATACAAATTGTAGCATTCCCCGCTTCGTCAGTCTGCTTAAATATTGCTGATGAATCCTCAGGAATCCTCATATTTAGCTCTTTAATATATCCGTCTTCAATCGTCACAGCCTTTGAATCATGCACTTCTTTGGATATATCACTGCCGTGGCACACAAGGTTATATGTTCCTTTCGGCGCCTCTTTTAGAGAAAACTTATCATTAGTGCTGCTTATAACAACCTCGTCATCGCTCTTTGCAAAAGCGGAAGGGACGAGCCATCCGTCCTTTGTTCTTGAAAGCCTGTGTGCTCTGGGTTCATGGCGCTCCGTATCATCATCAAATCTTTGATGATATACAACATACATTGCTCCGTCTTTATCGATAAATGCGCTATTGTGTCCGGGAGCTTTGTAACCAATGGATAAGCTGGGTAAATTGTAGTTTCCCATCATTTTCAATCCGTATTTGGAATGATCGGGCACTCTTCCGAAGGTTTTTCCGTTCATGTCGGTATATGGGCCTTTTGGTGATTTTGCTCTGAAAAGCCTTATCTGATAACCACCGTCTCTTGCAAGCCATCCGAAGGATACAAAGAGATAATAATATCCGCTCTCTCTGTCATATAAAATGTAAGGGCCTTCGATTGACTTGTGTCCTCCGCCTATCAGCCTTCGTCCGAAATACGGATCGACATGCTCTTTTTTATTCTCCTTAGGATGGATTAGACGTCCGGTCTTTTCATCGATTTCAAGTAAATATATTCCGCCGCTCCATGAACCGTATACCATCCAAAATCTTCCTTCCTCATCGTGGAAGGTGTTGGGATCTATGCAGTTGGGATAAGCCAGATTATTATAGTTACCGTTCTTTTTAATGTATTTCGAGGGATCATATTTTTTACCCATGATCCTTTTTATATTGGTCTCTTTTACAGTGTTTTTTGTAAATCCGGAATCAAGAAGTCTCTCCTCAAATTTATAGGGCCCCTCAGGTTTATCCGATGTAGCCATACTTATACTGGACTTTATATATGAACCTGATGAGCAGAGATACATGACATATTTTTTAAGATATGGATTATAGCTCACGTCAGGAGCCCACACATCATAGAACCTTTGGTTAAACCCTTTGCAATATCTAAAATGGTCACAGTCATCATCAAATAGATCAGAAAAGAGTTTTTCTCTTCCGGCAAACTCTCCCGATAGCTGTTTCCAAGTCTTTAAGTCATTACTGACAGCGCTTGTATAATGCGTTCCGAAAAGATAATATTTTCCTTTTTTTTCGGAAAAAATCATGGGGTCGTGAACTATTGCTCCGGCTACGAGGTTTCCTTTTTTTATATCTTTTTTCAACAATGCTTCTCCGTGTTTCTTGGTTTTAACTATTTTTTCAAATCGATCTTTCATAAATATTTTCCATTATGTTTTTCAAATATTGAAAAATACATCACCATTTTTTGTATGGACAGTGGGCTATTTTCGAAGCAGCTCTCAGCTCCACATAACAACCGCAGGCATCACAGGTTCCGGCATTAAGCTTCTCGCACTCCTTGCAGATTCCAAGGCGCCTCTCGTACTCCTCCGGTGCAGGCTGGTCTTCTGCTTTTATCGCACTTTTATACTTTTTTATCATTGCCTGATCCGCTTCTGCCATTTCTCGAAGCAGGCATTTTTTACAAAAATTTACTGCCATGATTCCCCACCGTTTTTACTTAATTATTATTTCCATTGTCCTTAAAAAGAAAACTTTCATTGGGGTCTCCCTCAAGCTGTTCTTTTCTTTTTGCTTCCTTGCGCTTTCTTTTTTCGTCGTTAAATCTGACATACTTTTTCGATTTGGCAACTATATAGATAATACCCACAACAACCGCAAAAATAATTGAGGCTATTATCATCTTGTCAAACTTCAAATGGACATAAGATAAAGCAACAAAACTAAATATCAGCAGCATAAGCATCAGCCAGCCGAAGGCTCCCGCAACCGTCACAAAAAACAGTATTATATCTCTAACGATATCTCCGGCGCCGAAAGGATTGTCATGATAATTTTCCGTCATCTTATCGGCGCTTACCTGCATTGAGCGGACGATATCCTGGGTTTCATCGGTATATAATTTTGATAAATCCTCGCTTTTAGTATCTTCGCTTTGCGTTTTCTCTCCGGAAATATTAACTTCTTCCTTAATCTTCTCGCTCATAGTTTTCCCTCATAAACGCATTGTTCTATTCGAGAGGCTTGCTTCCCCAAAGTGTAACCTGACTGGTGTCGCCAAGCGCGGTAAATGTCATCTTACTGATGGAGGTTCCTTCAACGTTCATTAAAAGGGTTACACCCTCATAGGTCACACCGTCTATTACAAGATTGATATAGGGAGTTCCCTCTTCCAGGGTCCATGTTCCTTCGTATGAACCTGTTATGGTTCCGTCCTCGTTTAAAACTATTGAAACCGGTCTGTATGCCTGTAATGCAGCATAATCAATATTTAATTCATGCATGATCACATCGTAGCTTCCCGCAACTTCGGAAGTCGAATAATCATCGGTTTTAAGGTTCTCTCCGCCTGTCTGATAAGGTGCTGCCACAAGCCATCCGTTTTTATTTAAGAAAAGCTGATGCACTTTTACATAGTGGGCTTCGCTTCCACCCGTAGTACGTGTGTGGAATACAATATATGCCTTTCCGTCATCATCCACAAATGCAGAGTTGTGGCCCTGTGCGACCTGTCCGACGGTCATGCTTTTCCACTTGTATCCGCCGAAAAGTCTGACACCTATCGGCAAGTTATAGTTTTGAACCCATGTATCGAAGTAAGGAGTGTTTCCAAGTTCATCGACATAATCACCGTCCGGTTTAGTGCTTCTAAACACTCTTACATTGTAGCCGCCTCTGGCCTCAAGTCCTCCATAGCTCATAAAAAGCCAATAGAAATCGCCTATCTTTTGTATATACGATGCTTCTCCGGATACGTATGCACCGCCGGCTATCTTTTTACCAAAGTAAGGATCTGAGTGAATTGTGTCACCGTATGTGACCGACTTATCTCTAAAGCCGGTTTCCTCATCCATTGCAAGTATGAAGATTCCGCCGCTCCATGATCCGTATGTCATCCAGAGATTTCCGTCATCGTCATAAAATACACAGGCATCTATATTGTTGGGGTAATAATCTCCCCATTTTTTACCCTTATTATATCGCTCGGGATACTCTGTCTCACCGGTAACTTCCGCCACATCGGTTTCATCGTAGAATTCGTCACTGTGAAATCCGGACCTGACAACCATACCTTCGTATGTCCAATCCCCTTCGAGCGAATCCGCGGTCAAAAGTACGATTGATGAATACCAGTTTTCGCCGTCCACAGACAGATACATGCACCATTTTCCCATTGCCTCATTGTAAATGACATCGGGAGCCCACATATATCCGTCGACTTTATAATCGCTGCTTCCGTGAGCAGACCACGCTGCAGGCTCAGCCAAAATCTCTGCATAGTCGGTAGTCAGATTGTTTGAAAAACTCTGCCAATTTTGAAGATCGTATGATTTAGCCCATGATCTGTGTGAGCCAAAGATGTAATAACATTTATTGCCTTCTTTATCTTCTCCCACTACAATCGAAGGATCGTGACAAGCTACGGTTTTGTAATCAACCTTATCCTCCGCAGATATCTCTATTTTTTTACCGAACATAACGATATCTACAATATATCTTACAGTGGACTCGGTATCCCCAACCTTAACTTTTACATAGGGCCTTAAAGTCAAAGTATCGACATCACCGGTAAGAGCTACCTTACTTGGTGCTTCAGGCTTTATTGGATTATCCGATCCCGTAACTATTACGCCGTTATATACCGCTTCGTTTCCGGCCTCTATTACGCCCTTAAACTTGGGTCCTTCGCTTTCGCTAAGAGAATCATCATTTGTTGAGGTGACACTGACCATGCTTATGGTATATCCGGTCCTATCGTTTTTTACACTCAGAGTATAATTAATATCCTCTCCGGGAGCGTATTCTTTTTTATCGGTTGAGAGCGTAACGGTGATATCTTTATCCGACAGCTCGCAGATTTCTCCGAAATATCCATCGGTTACTTCTTCTTCGCCGCCGTTATTTGCATTATTATCCCTTACACCCGAGCACGAGGCAAGTCCAAAAGCCATACAGGCGGCAATAGATACTGATATAAATTTTTTTAATAAAGATTTACCAAAAGTCATAACGCACTTCCCGATTTAATAAAGACAGGCTTTATTTACTGGTTTTATTCCGTATAAATCACCTGTCTTTTAAGGTTTTATATCCTGTTTTTGTAATCAAATACAGGGCATCCGTTCCGGTCCCACTTTACTTCCATAAGCATTGTGTGACGGTTTGGATCGTACAGCGGGTCACCCACGATTTCAAGATAAGTTCTCGCATGATATACGCAAACATCTCTTCCGTCTTCCGTTACGGTAAATGAGTTGTGTCCCGGACCGTAAAATCCCATTTCTCTGTCAGAGCGAAGAACAGGTTTTTTCTCTTTTTTCCATGCTCTGGGATCCAAAAGGTCATCGTTCTCCGAAATGGAAAGCATTCCCATGCAATAGCATTCGCCTGTTGCGCTGGCGGAATATGTAAGGAAAATCTTTCCGTCGTGATGTATAGCAGCAGGACCTTCATTTACCCATATATCCACCCTCTCCCAGTCATAATCGGGAGTGGTCAAAAGTACTTGTGCTGTTGCAAGCTTTGTAGGGCTCTCCATACGTGCAATATACAGATTTGAAATCTGAATTCCCACGCTTACCTTTTCAGCCCATACATAATAGTACTCGCCCTTATTTTCAAAAATGGTAGCATCAAGTGAAAATGCCTCAAAGGAATAAATATCATCATCGCTGCGATTAATCATCCCTTTTTCAACCCACTCATCCTTCATGGGATCGGGACCTTGGCATTCAAGAATATAAGGACGAAGTCTCCAAATATCTTCTTCTCTTGAAGCTGCAAAATATATATACCATTTACCCCAAAGGAAGTGAAGCTCGGGAGCCCAAATATGTCTGCTCATATCTCCGGAAGCATGCTTGGTCCAAATGGTTTTTTCCTCTGCATCCTTAAGACCTTTAAGGCTGTCAGAACATCTTAGTACAATTTTATCATATGCCGGTACAGAAGCGGTAAAATAGTATTTGCCGTCTTTGGCTCTGGTTATATAAGGATCAGCTCTCTGCTCAATAAAAGGCTTATTATACTCTGTCAATTTTCCGTTTCTTGGTCTTTCGTCCATATCGTAAATCTCCGTTTCTACGAATTTTCTTTTGTATCCCCAATACTCAGAAAACCCCATACTTTGCACCGGTTTATCTTTGTGAGTTCAAGCCCCGCTATCGATGCAAAGTATGGACCTTTCTTTTAAAGAAAAGCCCCGGGATGCATAGCATCCGCACCCCGGGACCAATCATTTTAATTAAATGTAACCCTAAAAGTTACTTATGCCCATTTTGTAATTAAATTACTCTACTGAAAGAAGCTCTACATAGCTTGCTTCGTTGGTGAAGAAGAAGTACATCTCTGAATCAGCAGCCATGTTGCCGTTCTTAAGAACATAGCTCTCCGTTAATGAATCACCGGTCTTCTTGCTGGTGTAAGTCATATCAAGAGTTACTTCTCCGCCGTTTCTGGTAGCTACGATTTCAACATCAGCAGCCTTCATGATATTTCTGAAGTTGTTATCGCCGATGTACTTTGTTCCGATGTTGTAGCAATCAGGTGCTGCATTAGCGTCACCTTCGGGAGCGCCCCAGCCCCATCCGTCTGCACGAACTACTGCGTACTCCATGTACTCTCCGGGGAACTGATCGGCAGGTGCTGAGTGAGCTACGGTTTCCTTGTTGGTAAGTACCATTACGAAGTTGTGGTAATCTTCCTTACCGGTGCTGTAGTTGTTGAGCTTGATGGTCTTGGTCTCGCCATCCTTAATTGCGTATGCATCAGTCCAGTCTGACCAGAAGCCACAGGTAAGATCGATGTTTCCGATAGCGCTTAATGCGTTCTCGTCTACAGCAATAGGATCGTTGATCTCAAGGATTTCGATGTAGCAATGCTCACCGAGAATAGTTACATAGAGGTCATCTGCATCTGTAAGAGCAGTCTGCTTTACAGTGTAGGTCATAAGGTTAGACTCACCATTGTAGTCTACGTTGTCAGCTACGACGTTGATAGCACTTCCGTTTCTGGTAATCTTAAGAGTTACGGTTGCGTCTACCATTACGCTCTGCTGCCATACGGGCCAGTTGCCCCAAGAGTGAGTAGACTCGAAGTAGTCTGCTGCATTCTCTGAATCAGGATTGATATCTCCGATCCATGCCCACTCATCAGCTCTTACTACTACATACTCAGTGTTTCCTTCTACAGTGTTAGGATCTACATGAGCCTCGTGAGGCTGATTGGTGAAGTCAAGAACATAGTTCTCATAAGCGTTTCCGCCTGCTGAGTAGTTCTTTAATACGATAGTCTTGGTCTCGCCGTCCTTAAGAGGAATAGCTGATGACCAGTCTGACCAGAATGCCATTGAAAGATCGTCAGTACCAACAGTCTCAAGTGCTGCTTCGTTCTTTACAATCTCAACAACTCTCTCGGGAGCCTCAAACTTAGCTGTGGTGTCTCCTGCCTCAAAGAGTGCTTTAGCCTCTGCTGCAGTGAGTACACGGTCATATACATATACTTCGTCGAATACGCCCTTGAAAGGAGTATCCCAATAGTTTACGCCGAGAAGGAAGTCAAAGTTGTCTGAAGGAGTCATGGTTCCGGTTACAACCTGTACAGGTCTGTCTCCGTCGCTGCTGGTTCCGATAACTTCCTCACCGTTTAAGTAAAGGTGAGCGATAATCATAGATCCGTCTGCAGATACTTCGCTGGGATCAACAGTCATGGTAATGTTTAACCACTCACCGGTACGGTTGTCAATCCAATCGGGATACCAATACATACGATCTCCTCCGGTTGCCTGATCATAAGACCAAACAATAGGGAAGGTTGTCTTTGTAGTATCATCGGGGTTAAAAGGCTCCCAGGTAAAGTTTACCCAGTGCTCTTTGCCGGTAGCATCACCGTGTACATCAGGACCATACTGAAGAGTAGGCATATGCTGTGCGTTTCTTGAAGAGTACATCCAGTATGAAACTGAATAAGTATCTCCTACACCGTTTACATCAAGCTTAGCGCCTGCTGTACCGTCAAGGTAAAGTCCCTGACCCTTAGCACCGGTAACATATACGGGATCTTTGCCGGTAAGCTCGATAGTAGCACCGTCACCCTTTGTTGCCATGTGTACGCCTTCTTCGCCGCCGTCAAGTGAGAAATAATACTTGTAATCGGTAGGGATTTCGGCAGTTTCTGCTGCAGGCTCTTCTGTTGCCGCAGGTTCTTCTACTGCAGGCTCTGCTGTGGGCTCTGCAGGGGTCTCTTCTTTAGCACATCCGGCAAGAACTGCAGCTGCCATTACGCCTGTAAGAAGAAGACTTAAAAACTTCTTTTTCATCATTTTTCCTCCTGTGAAAATTAATGTGCGTTCATATTCTTCCGGGCCTTAGTAGGGTAGGCCCGGATAAATATCATGTTTTTACTTTCCGAATGAATCTACTGTTGCCTGATAGGTTGCGAGCTCTTCATCAGAGAGTACATCGTATCCTGAAGGTCCAAAGTAAGAAATCATTGCCTCAGCATGGTAGTAGTTAGCCTGCTCACTTGCCTCAGCTGCATAGTCAGCGGGATGTGCTGTACCTGCATCTACGAGATCGTGAATACCGATCTTGTTGAAGTACTGATCGCAGAAGTTCCAATATCCGGCGATGTTATACCAGCCGTAAGGAACAGGTCTTGTGATAGATGCGAAATAATCATCCCAGTACATCTTGTGCTCCTCATCCTGAGGGAACATAGCCTTGTATCTCTCCCATACACCTTCATCGGTGGTCATGGGAACAGGCATGTTAGCATGCTTAAGAGCGGTGCCTGAAGCGTTTGTGATGCTCTCATCCTCGTAAATATCAAGACGAGCGTTCCATCCTTCAGTTCCGATACCCATCCACTTAAGAAGGAGATATGCCTCGTAAGGATGCTCGGTGCTGGATGAAATACCACCCATGTACATGTTTGCAATGATGTTGTGTTCCTTCTCATCTACAACATTAGGAGTTACATAGGGAACGATATCAAGTCCGTACTGCTCCTGATAACCATCGGTTCCCCAAAGGTTCATGTATGACCAGAATCCTTCTGAGAAGATAGCTACATGTCCGGTAGCACCAAACCATGTTCCCCAGTCGCCGGACCAGTCTTCCATAGCCTGAGTATCCTGCTGAGGAGCTACATATCCGTTTACTTTAAGGTTACCGAACTCTTCCTCACCGATTGCCCAATATCTAAGGTCGAAGTCGGTTCCGTCAAATCCGAACTCACCCTTGATTGCACGCTCTGCGGTAGCGCAGGCAGCGATTCCGTAAAGTGAGTCAAGACGGTTGTAGTATCCAAGTCCGTAGTACTTCATTCCGGTACGATCATCAACGGTTGCGTCCTTGATGAGCTGAATCATCTCATCCCATGTCCAGTCGGTTCTGGGCATCTCAAGGTTTAACTTGTTGATTACGTTACGGTCGATGAAAATTGCACTGGGCTGATACCATACAGGCATTGCATACCAGTGATCTGTATCGAACTTACCGATACCGTAGTTCTTGATTGAGTAGAGCATCTGATCCATATCGGGATCGTTCTCTACGTACTCAGTGATGTCTGCCCAATACATATTTGCAAGAGCGGTGTCTGAGTCTGTAGCACAGAATGCATCAGGGAAATTTCCTGCTGCTGCAGCTGCTGAAAGGTCGGTTGACATATCAGTGATCTGCTTGGTCTCTACCGTGATGTTGGGGTACTTTTTCATGAAAGCTTCCGCCAAAAGATTCATGGTAGTCTCATCCTCATAGTGCCAATATGTAAGGGTGATGTTGTCGGTAGTTACACCGTTCTCATCAACTCCACCGGTGGATCCGCCGGCGCTTCCGCCGTTACCACCGCTACAGCCTACAAGAAGGGTAGCTGCCATAGCCACTGAAAGAAGAGTAGCTACAATTTTGTTCTTTTTCATAATATCCTCCTTTATTTATGAAAAATAGTTTTTATGTTATACGCCCCTCCCCCCTACCTTCCGAGGGGAGATGCGATATATACACAGTTTCCAAAAAAGACGAAAATCTTTATTCACCGGTGATTCCGGCTCTGTCGATACTTTCAACGAATTGCTTCTGGAGTATCAGATACATTACCAGCAAAGGCAAAATACTTATAGTCGTCGCCGCCATTCTCACCGATTCATTTAAGCTTGTTGCGGTATCACCAACGGTTGCTCTGTTCTCAAAGGATGTATCGAAGTTTTTAAGCTGTACAACCAGGTTGGTCCATACACTCTTTGCAGATAATCCCTGTACGTAAAGTTCTGTCAAATATGACTCATTCCAGTACCATACAAATGAGAACAGAACTACGGTAACGATAGCCGGTATAGCTGAAGGAACCGCTATTCTGAAGAAGGTCTTGAAATGGCCGGCTCCGTCGATTGCCGCAGCCTCAGTCAGTACCTTAGGTATCTGCTTGAAGAACTGATAGAAAATCAGTATGAATATCGGTGCGTTTAATCCGTTACCGAATATTGCCGGTATTATAAAGGTGAACAAAGTGCCGAGGATCTTCATATTGTTGTAAAGCACATAGGTCGGTATCATAGTTACCTGACTTGGCAGGATATATGAGAATATAAGAAGTCCCATCATTATCTTTTTGCCCTTAA
The DNA here is from genome assembly GCA_024684215.1 of Lachnospiraceae bacterium. GTDB lineage: Bacteria > Bacillota > Clostridia > Lachnospirales > Lachnospiraceae > AC2028. The sequence continues at coordinate 35,085 of JAIKXH010000161.1, forward strand.
AGTCATATCTTGCAAATCCGTAACCAACCATCATGCAGATAACTATATTTATGAGTGTGGGGAGACCTGCTATAGCTATTCCTTTTAGGAAACTCATAACAAAGTCCATTGATTTTCCCGCATCAATATAGTTTTGAATATAAAAGCTTCCGGGCAACCACTTTACCGAAGTATCAAGGAGGTCATCCCTGCTCATAAAGCTTGTGCTTACCATATAAAGCATGGGGTAAAGATAAACAAATCCGATACAGATGAGCAGTGCATATATCACTATCATCTTTCCGACGCCTTGTTTTTCTCTGGTACCAAAGATGAAACGGTGGAGCTTTTCTTTGGTGAAAACTTTTTTAATAGTCGCCACGGCCGTCGTAGGTCTTGTAGCGGTGGCTGCGTCTTGCGCGCTGGAGTTTCCTCTCATTTCTTATGCTCCTCCTTTCTATCTTCTTTGATAATCTCTCTTCTCTCTTAAGCATTCTCTTTCTCTTGGCAACCATTCTGTCATAGACATCGTGCTTGTTTCCGAGTATTAAGAAGAAGAGTAAAACAATCAGTGTAACTACTATCGAGTACATCCAGGCCATTGCGGATGCATATCCGTAACCCTTCTCCTTTGTACCTGAGAACATTGCGCTTTTAATCATATTGATAAGTTCGTTTTGTTCGTTGCTCGATAGGAATATTACTGTGTAAACAGCATTTAAAAGTATGAAGTTTTTTATTGTAGGAAGTGTGATCTTCCAGAAGCATTCCCAACCGGAACCACCGTCGATCTTTGCCGCTTCGTAAAGCGATGGGTCAACCTTTTGCAGTGCCGAGAGGAATATAAGGATCTGCACTCCGGAATACCAGAGAACCATGATCATATTTCCGAAAAGTTCACCGATGGATGTCGCCATCTTTGTCGGTAGGAAGCTGTCGAGCGCATTTATTACCGCCTGAGTGTTCATGGCGGGGATTGTCGATGCTCCCTCGCTCACAAGCATGTTCATAACCGGTCCGCTTACGATGATTACGGGCAAGAAGAAGATTAGTCTGAAAAATCCTTTCATCTTGATCTTTCCGTTAAGCATCATAGCAATCATAAGCGCGAATACTACGATTATCGGAACCTCTACTATCGTCTGCCAGATATAGGTTACCAGCTGTTGTGGAAACTCAGGGTTTTCCAGCCAGATCTGTGTGAAGTTACCGGTTCCTACAAAGTTGAACTTTGTTCCCAAAGGAGTAATCCTGATGTTGTACCACATGTAGTAAAAGGACTGTCCTAACGGAATCAGAACAAATATCAGTGTTCCGATGATCCAGGGAAGAACAAAGAAGTAACCCATTCTGGCTTCACGGGCTTCGAGCTTTCCTCGTTTTACCTTAACCCTCTTTTGCTTCTTATCCTCTTTTGTGGGAACCGAGTTATTAAATTTTTCCTGATTTAAATTTTCGCTCATTACCCATCTACCTCATAGGACATCGCACCAATGGTTATTCCATCTACGACCTGTTCTTTGGAGCTGTAGTTTACATATACCTTAACGCCGTTTGAATAAGTAACCTTTGTCACTCCGCAATCCAAAATCTCATGATTTTCTATATTTGCGGTGCCAAGCTTTTCGTTTAGCGCCTTTAACTCTTCGTTATACTTCTTGATCGTTTCTTTATAAGAAGAATATTCCGAGCTGTAAATATCACTTGAGTTTGTATAAATAAGTTCTGAGGAACTTTCCTTTGTAATGTAGAAGGAAGGATAAGATCCGCTCTCTATCATCTTTAGGAAGAATTCCTGCTTGTTGGCCTCAAAGTTAACATACTGTGCATATACCGGAATGCTTCCCTTTAATACCATGCTCAAGAAAGGTACGCTCTCATCTTCGAAGATATATGAAGATGTGTATAACGGCATATCGAGGAATGCATTCGTATCAGCCCAGAGATATGCAAAAGGCTGTTCCATAACAAGATTCGTCTTATTCTTTATGGTATTTGCTGTGCTTAAGTATGATTCCTGTGTGTCAAACCTTGTGTAATTTGAGCCACTGTAGTTATAAGAGAAAAGAGTGTTTGTAATTCCCGCAAGTGCCAGGTTATTTACATTCTTTGATGTATAACTCTTTACAAATCTCGAAAGGAGCACGTCGGTTCTTGTAGGTGTGATGTAAAGGAAGTTTTCATATACATCCATGTATGTTTTTAGTTCAAATTTTCTCTTATTGATCTTTTTAACCACGTTGAAAGTTGCATTCTTTTCATCGGGGTTTATAAGTAATGCGTTGTTGTATAAGTAGAAATCAATTCCTTTGCTTTCGGCATCGTTTATAAGGCTTGTAAGTCTGGCTTTTCCCCCTATCTTAGGCTCTACACTATAGTAGCTTATGGGCAGGTTATACAGGCCGCCTTTCTGCCATCCCTTGTAAACTGTGAAAATATCGGTCACATTTTCGGCTGCAAGCTCATCGTATATTTCATAGATATCATCTATGGTTGTCATCACAACCGCTGTGGTTCCAAGAACCCAGCTTTCTCTCTCTGTTCCAAGGAAATCAATTCTTGTGTTGTATGACGTATCCGCTGCTTTTAAAAGTCCGCCGGCCAACAGGTAGTTTCTGTATGCCTTGGCCATTCCGGAGTAACTTGCTTCTTCACCTGAGAGGAACAAATATCTTACTCTTAAGTCAGAGTGGCTTCGCTCAGATTCAAAAATGTGAAGCGAACCGGCAGTTGAATTGTTACTTGTGGGCTGAGTATATGCTTTTCTAAGTAAAAACTTTGCATATGCTCTGTTGTAATCTACCGATACTCCGTTGGGAATACACTCTATTGAAGCTCTCGCTTCTCCGTCTTCGACAACTGCGAGATAAGCGATTTCATCATCCGTATGTGCTATTCCGAATATCGGTGCTATAACCTGCTCAGATTCGGAAATCGTATTGTATCTGTCCTTTAAAAGAGTAGTTACATCGGATTCATCAAATCCTACATCGGTTCCGTATATAAATCCGGAAAATCCGCTCTTAAATCTTCCCTCTTTATCATTCAGATGAATAAGCGCTCCGTTTCCGTCAGGAACCAGGATGTATCCTTCTTTTTCATCGAGATATGAGTTTCCCATGTAGGGATAAAGGGCTATAGTTCCTATGTAGTAGCTCTCACCGTCTTCTACAATGCTTTCATCCGGAATATTCGCCACAAGGCCGTCATCGGTAAGTATAACCTCTAAGGTCATTCCGAATTTGTATTTTGTCCAGTAGAGCTTTGCTACAAAGCCTTTATCACTGTATGTGATATCCTTTTTTACATCATCGTTTATAAGATCGGCCTGCTGGGTATCATCGTTTCCGTTTATCATCGTGATAACGATAGCAGACTTCATTGCCCCAATCCAGCTGGCGTTATTTTTTCCATCGTCATAGCTGATGGCCGAATCCATATAAGCTCCGGTATCCTTATCCTCTACTACAAGGGAGAGATCCTCTTCCTTCATGTAGAGACGGTACTTGGTGCTCTCTGCTACAAAAGCGTGCCCGTCGATTTCCGTAGCAGCTTCCGCAGCAGAGGCGATTCCAAGACCAAAGGGGAGGGTTGTGTTCGGCACCGCACTTACCACCAGCGCGGATACCAGGAGAGATGTTATTATTTTAGCTATTTTTTTATGAGCCAATTCTATACACCACCTCTCCGATTATCGACTGCAGGAAGTCAAATACCTGCGACCAAAGTACATAAATAATAAATATAAGCAGCGCTACTATCAGGATCGTAAATATTGTAAGAAGAATTATCTTTACAGTTTCAAGAGCCGAATAGTTGTTGATTTCCTGAATACCAATAAATACAAGAACCGCTATCCATACCCACATGCAGATCGTTCCAAACTGTACGAAGAAGATTTCGTTGTTGGAAACAACATGTGAAAGAATGAAAATTATCGGTGTAAGTATCAGGTACGGTGAAAATGAATAAATAAGTGTGCAATAAATATCCTTAAATCTTCCTTCACCGTCGTTGATCGTACACATCAGGTAGTTGCACGATACAACCGCAATCAGCGCTATAAGTATCATTCCTATATCGGACAGCACATCGAACTGTCCTTCTCTGACGGTCTTTGTAAGGAAACCGCAGAAATATTTGTTTATGATGTAAAATACTATTCCGACTACAAGAATAATGTTTGCGGATAATACCGAAACTCTTCCTTCGCGCTTAATTCCGTAGCTTCCGTCTATAGGATGTCTCATAAAGTAGAACATGTATCTTAACTGCTTTATAAGTTTTACTTCTCCTATCTTTGCAAAAAATGCCTTGGGCTTGTCCAGAATATGTTTCTTTTTATTTAAAACCTTTATAACTGTAACCGCGATAACTATAACGATTATCACTATCGCTATCCAGGTAAGATTTTTCTTGAGCCATACATTTCTTATTTCCCAGAACGCATCGGAATAACCTTCACTGTCTTTTGCAATTCTGGCATAGCTGAGGGCTCCCTCGTAGTCGCCTTCTTTATAAAGTGCCTTTCCCATTGCCATGTTGGCATATGTGAAGAGGTTGTTCATCTCAAGTACTTTTCCGAAGGGAACTTTACTTTCTTCGTAGCGTCCCTTTGAGAAAAGGAAGAGTGCGCTGTGAAGATATGATGTAAACTCTGTAGGCTCAAATACCTGGATCTGGGCCATCTCGGAATCCAGTAAATAAATCTTGTCATCAAGACCTATCTGAATTGCTTCGACCTTTGTCGAAAGTCCGATTCTTTGTTTTCCGTCATCGCTTCCGCCAAACATGAAGAGCAGGTCGCCTTCGTTGTTGTACTCGTAAATAAATCCTGTCTGAGTTGCAACAAATACGTTATCATGGTTTCCTGCCGCCACCGCTGCCGGGATATCGGGGAAATCGGTGGTCTCTATCATATTTACTCCGGCAATATTGAGTCTTTTTAAGGTATCAAGAGCCTCACCTCTTGTTATGGTATAGATGACACCTTTCTCATCTATAGCCATATTGTCGGGAGTTGAAGGGATATTTGACTGCATCTTTGCACGCTGTGCATCTGTGAGAACCGCTCTCCAGATAACCGTCCAAAGGTTTGCCTTTGTGGCATTGGTACCGAAGTATCCAAGGAATGTACCGTCTTCAACAGGGCTTATCTGTACTATACCGTTTGTGTTGGACTCGCAGATTGCATATATGGTTCCGGATTTGTTAACCACAACCTTTAAAGGCAGGAAATCCTGGGTTTCGCCATACATGGCTTCCGTGGGCTTGGTATATGTATCGATAAGGTTTCCGTCTTTATCAAATACGAAAATCGCACTCGCATCTCTGTCGGCAACATATGTTGTTAAATCCCTTGTAACATATATACCTCTGGGGCCTACAAGAGTTCCCTCGCCGAATGTTCTTACAAGTTCACCGGCCATATCAGATACAACAACTCTCTTGTTACCGCTGTCCAATATATAAATGAATTCGTCATTCACTATGGTAAAGTCGGTAGGTGTGAGAAGCGTTTCATCTCCGATTTTTGTAATTGTCTCGTACGGAAGGTATGCTGTTTGAGTTTCCGTAACAGATCCATATCCATCAACCGTATATGTTTTGTAGGGGGCATCCGCAAACGCCGTTGCATTGCTGCCTGCAAAAACGACTCCCGCAATCACAATCGGCAGTATGGATTTGATTATTTTTTTAATCCTGTTTTTCACTTTGCTACCTCTTTAATGATTACTTGATACCGGAATGTGCCATGGTGTTCATGACGTTCTTTTGCAGTATGCAGAACAAAATCAGGTTGGGCAGGAACATAATAAGCGATGCAGCTGCTGCAATTCCTTGACCTGCGACAGTGTTGGTGGTTGTCGTTGAAGTAAGTGTGTTCATGTAAAATGCAAGTGCTTTTATCGAGTCATCGTTTACGTAGTAATTGGATGTCTCCAAATTGTTCCAAACCTGCTGGAACACCAGAATTGCCGCAGTGGCAATCGCAGGTTTGATCAGCGGTAATATAACCTTTAAATAAATCTGCCATTCCTTCGCTCCGTCCATGTACGCCGCTTCAATAAGTGAATCGGGTACCTGGTCGACAAACTGTTTAATAAGGAACAGTCCTACGGGAAGCGCAATAAGAGGAAGAATTTCCGCCCAGTATGTATCAATCATTCCGAGCTTATTAACAACCAGGTATCTGGGAATCATAACCGCAACGGATACGAACATAAGCGCTATCTGGTTAATCTGCATCATTATCTTTGCGCCCTTAAATTTGATCTTTGAAAGAGCGTATGCAGCCATGGTCGAGAATAGAAGCGATCCGAACACAACCGCTATTGTAACGAAGATACTGTTGAAAAAGTACTTCGATAGAGGAATGCTTCCTGTTCTTGAAGCTTTGATCAGCTTTACGAAGTTATCGAGTGTCGGGTGAACCGTGATAAACTTCGGAGGGAAAGCGAAAAGCTCTTCCATAGGTTTAAATGCGTGGAAGATTATGAATATAATCGGCAGTCCGCAAAGAAGTACCATAGGAAGTACGAGCAGGTATATCTTTATCTGACCTTTTTCAAACTTGTCAGGGTTCATTCTGTGTCCCTTATATGCCATTTCGTTACCTCCTTTCTCAATCCTTCTCGCCGAACAGCTTGGTTGATACCGAGCTGAATATCTGTACTATCAACAAAAGTATTACGGATACGGCTGCTGCATATCCCATCTCATATCGGATAAATCCATAGTCCTCAATATGGTTTACAATGAGCTGTGCGGAATAACCCGGAGTAGGGTTTCCGGCAAGCATTGTAGCTATCGTACCGTTTTGGAAAGCTCCTACAATCTGCATAACCGCTGCGAAGAGCATCTGCGGCTTCATGCTGGGAATCGTTACATAAATCATTTCCTGGAACCTGTTCTTTACTCCGTCGATTGCTGCCGCTTCGTAGAGCGATTCGTCTACGTTTAACAGTCCGGCAAGTATTGAAAGGAATCCTACACCCATGCTGCTCCACAATCCGATGATGATAACTATAGGAAGGAGGAACTGTGCATTATTAAGCCAGATGATCGGTTCGTTTATAAGTCCGATATCCATCAGCCAGCTGTTTAAGTATCCTGTCTGGTCTCCGGTGAAAAGTATCTTCCAAAGAACGCTCATCGCTACACCGGTTGTCATACTCGGCGAATAAAGAATGAGCGCGAATATGGTTCTCGGTACCTTAGGGAGGTTTGCAAGTCCAAACGCCAGGAGGAACGCCAGTACGTAACCTCCTACTCCGACTATAAGTGCATATTTGATGGTGTTCGGTAATACAAATTTCATAAACACATCATCGCTTGTAATAAGGTTGATATAGTTTAGAAATCCTACAAACTTCGGAAACTGAATTGCGTTGAAGTTTGTAAAGGACAGTATTACTGCCATCACAACCGGCGCCAGTATAAATACTACGAAAAGCGCTGCATAGGGGAATACAAATATGTATCCGGCCTTGTTGTTATGCGATCTTTTTCCTACAGTTGATTTTGCCATAGCTCTAACCCTTATTTACTCATTATCCTTCGAACCGTTTCTACATTAGGTGCAACATAAGGTTCGATTACATTTCCATCCGAATCCGTAAAGCCGAACTCAATGAGTTTTCTTTCGGTCTCACGACTTACGGTTTTAACCACTTCATCGATTCTGGATCTGATGCTGTCTCCGTTTACAACAACATCGTTATATGCGTTTGAAAGTTCACGCTCCATCATGTAGCTTCCGGGAAGTCTGGGTGCCTCTAAGATATATGAGGACTGCTCCATGATGATGTTCTTATCCGATGTGGGATAAGGAAGCATTCCGAATGCTTCAATATTTGCGGTAGGCCAGATATACTCATCTCCGTAGAGGATCTGAAGTCTCTGTCCGAATTCAGCCTGCACCTCAGCTCTTGACCACCACTCGAGGAAGTCCCATGCTTTTTGTTCTCTTTCGGGTGTGGAATTAAACATCACCGAGCTTTCGGCACCGCCTGCCATGTATCTGTATATTTCTCCGGTCTCAGGGTCTTCAACTCCGGGTACCAACGTTATCGCCCATGAGTTTGCAATCTCGGGAGCCGCATTGAGAATGAGGTTGTAAGAGTTGAAGTCTGCAATTCCTATCGGCAAATCTCCGTTTCTGAAGTGCTGATAGAAGTTAGGTACATCAACAGGCAAATCATATAAGGTAAATAACTCTGTGAGCTGTGTAAAGCCTTCTACGGTTTCCTCACTGTCAACATTTATATCCATTGCAGTCTCGCCGTAAAGGCTTCCGCCGTTCTGGAAAATAAGAGGTGTGGTTCCGTGGAAGTTTCTCATTGCCGACATAGGTGCTGTCGGATAATACACGTTTAAGCCTCTCATCTGTAAGTCGGGGAGCATTGCGATGAGCTCATCCATTGTAGTGGGAGGCTCAAGTCCCAACTTGTTTAAAATATCTGTACGATAGAACATTACGTAGAAGTTCATGGTTTCGGGAAGTGAGTAGAATCCTTCTCCGACTACGGAAGGAACCAAAAGACCATCCGAATACCTTCCGAATACTTCTTTGTAATTATCAAACTGAGTCATATCAACGAGAGCACCACGAATTGCAAGGTCATAAGGAATTGAGTAGTTTATTCCTGTTGCAATATCGGGAGTGTCTCCTGATGCATTTGAAAGGATAAGTTTCTGTGCATCAGTCATGAGGCAAAGGTCTACTTCAATTCCGGTTTCGGGAGTGAAGTCCTCATCGATCATCTTCTGCATGATCTCTACATATGTTCTCGGTCTGTTAACCCAAACCTGAATATGTTCCTCATTTGCATTGCTTGACGAATATGACTGTCCAAAGAATGAATTAAAGAATCTTGCTATGGACATTCCTGCGGCCTTAAACACATTTAATCCCCTGGGAAGTTTTGCGCCTTCCTGATAGATATAAATTCTGTCTATCGCGATGTCGTTATCGTTTATCAGGTCTACGAAGTTTGCTATCTGTGTGTTTACCGAGTTTGTACTTGTTGAGAGTTCTCCTACTCTGTATACAAGCTCGTTGGGGTCTTCCGCCAGATCCTCAAGCTGTCTTGCTGCTATAAGTAAGTATGAGAAAGCAGCTACTTTATCCGCGTCGTCGGTGTCTACATACTCTGTAGCCTTTTCAGCAAGTGCATATAACTCTTCGGTCCAGCCTTCAAGTCTTTCCTTTATGTCGGGAATATATCTTACGAGTCTTAAATCTCTGTATTTATCTGTGTTTGTTCCGGCAACCTTTGTAACTTCAAGTGAAAGGTCGCTTACACCGCTCATGATTTCATCTACTTTTTCAAGAGCATAGCGTAAATTCTCTGCGCTGATAGTAAGTGAAACAGTGTGGGTACCGGGCTCTAAATATACGCTTAATTTATCGCCGTTCTCATCCTCTAAAGTTCTGGTTTTAAAATTATTGTTTGCCTGCATTGGATAAGAATAAAATGCAGTGTTCGGGATTTCTCCGTCTACTTTCCAATCTATAAATACCGGGAAGTCATTTTTCTCTGACTGGCGGTAGTTCATTCCTATGTAATAAAAACCTGCTTTTTCTACGTCAAACTGATATGTGACTGTCTGGCCGGCTTCATTAAACGAATCCTCATCAGTGATATTAAGCACTGTCACCTTCGTGTTTAAAGGATTGATCTTTGATGAATATTCTCCGGTGGCATGAATTGAAGAGTCATTTCTATAGTAGAAATCCTCCGCTTCAATTGTGATCAGTTCGCTTCCTTCTGCTTTTTCGGAGCCGGTATAATCAGCAATCTTTTTAGGTGCTTCAAGAGTAATATTTCCTATAAGCACCGTTCCTTCCTGAACAACAAACTCAAGCTCATGGGCACCCGCCTCAAGCTCTATGCCAAGGGGCTGTGAATAACGATAGCTGGAATCCATCGCATTCTTGTACTCCCATCTGATAAGATTATCGGGAAGTGCTACTATCTCATTTCCGTAGCGGTCTGTGTCAAGATTTTTTGAAATCCACGTGGTCTCAAAAACCATGCTTCGCGCTTCGTAAAAAGGATATTCGCCATCAATCATTATTCCAATCTCAACGGGAAGGATTGATGCATCATACGAAAGATAGTCAAGTCCCATCCAATATACAGCTGTCTCCGGGATATCAATCGTGACCTTGAAAGTATCTCCCGCTTTAACGGATGCAACCTTTGTTGAACCTTCATAATCATAAGTATCATCTGTCAAAACGGAATCATCCGTTACGCAGTCAGCTATCACATAGCTTATCTGATCCTTTGAGTATTCCGGCGCTGTGTATCCGGCGCTGACACAAGTATAATTGGAGGTAAGTCTGTCTCCGATAGCATCTGTATCGAGAGATATAGCGAGGTTGTCGTTTACCTCTGCAGTTTCCTCGCCGACAGTATCGGCAAAAGATGCCGAGCTGTTTGCCGAAACGCTTCCAATTACCATTGCTGTTGATATTAAGATTGATACTGATTTTTTAATCCTGTTGCGAAACATAAGTGGATCTCCCTTACGTTTCGGGCTCAGCTCATCACTGAGCCCGCTTTTTAATTTGCTTTTTTATACGGTTACTTCGAGATGAAGAACGCTGCTTGCAGGAATCTTGAACTTAATCTTTCCATCCTTGAAGCTTACGTCTTCGAATTTGTTTACCTTAACGGTATTGGGCTTTGCAAAAGTATTGTGAGAATGGATCTCACCGCCTACTATCTCGCCCTTAACGCTCTTTATCTTTGTGTCTGCAATCTCACCATCGATTGAATATGCCTTCTTAATAGAAAGATTGGTAACGGTGATGTGAATCTTTCCGTCCTTTCCGATTGAAACAGATTCGGTAAGGTTGGGAACCATGTTCTGGTCCTCAAGTCCGATTTCCTCGGTTTCAATGAAGCTATCGATAAGTTCTGCATCCTGATGGTGTTTGTACATATTGAATACATGATAGGTAGGAGTCTTAATCATCTTATCTCCGTCTGTCAGTATCACTGCCTGAAGTACGTTAACCATCTGAGCGATATTTGCCATTCTGACTCTGTCGCAATGCTTATTGAAGATATTAAGGTTAATACCTGCAACAAGTGCATCGCGGATTGTGTTCTGCTGATAGAGGAATCCGGGGTTGGTGCCGGGCTCGCAATCGAACCAGGTTCCCCACTCATCTACGATAAGTCCGACTTTACCCTGCTTATCATACTTGTCAAGGATTGCTGCGTGATGATTGATGAGGTCTTCCATGTAAAGAGTTTTCTTTAATGTCTGATACCACATCTTGTCATCAAACTCGGTGGCACTTCCCTTGTTCTCCCATCCGCCCGGATGAGTATAATAATGAAGGCTTATACCGTCCATAAATCCGTGGAGGAATTCGGGTGCTGCAAAGCAGGTCTTAAGCACTCCTTCCATCCAGTTGTAATCATCTACGTTAGGTCCGCAGGCGATTTTGAAAATAGGAGCATCGGGCTTATAGTTTCTAACATAAGTCTGATATCTGCGGTAAAGGTTTCCGTAGTATTCGGGGGTCATGTTACCGCCGCATCCCCAGTTCTCATTTCCGACTCCAAAGAAATCTACTTTCCAGGAATCTTTGCTTCCGTTCTTTTTTCTAAGGTCTGCCATGGGTGATACGCCTTCAAAGGTCATATACTCAACCCATTCGCTCATCTCCTGAACAGTTCCGCTTCCTACATTACCGTTAACGTAGGTTTTGCATCCAAGCTGCTTAGCCAGCTCCATGAATTCGTGTGTACCGAAGCTGTTGTCCTCTACGACTCCGCCCCAGTGAGTGTTTATCATCTTTTTACGATTCTTCTTTGGGCCGATACCGTCTTTCCAATGATATTCATCTGCGAAGCATCCGCCGGGCCAGCGAAGTACCGGTATCTTAATTTCTTTAAGTGCCTTAACGACATCTTTTCTCATTCCGTTCACATTAGGAATCTTTGAATCCTCGCCAACATATATACCTTCGTAAATACATCTTCCGAGATGTTCTGAAAAGTGTCCCTGGATTTCAGGATTGATATGTCCTTTCTTGTTTTTAGGATTAATGTAGAATTTAGTCATCCTCTTCCTCTTTCCCCTTTCGGTTTCTTTTGTAATCTCTTCTTCATTTTCCTTATTGATTTATTAAAAAATAAGTGAATAGTTCACTATTTTGTTTAACTTTTAACAAAAAGTAGATTATAATTCATTTTTTGATTGATTTTTTATACTTTTGTGTGGACTATTTTGCTTGTATTTCACTTTCGAGTGAAATGGTTTCTTTTTTGATGAAACTTATCTATACTTTACTAACTTTCTTAATTCTTCGCAACTCCTTAATCGTTTAAGTGAAATAGAAAATAATTATCAATATTTGTGCATTTTGACCAATACTAATTCTGTATTGACATCTAATTTTACGCATTATATAATGCTAATTAAGCGCATAGTTTAACATTTAATGTTTCGCTTAAGTATTGAATTATGTGTTTGTATAGCATATTTAACTAAAGAGTATAAGAAAAGGGGAAAAGGCGTGCTTTACTTTAATTCATTAAGCGAAGCAGAAGAAGTCTTTAAGGCATTGAGCGCTCCCATGCGTCTTCGCATTATGGAACTTATCAGCGAAAACGACAATATGAGTATGAATGACCTTGCCGAGACTTTGGAGCTTACAAACAGTGCGATCTCTATGCATGTTAGCAAGCTTGAGAGCGCCGGGCTGGTTGCAATTCAAACCACCTCCGGAAAGCGCGGCATCATGAAGGTTGTAAGGCCCAGGCATGAACGTCTTATAGTAGACATGAACAGTGCCGGTGGCAAATCAGCAAGAAATTGCTACAGCGATGATATTTCAATCGGTCATTACACAAATGTTGAGGTTCATCCCACCTGCGGATTATCTACCTCCGGCAATCTTATAGGAGACCTGGACAATCCTAAGGTTTTCTCTTATCCCGAAAGATTCAAAGCCGATATTTTATGGATCGGACACGGATTCGTTACTTATAACTTTCCTAACCGTTTAAAACCCGGTCAGCGGCTTACTGAAATACAGGTCTCTTTTGAAATCTGTTCCGAATGCCCTGAATTCAATGATGATTATCCCAGCGATATCTATTTTGACATAAATTCACACCCCCTTGGAAAATGGATAAGCCCCGGCGATTTTGGAAACAGAAGGGGAATGCTGGTTCCCAACTGGTGGCCCGATATGCTTAATCAGTATGGGTTGTTAAAAACCCTCATTATAAATAATGCCGGCACTTTTATGGATGGAACCCATAAGCTTTCCTCCACAACGATTGCCGACCTTGGTATTGATTACAACAGTAATATAGACTTCACTTTCTCCGTACCCGAGGACACCGCAAACTGCGGCGGCCTTACATTATTCGGAGAGACATTCGGAGATTACAGCCAAAACATCCAGGTAAAGCTTTATTACGAAGAAGCATAACAGTAATGTTCAATCTATATAATATATGGGACTCAGATAATTCTTTCTCTCTCCTTTATACATTTTATATGTAAAGAAAAGGCATGACCTATTGGTCATGCCTTTCCTTTTTATATATACACTTCTCTAATTGTTATATAAGGTAACAATACCTAACCCACTTTAATTAAAGCACAAACTTACTAACCTCTTCTGTAAGTTCCTTGCTAAGCTGTCCAAGAACCCCTGTTTCTTCCTGGCAAGCCTGTACCGCTCCGGAGAGAGTCTGCATAGAAGCACTTGTCTCTTCGGTAGATGCCGCATTCTCTTCCGAAATCGCTGCAAGTTGCTCTACCACACCGCTGATGATATTCTTCTGTTTCTCAAGATCTGTCATCTGAACAGTAATATCACTGGATGCATTTGAAACTTCCTCAACACACTGACGAAGTGAATCGAAGGAATCGATAGTAGTCTGAAGCTCTTCCATCTGACGATTGGAATCTGCGGTAACCTCCTGCATCTTTCCAACACTCTTGTTAGAATTCTCAATAAGCTCTTCAACGATATTATTGATTTCATTTGCACTGGCTGCAGAATCATCAGCAAGCTTTCTGATTTCTTCAGCAACGACTGCGAATCCGCGTCCTGCCTCTCCTGCTCTTGCTGCCTCGATTGAAGCATTGAGTGAAAGCAGGTTGGTCTGGCTCGCAATATCCTGTATAAGGGTAACAGCTTCCTGAATCTTGGTCGCTGACGCATTTGTATTGTTTGTCTGCTCTGATACGATTGCAATATTTTCTGAAGTCTGCTCATTGATGGACTTAAGTCCGTTAAGAGTAGAGCTTGCCTTATTGGAGAGATCGGTCATCTGCTTAACCGTATTTTCAAGCATCTCTACATTGTGAACATTCTGCTCGATAACGGTACCGATGTTTCCAACCTGTTCTCCGGCTGCTGTGGTCTCCTGAGCTTGAGAGGTACTTCCCTCCGCAATCTCTTCTACTGCAATATTTACATTTGATACGTTCTCTGAAATCTCCTGGAACTTCTCGATGAAATCATTATTTGCGTTTGCAAGTTCATCACTGTTCCCAGAGATACGTCCAACAATGTCAACAAGTTCATGTCTGAGGTTGCTGACCGCTCTGGCGATAACACCCATCTCATCCTTACGCTTCTTGATACCGGTAGTTCCCTCATTTCTGGTAAGGTTAAGCTGTGCAAGCTTATCGATAACTCCGGTGAGAATTGTAAGGGGCTTAATAAGGAATGTAATGAATACAATGCTGATAGCCATAACTATGACAAATACCACACCTACTACAATAAATGTCATTGTGGTAATTCTCTTCGACTCTGCCATAACCTCATCCTTATCAGCAGTTACAATAAGAATATAACTGTTGTTGGGTCCAACATGGTATGAAGCCATTTTGTAAGCGCCCTTAAATAAATATTCAATTGAATCGCACTGTCCGGATAAATCCTTGCCGGCCTGGATATCACTTACCAGTCCTTTAACCATTACGTTCTCTACAGGATTTCCGACTTTGTCGGCCGTAGGATGGTAAAGCATTGTTCCGTCTGCACTAACCATGTATGCATAGCTGGTACTGAAGTTGGAAATCTTTACTCCGGAAAGAAGTCCGTTAAGCAAATCATAATCAGCTAATGACTCCGCTCCCCTTGCCTGGTAAACATCATCCATAAGGGTACCGTAAGCCACTGACATATCAAGCAAATACTCTGAGTTTACTTCCTGGATATCCTTTTTAAATGTCGGAAGCATCATAGCTACAATAACACTTGATGTGAAGATAGCGCTTATAGCAACCATGATAATTATTTTAAATTTCATCGATGCAAAGAATCCGACTTTGTTGTTAACATTGTTTTCCATAAATTCACACTCCTGTTAATAAATTTCTGAAATGTAATTCGTCGAAAAAACTAACGATGCAGTACTCACATTTACAGATTAAACAATATAGATATTTTAGCATAATTTTATTGTTTTGGACTAATAATTCCCCCTTGTTTGGTGTATAATAATTATTGTAATTTTTGTTAAAAATAACGAAAATTAGGAAAAATATATGCAATTTATTATTAAGGAGGACTAATACATGTCACAAAATCCCGTTGTCACCTTCACTATGAAGAACGGCGATACATTTAAAGCAGAGCTTTATCCCGAAATCGCCCCCAATACCGTTAACAATTTTCTCAGTTTGGTAAATAAGGGCTTTTATAACGGTCTCATTTTTCACAGAGTTATCAGAGGATTTATGATCCAGGGCGGAGATCCCGAGGGGACCGGAGCGGGTGGCCCCGGATATTCAATAAAAGGTGAATTCAAAATTAACGGATTCGAAAATGATTTAAAACATTCCGAGGGTGTTCTTTCAATGGCACGCACCATGTTCCCCGATTCCGCAGGAAGCCAGTTTTTTGTTATGCACAAGAACTCTCCTCATCTTGACGGACAGTACGCAGCTTTTGGAAAAGTTATAGAGGGAATGGATGTTGTAAACGCTATAGCTGAGACTCCCACAGACTTTTCAGACAGACCTTTAGAGGATCAGATTATGGAAACCGTTACCGCAGAAACATTTGGAGTAACCTATCCTGAACCCGAAAAATGTTAACTCAACATTTTGTGGTTATATAACAACGCCCCTCAAAATCTTGTAAAATCAAGCTTTTGAGGGGCGCTTTGTTCATAATTCATTCATAATTGTTTTAAATTATGTTTACCTAAAAATCATTTTTTCGAAACTATTGACATTTATACTGTATTTAACAAGTGAGAAACATTTAGACGCTTAAGACAAGTTTAACACTTTTTCATAATATATGCCGGGAAACAAACGTTTCCCGGCATCCTCCCTTTTATGAGATAAATAATCACCGATTAAAAAAAATCCGACCGTATCAACACGGTCGGATTTTTTGATTGAATTTGATTATTCTGCTTTTCCAACAGATCCGAAAAGTTCCATCTTCTCCTTAACGGTATCGTGAATAGCCTGAGTTCCGGGAGCAAGAAGCTTACGAGGGTCAAATCCCTTTCCTTCAAGATCCTTTCCTTCCTCAACATACTTTCTGGTTGCTGCTGCAAATGAAAGCTGGCACTCAGTGTTAACGTTGATCTTTGAAACACCAAGGTCAATAGCCTTCTTGATCATATCAGCAGGGATACCGGTTCCGCCGTGAAGAACAAGAGGAAGCTCTCCGGTAAGTTTCTGAATAGCATCAAGAGTATCAAATGAAAGACCCTGCCAGTTTGCGGGATACTTTCCGTGAATATTACCGATACCTGCTGCAAGGAAATCAACTCCGAGATCAGCGATCATCTTACACTCGTTGGGATCTGCGCACTCGCCCATTCCGATAACGCCATCTTCCTCTCCACCGATTGAACCAACCTCAGCTTCAATTGAAAGACCCTTTCTGTGAGCCGCCTTTACAAGCTCGGTAGTCTTCTGTACGTTCTCATCAATCGAATAGTGAGAACCGTCGAACATAATTGATGAAAATCCTGCTTCAATGCACTTATAGCAGTGCTCATAAGTACCATGATCAAGGTGAAGAGCTACGGGAACGTCAATGTCAAGATCCTTTAAAAGACCATTAACCATTCCAACTACAACGTCGTAACCACCCATATACTTGCCGGCTCCTTCAGAAACACCGAGAATAACAGGGCTTCTGAGTTCCTTTGCTGTAAGGAGAATGGACTTGGTCCACTCGAGGTTGTTGATGTTGAACTGGCCTACTGCATAATGACCGGCTTTTGCTTTTTTGAGCATGTCTGTAGCTGATACTAACATTTTTTATACCTCCGCTTTTAAACATTTAAGTCCGCATAATGCGGATACAGTTTCAAATATGTGAAAATTATAACACACCTTTTTTTATTGGTAAATAACCTTAATATCAATAGCTTTAGGTAATGTCTTTATGTGTACTTTTTTGTGAGAACCTCCATCCTCGCCGTCAAGTGCCCAGCTCACAGGCTCATCGCTTTCTATGATAATATCATTTGTCCTAAAGCTGTACATAAGGTCATTGTCAAAATTTCTCTCAAGAAGAGAAACCAGTATCGTATTTAACTCGGGCGGAGTCTGAGGGTCTTTAATAAGAGTTACCTCAAATTCGCCGTCATCAAGTTCGACTCCGGGTCCCATGATTCCCTGAAATCCGCCGACCTGCTTGGAATTGGAAATCATGCCGTAAATAAACACGTCTTCTATGGTGTTTCCGTTAGCAGTGACCTTAAGCTTATGCGCATGGGCATTTAAGAGTGCTTTTCCTCCGCTCAAAATATATGCGGTATGCCCCAAGGCGTTCTTGATCTGCTGATCTGTTGAATATGAAATTTCGCTGAAAAGACCAAAAGCGGCCACGTAGATAAAGTTCGTATCATTAAAGCTTCCCGCGTCGCAGGAAAAATCTTTACCCTTAACTATTATCTCCGCAGCCTTTAACATATCTGACGGGATTGCCAAGCTGGCCGCAAAATCATTGGTGGAGCCGGCGGGAATGTATCCCAAAGGTGTCCTGTGGTCGCTGGAAAGCATACCGTTAACCACCTCATCAAGCGTTCCGTCTCCTCCGCTGCACACAACGACATCATATATATCAGAACGATTTTTAACAATCTCTGCCGCATCGCCGTGCTTTTGTGTCGGCACTATGGTAATCTCATAACCGTTCGCTGTAAAAATATCCAAAATATCGGCAAGCTTATTTCTGATCATAGCTTTTCCGGCTTTCGGATTATACACGAACAGCATTTTTTTATTCTTTTTCATACTTGTACCCAAACTTCCGATAGTACCCCGCCCTCATAAACGGTTACTGTTATTTCTCCCCTGAAAGAAATTTGCAAACTCCGTCAAGAGCTGCGTCTTCATCCTCACCCTCTGCAGAAATAACAACTTCATCGCCCCCGGCCATTCCAAGGCTCATCATCCCCATAATGCTCTTGGCATTTACCTTCTTTGTGCCGATCTCAAGATAAATCTTGCTCTCGAACTTTCCGGCCTCCTGAACAAGAAGCGCAATAGGTCTGGCCTCCTGACCGTTTTCCATGTTTACCTTAATCTTGCTTGTCTTCATAACCAATAAACATCCTTTCATAATCCCGCTAATGCGGATCTCCTCACGACTATGGCAAAAAGCCCCCTCTGAGCTTTTCAGCCATTTCTCCCAATCTCCTCAATCTATGATTCACTCCCGATTTGCCCACGGGAGGATCCAGATGCTCACCCAACTCTCCAAGAGCCGCCTCCGGAAACTCCAATCTGACGGAGGCCATTTCGGCTAAACTCGCAGGTAGCTTGTCGAGACCGTAGTGGTCTCTGATATAAATAATATCCTCTATCTGTCTCGAAGATGCATTAACTGTTTTGCGAATATTTGACATCTCACAGTTAACACGCCTGTTAACGGTATTGTTTACTTCTTTATATATTCGGGCATTTTCCATCTCCATCAGCGAGCCCGGCGCCTCTATAACGCTCAAAAGCTCTACAATGGATTCGCCCTCTTTCAAATACACGACATAGCTCTTTCGGCGAGTCGTAATTTTTGTACTGATGCCAAAGCCTTTTATAACGGCTTGAATTTGCTTTGCTTTCTCATTGGTTGAACAAATAAATTCAAGATGGTAAGTCTTAGCCGGATCATTAACTGAGCCGGAGCCCAAAAATGCTCCGCGAAGAAAGCTCCTCTGACAACAGGAATTCTTTATTATAAGAGGATCCACTATTTTTTCAGGATCTCCCATTTTTGTAAGAAATTCCATAAATGAAGGATTTTTTTCGTTAATTTCCCCAACTATATTAAATGTTTTTTTCAATAAAGTAAAGCCTTTTCTGACTACCTGATCACCTTGCGTAGCAAATCCGATGTGCACATTTCCGTCCGCATCAGTACCGATTTGCCCGCACGAATGAAACAATCCCGCCAGTTCAGCCATCTGACAGTGCCTTGCAGGAGGCATCTTTCTAAGCAATTCTTCCTTTACATCTCCCGAAAAGGACATATTTCATCACCTGTTATTTTCCGGCTACGGCAACATCCCTATGATACAGTTTTAAACCACATCCACCCTGCGCCTCAAGTCTGTCATAAAGCTGCTGTGCCAATGTAACACTTCTGTGTTTTCCTCCGGTGCAGCCTACGGCTACAACAAGAGAATACTTTCCTTCCTTAATATAGTTTGGAATAAGAAATGTCAAAAGATCCACTATCTTATCGACAAATTCCCCCGCTTCCTGAAACTGCATAACATAATCCCTTACTTCTTTATCAAGTCCGGTCTTAGTTTTCAGTTCATCTATATAAAAAGGATTAGGTAAAAATCTGACATCAAAAACAAGGTCCGCATCAACCGGAATTCCATGCTTAAATCCAAAGCTCATTATTGATACCATCAAATTATTATACGCTTTGTCTTTTACAAAAATCTCATCAAGCTGTGCCTTTAATTCTCTGGTGAGAAGATTGGTGGTATCAATTACATAAGTAGCCTGAGATTTGATCTTTTCAAGCATCTTAATCTCTTTTTTGACACCGTCCTCAACCCTTCCTTCGGGTGAAAGCGGATGCATACGTCTGGTCTCTTTGTATCTTTTTATAAGAGTTTTCTCCGAGGCATCCAGATAGAGAATATCTGCATTGATATTCATTTCCTTTAATCTCTCGATTACCCTCGGCAAATCCATAAATGACTGACCGCTTCTGACATCAAGTCCCAAAGCCACCTTTGTAAGTTCACCACCGGGCTGTGTAATAAGCTCGGCAAATTTCTCCAAAAGTGAAACAGGCATATTGTCAACGCAATAAAAGCCCATATCTTCAAGCATTTTAAGCGTGGTACTCTTACCGCCGCCACTCATTCCGGTAACTACTACAAATCTCATCGCACTATCTCGATTTCCGGCTCGAGTCTGATACCCGATACCTCAAACACCCTTTTTTGCACTTCCTCTATCAGAGTGACCACATCCTTTGAAGTGGCCCCACCCGCATTAACCACAAATCCGCAATGCTTTTCGGAAACCCCGGCTCCTCCTACGGTAAATCCCGAAAGTCCCGCTTCCATAATTAGTTTACCGGCAAAATTTCCTTCCGGTCTTTTGAATGTACTTCCGGCACTCGGCATATCCAATGGTTGTTTCTCCCGACGCCTTTTGTTGAAATCGTCCATCTTTGCCTTGATTTCTTCCTGCTTACCGGGCTTTAACTCAAAGATGACCTCAAGTACCACGTAATCCGAATGTCTGAACACGCTGCTCCTGTATCCGAGCTTTAATTCATCCCCTTCAAGAACGACCGTCTCACCCGAGGGCGATAAAGCTTTTACAGCCTTTGTAACAAACTTCATCTCTCCGTCGTAGGCCCCTGCGTTCATAACTATCCCGCCGCCTACGGTTCCGGGTATTCCCGAAGCAAATTCCAGACCGGTAAGAGAATTTTTATATGCCGCTCCGGCTACAGAAACCAAAATGGCTCCGGCCTTTGCACGAATAATATTTCCCTCAACAACCACATCCGAAAAGTTTTTCCCTATATGAAGGACCACTCCGTTAAATCCTTCATCAGAAAACAAAGTATTGCTTCCGTTACCTAATATAAAATAGGGAATCTTTTCCTTTTTGAGAAATCCTGACACCTCTGTCAGTTCTCTTTCACTGCCTATATCTACAAGGCATTTTGCAGGTCCTCCGATCTTAAAGGTGGTATACCTGCTTAGGGGTTCCGAAAGCTTAACACTCTCAGGCGAAGTATATTCGATTATTCTATCTATTACTTCTTTGCTGATCATAGACCGCCTCAGTTGTTTATTATCATACCTGCCGCCCCGACAATACCGGCATCATTACCAAGCTCTGCCATAGCAAATTTGGCTCCTCTGCATGGAGGGAATGCATACTTTAAAAAGCTGGGCTCGATATATTTTATAAGAATATCTCCCGCTTTGGATACACCGCCGCCGATAACAAATACTTGGGGATTAACCACATTTGCCACCGCAGCAAGCCCTTTTCCGCAATAATATCCGAATTTTTCAGCCACTTCTATAGCAAGCTTATCTCCCGCTTTAACGGCATCAAATACTGTTTTAGCTGAAACCTCGCCATCTCTTAATACGCTGGGCATATCATCCCCCGCAAGTCTTCTCTTTGCAAGTCTGACAATTCCTGTTGCGGACGCATACTGTTCAAGGCATCCGTGGCCTCCACAACCGCATGTATCCGGCTCATCGTCCTCCAAATGAATGTGTCCGATCTCTCCTCCTGCACCTGTTGCGCCGGCAAGAATTTTTCCGTTTACAATGATTCCGCCGCCGACACCGGTTCCAAGGGTAACTGCAACCATGTCACTGTGACCTCTTCCGCCGCCCTGCCACATTTCGCCGAATGCAGCTACATTTGCATCGTTTGCTGCCTTTACGGTAATGCCTCCGAGCTCTTTTTCAAAAGCCTCTCTTAAGTTAAAAGGCTCCCATCCGAGGTTAACCGCACCGCCGCACATAAATCCGTTTTCATCAACAGCTCCGGGAGCTCCTACTCCGAGTCCTAATACGTCACTCATTGATATTCCATGCTCGGAAAGCTTGGATTTTACACTGTTTGATACATCTGTAATGATCTGTTTTCCGGCATTTGTCTTTACAGTGGGAATCTCCCATTTATCCAAAATTTTAGAATTTTCTTCAAATATTCCTATTTTAACGGTAGTTCCGCCTATATCTACACCAACCGCGTACTTCATTGCTCCTCTTCCTCCTCTTCACCGCGCTTTGCAAGATTTTCCTGAAATCTCTTATATAATTCCTCAGCGGCATTATAACCCATTTTCTTCTGTCTGAAGTTAACTGCCGCAGATTCACAAATAACTGCAAGGTTACGTCCGGGTCTGATCGGAATATTGTGGCTTGCCACCTTTACACCGAGATATTCTGTATAATTATCCTCAAGTCCCAGTCTGTCGTAATCCTTATCCTTGTCCCAGTCCTCGAGATGAATTACAAGGTCTATCTGCTGGTCATCCTTAACGCTGGACGCACCGTAGAGAGCTTTAACATCCACTATTCCGATACCTCTGAGTTCAATAAGGTGCTTGGTAATATCGGGAGCGGTTCCCATCAATATATCATCACTGATTTTTCTAAGTTCAACAGCGTCATCCGAAACAAGTCTGTGACCACGCTTTATAAGTTCAAGCGCCGCCTCGGATTTACCGATTCCGCTCTCACCGGTAATAAGAACTCCCTGGCCGTATACATCGATAAGCACTCCGTGCACAGTCATCATGGGAGCAAGCTGTTCATTAAGCCATCTGATGATTTCAGCCGTAAATGCACTTGTAGCCTCACTGGTAATGAAAACAGGACGACCCTTTTCTCTCGCCACTTCAAGGAATATATCATTCGGCTTTAAATTTCTGCAAAAAACTATTGCGGGTATAGGATATTCCATTAGCTTTTCAAATGCTTCCCTCTGCTTTTCCGGAGTGAGTGCATTTTCCATATATGAATACTCTACGTAACCGATTATCTGAATACGTGCAGCGTCAAAGTACTCATAGTATCCTGCGATCTGAAGCGCAGGTCTGTTAATGTCAGGTTCGTGAATCCTGAATTTTTCAATATCAATCTCGGGAGTGAGATTTTCAAGCTTCATTTTTTCAACTACTTTTGTAAGTTTTACAGTCGCCATTTTTATACCCCATACCTTTCATCAGTATCTTTTTAATTTTATCATATTATCTATGCAAAATCATTACTTTGAAGCTAAATGAATACTTTAGATTATTGTCTGTTTTTAAAAAACTCAACCACCGCTTCGGCAGATGCTTCGTTAAACTCGGGAATTTTCTTTATATCTTCGCTGCTTGCCTTTGCTATGTCCGAAAGATTTGAAAAATACCTCATAAGAGCTTTTCTTCTTGCGGGTCCGACGCCCGGGATATCATCAAGTATTGATTTTACCTGGGTTTTGCTCCTTAGAGATTTATGATACTCAATAGCAAATCTGTGAGCCTCGTCCTGTATCCTGGTAACTAACTTAAAACCTTCCGAGTGAATATCTATCGGCAGTTCCACATTGTTAAAATAGATACCTCTTGTTCTGTGGTAATCATCCTTCACCATACCGGCCACAGGCACGTTAAGTCCCAATTCGCTTAAAACCTCAAGCGCTATATTAACCTGCCCCCTTCCTCCGTCCATAAGAAGTAAGTCCGGGAATTTGGAAAAGCTTCCGTACTCCGCGCCAAGATTATTTTTTGACAGTTCGGCATTTTCCTCCATTCCGTGGGTAAAACGCCTGGTAAGAGCCTCTCGCATACAAGCATAGTCGTCCGGACCGGCTACTGTTTTTATCCTAAACTTTCTGTAATCGCTCTTTTTGGGTTTACCTTTCTCAAATACAACCATGGAAGCTACATTTTCAAATCCGTTGGTGTTTGATATATCAAAGGCTTCCATTCTGTCCGCATTTGAAAGTCCCAAAAGTTCTTTTATCTCCTTGACCGCCCCTATGGTTCTTCCCTCTTCGCGTTTTAGCTTTTCGCGGTCCTGTGTTAATATTATCTCCGCATTATGCGCAGCCAGCTCCACAAGTTTTTCTTTGCTTCCGGCCTTTGGAACCTTTATATATACCCTTGCTCCTCTGCGCTCGGTGAGCCACTTTTCTATCAGTTCCGAATCCTCGATTTCATATTGGAGCATAAGCTCTTTCGGAAGAAAGGGTGTGCCCGCGTAAAACTGCTTTACAAACTCCTGTAAAATACCGGCCTCAGAGTCTTCCGACACATGCGTCATATAATAATGTTCTCTTCCGATAAGCTTTCCGTCCCTAACAAAAAAGACCTGAACCACAACGTCTTCTTTGTCTTTATGCATAGCGATAACATCCTTATCATCGCCCTCATTGTCTGTTATCTTTTGCTTTTGTGCTACCGATTTTACGCTGGCATGTAAATCTCTGTATCTGGCGGCATCCTCAAATTTAAGTTCTTCTGCCGCCTTCGCCATTTTTTCTTCCAGATCTTTTAATACGGGCTTATAATTACCGTTCAAAAATTCTAAGGCTCCCGCCACCTGACCTGCATATTCTTCTTTTGAAACATATCCCTGACAAGGCGCTGTGCACTGCCCTATATGATAATTAAGGCACGGCCTCTCTAAGCCGATATCTCTGGGCAAAGTTCTGTTACAGGTTCTAAGCATATATATTTTGTTTAAAAGCTCGATAGTATCTTTTACCGCTCCCGCAGAACTGTATGGGCCAAAATATTTTGACTTATCCTTTTTCATTGTCCTCGAGAACATAACACGGGGAAAATCCTCACCCAGCGTAACCTTTATGTATGGATATGTCTTATCGTCTTTTAGAAGCGTATTGTACTTGGGAGAATGCTCTTTTATAAGATTGTTCTCCAGCACAAGCGCCTCTAATTCAGAGTCGGTTACTATATATTCAAAATGATCTATCAGTGCAATCATTTGATCGATCGCAGGACCCCGCCCCACATTTTTTCTGAAATATGACCGAACTCTGTTGTGAAGATTGACGGCTTTTCCCACGTAAAGAACGCCTCCGGCTGCGTCTCTCATAATATAAACGCCGGGGCTGTTCGGAAGTTTTTTTAATTCCTCCTGAATATCGAACATGGGTCTATCCTTTCCGCCTCTTGTCTATCCTTTCCGTCTCTTTATTTGACAGAATTTTTCAAATACAATATAATGCGTTTTGCTGTTTTGTTTCTTTAATTTTAAGGAGTATATTATGCGCTTACGCAATATCACGGGCTGCCAGGAAATGATAGCTGACAGCAAATACGTTGTTAACGAAGACGAGCTCTTTTCCATGGCCGGCAAATGGCATGAATTTTTCGGAAACGATGCTCCGATCAGAATCGAAATAGGGATGGGAAAAGGCAGGTTTATAAACGATCTTGCCACTCTTAATCCCAATATCAATTACATCGGTATCGAAAAGTACTCTGCGGTCCTTCTCCGTGCTGTCCAAAAAATGGAAAACGAAGAAAAGCCCAATCTGGTTTTTGTCCGCATGGATGCAGAGGATATAGAAAAAGTCTTCGCAAAGGGAGAGGTCGATAGGATCTATCTCAATTTCTCCGATCCCTGGCCAAAGGACAGGCATGCCAAAAGGCGTCTTCCCTCAAGACAATTTCTTGCCCGCTACGATAAGATTTTAAAAGATGATGGTCTTATCGAATTTAAAACCGACAACCGCGAACTGTTTGATTTTGCGGTAGAAGAGCTTCCTGAAGCCGGATGGACTGCGGATTACATCACTTACGACCTTCATAACGACGAAAAACTTATGGAAGGAAATGTGATGACTGAGTACGAGGAAAAGTTCTCCTCAATGGGAAATCCTATCTATAAATACTGCATCAAAAGATCCAAATAAATATCCGTATGTTATTTCATACGCCTCGAGCCTGTTAACCAATGGTGCTCGGGGCTTTATTTGAATCTATGTATCCTTGTCTTTTTGGGAGTCATGCTTTTTGTAACTCTTCTGCGCCCCGTACTTCTTCTTTTTCTCTCTGCTTTAAATTCAGCTTTATGTCTTTTTGCTTCCTCATGTATTCCGACATGACGAACTTTATTCTTTCTCTTTCTTCTCTCTCTTCTCCAGTTTGCACGCCAGTTTGGATGAAGTTTGCGGTATCTTACTATTGCTCTTATAAGCAAAAACAATAGTGTCCCGCCACCCCCGAATATGAGAACATACCTGGCTATCTTTACAATATTGATAAAGATAACTCTCTGCTCCTTGGGTATGACAATCTCTTCTTTTTCAGCACTGACCGATGCAGGCATTTCGTCGAATTTATATGTGACATTATCATTAGAATCCGCGAAATCAACCGACGCCGTTCCAAGATATCTTCCGTGATACGAATATGTTATGATAGCTGCCTCTGTATCACTGTCCGTTTCATAAGATATCTCTGACTCTATATCCGAGAAAGGTACTGTTTTCGGCAGAATAATATAATCATTTTTATTGAGTGCCAAAATAGGCTCCGAGTTTCCGAATACATCTACACCGGTATAGTACGACCCCTTTGTGCTTATGTTGTAGCGTGTTTCTGTTTCGGAGATATTTACTTTATCAAAATTTGAAAAACCGTAATCAAAAAGTGAAATAGTATCTAAATACTGATATGAATCCACATCGTTCATAACAACGCAAATAAGTCTCATTCCATCCTTCTCTGCGCCGCTCACAAGGCAGTACCCTGCATCTTCGGTATGCCCTGTTTTTCCGCCTATGAAATACTCATACTCATATTTTTTACCTTTTACCATCTGGTTGGTAGTGTTCTCGATTATTTCATCCTTTTGTTTTGCCGAAGGATAAATATGGAGCCTTGGCATGACGGAAATATTCCTGAGAGTTTCATTTTCCAAAAAAGCTCTTCCGATAAGGGCCAAATCATATGCACTCGTGTAATGATTTTCATCGGGCAATCCGTTTGGATTTACAAAATTAGATTCTACGCATCCAAGCTCTGCAGCCTTTTCATTCATCATTTTTGAAAAGGTTTCTCTGTCGCCTCCGACATGCTCGGCAAGAGCAAATGAACACTCATTTGCACTTCTTATGAGAATAGCCTGCAAGCACTCATAAACCGTGAGTTCCTCACCGGGGTCTATCGCGACATGGTTTGAATTTCTCGGAGTGTCAAATACTGCATCATAAGAGAAACTCACCACTTCGGATTGTTCACAGTTTTCGGCAGCTATAAGACAGGTCAGCATCTTCGTGGTAGATGCGGGATACTCCTTAAGGTGTATATTTTTTTCGTAAAGAATCATTCCTGTACCCGCGTCCATAACTATAGCTGCCTCTGCCGAAACCTCAGGCCCCTGAGGCCAGTTTCGGGTTTCATTTGAAGCCACGGTCATAGCTTTATGCAAAGCCATCTTATCTTCATCACTATCCGCATAAGACAAAAGGGGACAGATTTCTGCCCCTGTAAAAACAGCTATAATAAGAGTTATTGCGGCTCTTATTATCTGTAATTGTAATTTATTTTTTTTCTCTCTAAATCTCTTACTCAAACTTAAACCACTTTTTTATATTCTTGCCGACAAATTCTATAACAGGTCCCAGTGTAAGTGCCATTAAGATCGTTGCAATGTACCACTTGCTTCCGAATGCAAAAGCTATAAGGATAAGTATCACATCATAAATAATCCTGACAACCTTTATGGGAAGCTTCTTTATCTTTGACTGTACCATAAAAGGAATAGCGTCGCACGGGGAAACTCCGAGTCCGGAAAGCATATACAAGGCTGCAAAGAATACAAAAGCAGCCAATGCAACTATAAGTACGATTATTCGTATATACAGATAATCATTTGAAAAATGCGGCGTTACTTTAGAAATGCCATCGGTAGTTTCAGGATATTCAAATATCTTGGCCGGTAATATCTTTATCCAAAGCCATGTAAAAAAGTCACATAAATATCCGATAAAAACCATGTTTGCAACTGTACCGAAGCCTATATTGTCCGCCCCTAAAAGTATCACGGTTATGAGCAGTACAATATTCAGAATCAATTGCCAGGTTCCCAGAGAGAGACCAATCTTTGAGCTTATCGCCAGGTTCATATTGGTGAAAGTATCCGTTCCCCAATCGACCAGCCTAAGCCAGGAAAGAGTAAATCCCATCATAAAAACACCAAGGAGCATGGGCGGAAGCTGCCTTTTGAGATTCTTCCCTTTGTAAAAGCCCAAAATAAGCGACTTTATCTTATTCATTTTATTAATTCCTATCTACTTGTTATGATTTCCCCGGCCCTGTACAAAGCACAATACACGGGCTGTCAAAAGACAACCCGTGTCATAATAATTACATTTCAGAATTTGAAAATCTGCCTAAATTTTTCCCGTCGTCGGGTGAAGGCGGTGCCTGCCATCTGTCTTCGGAATTCTCTGTATCATCCTTTCCAAAGATTACTTTTTCTTCAGGCTCTTCACTGTCACCATCGGTTACCTCGGGCTCATCCGCTTTGGTTTCACCATTAGATTCATCATCTTTAGCCTTTTCTTCTTCGGGATCGGGCAGCCCCTTCTCCGCGCGGAATATCTTCATGAATTCCTTGCCTGTGATGGTTTCTTTTTCAATGAGGAAAGCCGCAATCTTATCCATGATATCGATGTTTTCTCTTAGCATCGAAAGAGCCTTTTCATAGCTCTCTTTGAGAACGTTTGAAATCTCTTCATCGATAAGTGCCGCTGTCTGATCTGAACAGTTAAGCTCGATGCGTCCGTCTAAGTATCTGCTCTCGACCGAAGCAAGCGCCATAAGACCAAACTTCTTGCTCATTCCGTATCTGGTGATCATATCGCGAACCAAATCGGTTGCCTTTTCTATATCATTGGCAGCACCGGTGGTTACTGAGTCAAACATAATCTCCTCGGCGGCACGTCCTCCGAGAAGGCTTACTATTCTGTCCTTTAATTCAGCTTCACTGTTAAGATACTTTTCTTCCTCGGGAACATTCATAACATAGCCGAGTGCTCCCATGGTTCTGGGAACTATAGTGATCTTTTGTACAGGGTCTGAATTTTTCTGGAGAGCACTGATGAGCGCGTGACCCACCTCATGGTAGGAGACGATCTTTCTCTCTTCGGGGCTCATTATGCGGTCTTTCTTTTCCTTGCCGACAAGAACCTGCTCAACAGCGGCAAAAAGATCCTGCTGATTAACGTATTCTCTTTTTTCCTTAACAGCATTAATTGCAGCCTCGTTAATCATGTTTGCAAGGTCGGAACCAACCGCACCGCTTGTTGCAAGCGCAATGGCATCAAGGTCAACCGATTCATCCATCTTGACGTCTTTAGAATGAACTTTTAAGATTTCGACTCTTCCCTTTAAATCGGGCTTGTCAACGATTATACGTCTGTCAAAACGTCCCGGACGAAGAAGTGCCTTGTCAAGTATCTCCGGTCTGTTGGTAGCTCCAAGGATCAAAATACCCTTTGAAGAATCGAAACCGTCCATCTCAGAAAGCAACTGGTTTAAAGTCTGCTCTCTTTCCTCGTTTCCGCCGCCATACTTAGAGTCACGGCTTCGTCCGATGGCATCAATCTCGTCGATAAATATAATACAGGGAGCGTTTTTATTTGCTTCCTTGAAAAGGTCTCTTACACGTGAGGCTCCGACACCGACATAAAGTTCAATGAAATCCGAACCTGTAAGTGAAAAGAAAGGTACATGTGCTTCGCCGGCAACAGCTTTTGCAAGAAGAGTTTTACCCGTTCCGGGAGGGCCTACAAGCAGTGCTCCCTTGGGTAATCTCGCGCCGATCTTCGTGTACTTGGAAGGATCGTGCAAGAAGTCTACAACCTCGACAAGTGATTCCTTTGCCTCATCTTCGCCGGCCACGTCAGCGAATGTAACTCCTGTCTCTTTTTGAACATAAACCTTTGCATTGCTCTTTCCAACGCCCAAAGGCCCGCCGGAGCCGCCCATTCTGCGCATAAAGAACATTGCTATAAGCCAGAGAAGAGCCACGGGAAGTATCACACCGACAAGAATCTCGGTAAATATTCCGGAGCTGTTGCTTACGACTCTCTTACCGACTACGTTATGCTCTACAAGTCTTGGTACAAGCATTTCAAAAGTATCCATGACATATGTCTGATACTTTAACTCATTCTCAAGCTGATAGGAATACTGAAGCTGTGCAAGGCCCGATTTCTCAGTCATTTCCTTTACGGTATCTTCATCGATAACAGCCTCTTTCTTTAAGGTAACTGTCATAAGCGCCTTTTCGGCGTTAAGCTCTATCGATTCTACCTTGTCATTTTCAAGATCCTTTAAAAACTCGGTATATTCCTTTTCCTCGTATGTTCTGTCTCCGCTGAAAAACATATTGTAAATCAGAAATCCGAAAGCAACGAGAATAAGTATAAATATGATAAACATCCAACCGCCGGGACGACCTTGCTGGTTATTCTTACCACCGCCGCGATTATTTCCGTTTCCGGGTCCGCCGTTACCTGATCCACCGGGTCCGTTTTCGTACTCGTTTAAATTATTATCCATTTAAGTTCCTCTGCCAGAATATTTTAAAAACCGTGGTACTTATCCTTGTAAGCACCTGTATCATTAATTATATTTACAGAAAAATTATTAGGCAATACTTATTTTATGAAAAAACAATGAAATCTCTGGGTCTTTTTAATAAAATTCCCCGTTTCTCCACTTTATTCACCGGTAGCTGTTTCTGCTCCTTCGGTTCCCTCGGCGCCTTGCGTATTTTCAGTGGTCTCGGCTCCTTCCGCATTTTCAGCGGCTGCAGCTGCCTCTTCGGCCTTTTTCTGTGCTGCTGCAGCAGCTTCAGCGGCTTCCTTTGCCGCCTGATTATCATAGTCAGATTTGTAAAGATTTTCTCTTTCTGTTTCGGCGTTAATCTCCTCTTCCGTCATAAATCCGCTGTTCTGCCATACATAAAACCAATAGTTATTTTTTAGCATCTGAAGAGACGCCGAATATTCACTCTCCGTATAATCAAGCATAGCATCGAGGTAAGTTTTTTTCCTGTCATCGGAAAATCCGTTCATCGCGTCAGACCAAATCGCTTTTCCGCTTCTTTTATCATATTTAACGTACTCTGTGATAAAGCTTCCGTTGTATAATCTTGCTCTGTGGACGCCGTTTGAAAAAACATCCGTACCCATAAGGAGCCTTGAATCGTATTCAATGTTAAACAAATTAAGTACCGTCGGAAGAATATCCACATTACAGCAATACTCATCGCTGACGATTGGCTCATCCAAACCTGCATTATATATAATGCAGGTAGAATGATATTGCTCAAATGTCGAATCCATCGGTTCGCCGCCGTTTAACTCGGTCCTTGCCGAATCAGGCAAGAAATAGGGGAAATGGTCTCCAATCAAGACTATGACCGTGTTGTCAAGTTTTCCCGCATCTTCCAAACGTGAAAGCAGATACTCCATTCCGAGCTCTAATTCATATTCACCACAGAAATATCCCAAAATTGCATTGTCCGAATATTTCTCTCCTGCAAGTTCTTTAACTTTCTCGATATTTTTCTTATACATGCTGTTGCTTGCGCCGTATGGTCCGTGACCGGAGAATGTCATGTAATATGCATGAAAGCAATCGTCGTTTATATAGTCGTCAACAGACTGCTCAAAGAGCTCCAGATCCGACGCCGGCCAGCTGGAGGTAAATTCCATGCCCTCGCCCATAAATTTGATATTCTCATATCCCAAATTGGGCCATGAATGGTCTCTCCAATAATAATTTCCGTAATAATTGTGATAAGCATATGCCTTATCACCCTTTTCATTAAAGAAATCTCCTAGGCCAAAAGGCATAAACTTACTTGCGGATTGTGCAAATGAGCCCGCTACCGTTCCGCTGTCGGCTATTCTCGATACATCCGGCCAATAGCTCGTCGTAAATGCATACTCACCATTGGTTGTCGTATTGGGGAAACTGTTATAGAAATTGTTGAGCACAATTCCGTTTGTGGACATTTTATAGAGGGTTGGTGTAATATCCGGGTCAATTCCGTAATTGGAAAAAGCCTCTCCGCAAATGTATATCAGATTGTACCCTTCAAACAAACCGGTTTGTTCGTTTGTCTTTGTCGGTTTCTTTGATCCGAAATAACTGCATAAATCAATTATGGCCTGGTCGGCAGTACCCGATGCAAGTGCCTCAAAATCAATATTTTCATTTATATGAGGTTCGGGTACAAACCTCTCCTTGTAATCCATAACTATTGTTGCGGGTTTTTCTTCTTTTGCCTGCTCATCTTCGAGGTTAAGCGCATCTTCATTAACCGCAGCAAGAGCTATCTCGTCAGACTTTCCTATTCCAAAATAGTACGAACCGGTCTCAACAACGGATGTGGCCAGAGTACCGATTCTCTCGGCAGTAGTATCGGTGTCCGACATAGCATCGCTCAAAACATAATATGCTGAGCCTCTGTCTGTTCCTAAGATTCTGAGAGAATATGTCGCTCCAATCCACAATAGTACAGCAGCTATCATCATAACCAGATGCAGTCTTCTTGAGTAGCCTCTTCCCCACAGGACATTTTTGTCTTTTCCCTTTACAAGCTTTGTAAAAGACAAAACGGCTGATGCAATTACTGGGATTAAAATTATAATGAGCATCCATAGCGACTCAATTACAACATCTTTTAATGCCCATCCGAAATTACCGACGGCCTCGGTTCCCATCCCGAGCATACTTACGGAAATGAGCGAACCAAATATACGGTAATAAATCAGCTGAATTGAATAAAACAAAGCAGGAATCAAAGTAAGTACAATACTTGCGATTTTATTAATAATAGTGCGCTTTTTATGGACTCCGCAAAAAGCCGTAAAAAGCATCGCTTCCGCAGGAACAAAGAAAAACATTCCCACATTTGTAACTCCTATACCATGGGAAATCTGAAGCCTCATAAAGACTTCCCAAAAGATAAAACTCACAAAGAAAAATCCGAAATAAAGCGCAAAGTTCTTTATTCCCAGATCATATTTTTCATCATCCTCAGGCTCTTCTTCAAGGATAACTATATCCTCTTCCTCTATTCCCTCGGATTCATAGGCGATATCGTCCATGATTTCTTCGGTGATTTCTTCAGTAACCTCAGTGTTTGCAACGACCTGAGTTTCTCTGATCTGAGTTCCTGCAGCTTTATTATTTCCGCTTTTAGCGTATTTATATTTTCTTTTTTTGTTTTTGTATTTTTTTCCCATAGTAAAACCCACAAAACGCTGTCAACTACATTCTTCAAAATGTTAATTATACAGTATTTTGTGGGTTTTTTCATTGAGTAATATTACTAAATAATTCGCTGTAACCGGCCTTTTTTTGCTTTGGTTATAAGTAATACCCATTATTTTTAATTATTTGTGCGGCTTTTTGTGGGACAAATTCGCCTATATCCTCTCCGTTTTGCGTCTTAATTCTTATATCCGTGGAGGAAATATCTATATCCGGAAATTCCATAATATGTATTATCCCGCCAAATCTCTCCTGCAGACCATCCGCGATTTTACGCATAACTTTACACTCGATACCGTCTCTTGATGCTGCAATTATTTCACAATTTGCAAGAATTCTTTCAGGATTACGCCAATTGTGGAAATTTTCAAGGCAATCATACCCTAAAATGAAGTAAAATCTGTCATTTTTGAATGTTTTGTTTAAATATTCAAAAGTGTCGCAAGAATAAGTAGGTTTCTCCCCGTCTGCCTCAAGCAATGAAATTTCAAACTCATCGCCCAATGCAGCCTCAAGAATTTTTACACGGTCTGAAAACGGGAGCATTTCATGCTTTAGATAAGGATTCCCTGCAGGCATAAACACCACCTTGTCAAGCCCAAAGCATTCCTTTGCACATCTTGCCAGCATTATATGTCCGTTGTGTACAGGATTAAATGATCCGCCCAATACGCCTATTTTCATGCCCTACCGCCGTTTACTTTTTTCTTTCAAACTCCTTGGCCTTTTTTTCCGCTTCCTTGCGCTTTCTGCGAAGTTCTTCAGCCCTTGCGGACTTTTCCTGGAGTCTTATAAGGCCATCGTTTTCAATAGGTTTAACTATTTTAATCACGCAAACCGTATCATCATCATATTTATGTATGCGAATACGGTTTTTGATAAGTCCGTGCACATCACATACACCTGCTGCCATAAATTGCTTGCCGTTGGGCGAGAACCATCCGATACGTTTTTTTATCGGCTTTCCGCATTTAGTGCAGACAATTGACATGACACTTTTGTCAGTAAGTGCGCTCTCCCTGTTTTTAAACACGTGAGTGATTTGCTTTGAATAGGTTCCAAAGTCAATAAACACTTCATCTTCTTTGGTTTTAGGCGGGAAGGTAACATCAAAAGAAACAAACTTTAATACCTCAGGATGTTCCTTTGCAATTTTGGTCATTATCTTGGCCGTGTAGTATGCGTCGCCAAAGGCTCTGTGAAAAGGTATGTCTTTCTCAATCCCCAATGCATCAACAGCTCTTTCAAGGCTGATCCTGTTATGAGGATCTTTGTCAAAAGATAATGCATACAGCTTCTGTACATCAATATATCTGACAGGTCCGTCATTTAGAAGTTCTTTTCCAAAAAACTTAAGATTTCTCTGAAGCTCCGTAATATCCGACGGGCCCCAAGTGCACATAAGTGCGTCTTCTCCACACCACTCTTTGAATTTATCCGAGATAGTTGTAAATTTTCCGCCTCTTGAAAGCTCATCCATCTGTATATGGATTATCTTGCTGGTAATATGATACAGCCTGGGATAGACAATAGGCTTTATGAGTTCGGAAAACTCGCTTACCATCTCATATTCTTCATTCAGTTTTATAGCGCCTATTTCTATTATCTCAAAGGGAAGCTTAGCTACCTCCGGCTCTCTGCCGGTACTGCTCTGATTCCATTCAAGATCCAGTACAATCAAACCCATATAGTCTCCTAAAGCTCTCCCCGCCTCACGACACATATCATTCTAATATTATCGAAACTATTAATATGCCTTGCCCCAATAGATCATCTTCTTTGCAGGCTTTCCGCAGCATACGCAGGTATCCCCGAGATTTTCCTGTGCAAAAGGAGCGCAGCGGCTGGTAACAGCAAGCTTTTCTTTGATGGTATCTTCACACGCTCTGTCACCGCACCACATAGCCTTTACAAATCCGGTAGTCTCAGAGAAGATCTTTTCCATCTCTTCCATATTGTGAGCCACGTATGTGTGAGCATCTCTGTGCTTTCTTGCGCGCTCTAACATGTCATTCTGGATGGTCTCTAAAAGCTCGGGAACCTTTGTATTAATATCTGAAATTGCAATTTCAATCTTTTCTCTGGTATCTCTGCGGACAAGTACGCACTTACCTTCCTCGATATCGCGAGGTCCGATTTCAATACGGATGGGATATCCTCTCATCTCTGCCTCGGCAAACTTAAATCCGGGGGTCTTGTCGGTATCATCAACCTTGACGCGGCAGATTCCCTTAAGTCCTTCAGCTATCTCGTTAGCCTTATCGAGAACTCCCTCTTTCTTTTGCTGAATAGGGATCACGCAAACCTGGATGGGCGCAACCTTCGGAGGCATAACAAGACCCTCGTTGTCACCGTGAGTCATGATGATTGCTCCGATAAGTCTGGTTGTCATACCCCATGAAGTCTGATGAACATATTTTAATGTATTGTCCTTATCGGCAAACTGAATGCCAAAAGCTTTTGCGAATCCGTCACCGAAATTGTGGCTTGTTCCGGACTGAAGAGCTTTTCCGTCGTGCATAAGTGCCTCGATGGTATATGTAGCTACCGCACCCGCAAATTTTTCTTTATCAGTCTTTTGTCCCCTTACAACAGGAATGGCAAGAACCTGCTCGCAGAAATCAGCATAGATATTGAGCATCTGGATGGTTCTCTCCTGTGCTTCCTCGGCTGTAGCGTGAGCGGTATGACCTTCCTGCCAGAGGAATTCTCTTGAACGAAGGAAAGGTCTTGTCTCTTTTTCCCAGCGCACCACAGAGCACCATTGGTTATATACCTTGGGAAGGTCTCTGTATGAGTGAATATCATTTTTATAAAAATCACAGAAAAGAGTTTCGGAAGTTGGGCGCACGCACATACGCTCGGAGAGAGGTTCCAGTCCTCCATGTGTAACCCATGCAACCT
Organism: Lachnospiraceae bacterium; assembly: GCA_024684215.1. Lineage (GTDB taxonomy): Bacteria > Bacillota > Clostridia > Lachnospirales > Lachnospiraceae > AC2028. The sequence continues at coordinate 71,263 of JAIKXH010000161.1, forward strand.
CAGGCGCAAATCCCTCTACATGATCCTTCTCCTTTTGAAGAAGTGACTCGGGAATGAACATAGGAAGGTATACATTCTGTACACCTGTCTCTTTAAAGCGCTCATCAAGCTGCTTTTGGATAAGTTCCCAAATTGCATATCCTGCAGGCTTAATAACCATGCATCCTTTAACAGATGTATAATCAATAAGTTCTGCTTTTTTCACTATGTCAGTGTACCACTGTGCAAAGTCCACATCCATTGATGTGATTTCTTCAACCATTTTCTTGTCTGCCATTTCTATTCTCCTATATACTTTGGACCGCGACTAACCATCGCTTATTCCATTATTATATTAAATACTTCGTCCGTACTTGATACTATTCTTTTTGCGCCTTTTTGGACCAGAAACTCTCTGCTTCTAAATCCCCAGTCCACAAGTATTTCATCAAGTCCACTGTTCCTGGCTGTCATTATATCAACATCGGAGTCACCGATATAAACCGCTTCATCCTCTGAAAATCCCAAGCCGTCAAGAACTTTTTTAGTCATATCCGGCGCAGGCTTTTTTGCCACATCCGGTCTTTCTCCGAGCCACATATCGAAAAGCCCGTCGAAATAATCCTTTACCAGATCTCCTACAGCTGCATCGGCTTTATTTGAAACAACCGCACATTTTACTCCGGCATCCCTGAGTTTTCGAAGCAAATCTCCGATTCCATCATAGGGCTTTGTAGTATCTGCACTGTGAGCTCTGTAGTATGGGATCAGTGTATCAAACACTTTGTCCTTGCTCTCATCGCTCGTTCCGTCGGGGACTGCTCTGTCCACCAGTTTTTTCAAACCGTTACCGACAAAAAACCTTACTTCGTCGATACTTCTTTCCGGATAACCGTTTTCCCGTAATGCATAATTTATCGCATTCGTAATATCTTGTAAAGTGTTTAAAATTGTTCCGTCCATATCAAAGACGGCAAGTTTATATGACATATTTTTTACGCCTTCGGATCACAAATCCAGTATAAGGAATTACACACACCTTTATAATCCGAATCTTTCTTTAGAATCTCTTAGAAGCCGTGACCTCCTCCACCGCCGGAGTGGCCTCCGCCTCCACCGCTTGAGTGTCCTCCGCCGCCGGAGTGGCCTCCGCCTCCGCTGCTACCGCTTGACTGAGGAGAATATGTTTTGGTCTCCTTGGTAAGTACAACGGAAGGTATGGTCGAAACGCATTTCTTGCTGACAGGTCCCAGCACCTCGGAAAGCGATACAGTCTTTAGCTTAGAGTATGAATTAACTATTATAAAACATACCAACATTGCCACAAGCAGGCTTATAAGCACCGCAGAGATATATCTCATAGGCTCTGCTATCTTGCCTCCCGAAAGGAGAGTATACATCTGCTCATATGCCTTGTAAGCACATGTATAATAATCGCCCGCAGTTGCGTATGTATATATGTTGTCCGTTATGATCGTACCTTTATTGTTTGTCAGAGTCCTATAGTTTTCATTGTCGGAATAAACAAAGATCTGACGATTATCCATGTCTATCAAAAATACTGACTGAGAGAACATTCTTCCAAAGTTGGCATGGCTTCTCTCCTCGGCATAGTATTGCGGAGTGGTGTAATTGTCGTTTGTTGATATAAACCCTATGCTTCCGTACTCGGTAAGCGGGATCATAACATCCAAAAGTGCATTTTCCTCAGCATCACTCAAAAGATCCGCACTATCTTCTATAACGACTATGAATCCGTTCTCGGAATTAGTGTATCTGATGTTGTCTTCGGCATAAGCATTCGCCGAAAAGTTTAAAAACAATACAGAAAATGTAAATGCAAACAATGAAGCGGCAAATAATTTAATCTTCATTTTCATGCTCTTCGCCTCCTCTCTTATTAAATTGAGGAAGTTTTCGGCTCGATAACATGTTATGTCTCGCTACAAGCCTTATAACCGTATAACCGGTCATAACCATTCCAAGAATTGCGGTTCCATAGTAAATCGAATCCTGAAAAGGATTTATCATGAAAACAAGAGCGCCTGCAATGATCGTTATAAGAGGGAAAATCGTAAGACCTACTTTTTTTGAAAAAGGAGCCTTAACTATCACTCTGTCCTTAGGCACTATATTTTTTGTAGCCGCATTATATATCAGCATGACCACTAAAACGATGACCGCTATAAGAGGACCCATACCGACAATGCTTCCAAGCGCAAGTCCGATGCCCGCATATGCAAAGGCAGCGGTAACTCCCTTTCCGCCGTTTTGCGGAGTTATCTTTGCTTTTTTTATCTTTACATTTCCTTTGAGAAGTTCCTGTGTTTCCCTAATCTGCGCAGTGGTTTTTTTCGAATTGTACCCTTTATCATCAAACAATATTTCCCTGGCAAAAAGTGTGTTTGCCTGTTTGTTTGCAAGAATAAGAACAATAAGCGAAATAACCATTGTCAATCCTATAAGAATCTTTGGTCCGATCAAAATACGCGAAAAAAGAAGCAGCGCGCATAAAGGAAGTGCTATTATAAGGCAACCCAAAAAATATTTTTTAATATCTATGGGCATATCCATAGCTACCTTGCCTGTCTGTCCGTTAACAACCGCATAGCTTACTCTGTCGCCTGTTTGATTTGACAAAAACCATACCGGGAACATTCCCATCTTATGGCTGACATCGGTACCGCGCGATTCGAGGCCTCTAACGACATCTGCAGTACTTGCTCCGTGTTTGGAATATGTATTGTCCTTACAAATGATTGCGGCGGCATCTGACATTGTAGCGTTTTTTGCATCATCGTCATACAGTTTTGCCGACACATCGCTCGTATCGGCGTAAAAGCCGGAAAAGTAAGCTGAGGTAAAATGATCGCTTTCATTTAAATCAAACGGAGCGATTGCTTCGCTTAATCTATCCTCAAAGCTCGAAGAAGCATCATAGGATATTCCGCTGTAATCAACGTCAACATTTGTTGTCATTGTATAGTGAGACTTGTAAATATAATCGCCTCTTCTTTTGGAAGTGATACCGTTAACGGAGAAATCTCCCTTTTTCTTAACGCCGTATATCCAATAAGGCATATAGATGCCTCTGAATCTGTCGACTGTCTCATCTTTTCTGAGCTCGTTTGGCGCAAAGATTGCTCTTCTCAATACTTTTTTATATTCTTTTACGCAATCTTCTCTGGTCTTTTTAAAAGGAATGATATAGTCGGGCTTTTTTTCCTTTCCGACACGCATCTCAAGAATTGTGGACGATCCGCAATAGCTGCAAAAAGTAGCAGCGGTGTTGTCATCCGTAATAAGCTCGCCCCCGCACTGTGGGCAAGTGTAATAGGTAACCTCGTACTCATCATCCGCTTCGGTATCGATACCTTTTTCTTCATCGGCTCCGTGAGCATACATCTTGTCATGAGGCGATATCATCGTTCCGCAGTATGAGCACTTCATCATCTGAGTGGCAGGATCAAATTTTATGTTTCCTCCACAATTCGGACATGCATACATTTACTAAGCTTTCCCCCTTAATTTTTTAAGCGCTTTTTCGGCAATAAGACATTCACCGTGCTCCTTTAATATCTCATCGCAGCCAAAATCGGCGCGATATAAATCTCCGAATTCAAGAGCTCTTATGCATATTCTGCTGTATCTGTCATAAGAAGCTGTTGCCTGCTTAATATGCAGGTAATAGCTGTCCCCCATTTTGTATAAAGAAGAAGCTATTCTTAGATTACCCGGAAGAATATCCGCAAAATCCATAACCTGTGAAAGTGTTGCGAAAGCAAAAACCGCCTCCTCAACCTTATTGGGGTCAGGTGTACCATTCTTTTTAGGCGTGGGCATTACAGGTATAGCTTTCTTTACCTTATCAAGCTCATCCTTATGCTTCGAAAGCTTATTGACAAAATCCTTGAGGGAAGAAATGAATGCATCAACTTTTGATTTATCTTCCATATCAAAGGGTTCCTTCTCGGTAAAGGTTAAAACCATTCCCTGGTCAGGCACCATCATGATCTGCATTTCAAAGGCAAACTTTGGAGGAACATATCCCACCTCTTCATGAGCCTGACGAATGATGGTCTTCATAAGTTCCTGAGCTTTATCCGTTCTGCTTAAAAAGTCTGTATATTCAACTTGATACTGCTCCATCTCTTCGGTAGAGATAAAGCACTTTATTGTGTTTTCATCTACTCTTTCTATTTTCATATCTTTTACTCCATATATATCAAAGCCGCTGCATATCAAAACGCACCGGCTCGTGAGCGCATACCTATTAATATTTTAACACCAAGATATAAAATTAACAATGCGTGATTGTTTATGGGCTGCCGGTCCATGACCGTTCCTGATTGTCTATAGTCGGTCAGTCTGAATTTTACATCGGCAGATTGTACATTCTATGGGCATTTTCCCATGTGATCCGTCTGACCTCTTCCTCGCTGATTTTCTTTATCTGTGCCATTCTCTCGATCACAAAGGTAATATTAAGCGATAAATTCCTCTCTCCCCTGTGGGGAACAGGTGACAAATAAGGACAATCCGTCTCAAGAACAATTTTTTCCATAGGAAGATACTCTACTGTCTCTACAAGCTTTCTGGCATTTTTATAAGTAAGAACTCCTCCGATTCCAAAATAAAAATCCATATCCAAAAACTCTCTTGCCATGTCTGCGCTGTATGAATAACAATGTACCACCCCGCCTATTTCGCCGGCATTGCAGGCTCTCATAACATCCGCCGTATCCTTTGCGGCATCCCTTGAGTGAATGACAACAGGCTTATTAATCCTTCTTGCCAAATCAAGCTGATACTCAAAGCACGCCTTTTGCTCATCATGCGGATGCACGTCCCAGTGATAATCAAGACCTATCTCTCCCACGGCAACGCACTTTTTTTGTGAAAGCGCTTCTCTTTCAAGCCACTTTTTATTCTCCTCATTTAAATCGGAGATTTCGTCGGGATGGACTCCCAAAGCGCAATATATAAAATCATGAGTTTTTGCAAGTTCAAGAGCCTTTTTGGAAGATTCTATGCTTGCTCCTATGTCTGCTATCTTTCCTATCCCGCCCTCTTTAAGAGCTTTAAAGACCTCTTCTCTGTCCTCATCAAAGGCCTCGTCATCATAATGTGAATGTGTGTCAAATATGGGTGTCATTTACTTTTTCCTTCACTTTGTGTTACTATTATACAGTGATTCTATATCATTTCTGGAAAAAATGCCAAAATTTTTAAAAAAACTTCTTGCAATCTGATCGTAGGTATGTTAATATACCGATTGTTGCAGTAAGCAATGCACCGCTAGCTCAGTTGGTAGAGCACCTGACTCTTAATCAGGGTGTCCAGGGTTCGAGCCCCTGGCGGTGCACTCACAGAGCACTGATTTTGAGGACGCAGGAGCCTTGGGGTCGGTGCTTTTTTTGTTCCCTTTTTGTAATTTTCCGAAATTTTCTCATATTATAATCCATTCTTTTTTGATATATTACTTATATAAATGACTTAATGGAGGGTTTCCGCCAATGAATAACCGCATGGAAGAATACTTAAATGTCAATATGCCCGTACCTACGGCAACCGAGCTTAAAGAAGCTGTATTAAAAGGATCAATAAAACCCTTGCACTATGGGAAGGATTTTAATCCTTTTTCAAAGATGACTGCTGCCCAGCAAATCTCTCTGGATATGGGACTTGGCTTTAACCTTGGCAATACATTTGACTCGGTAGTACCCGCAGACAGTGTATTTAAAGGCGTTGAGATAGAAACAGCCTGGCACAATCCCAAAACCACAAAAGAAATGATTAAAGGTCTTAAAGCCGGCGGTTTCAAAACCATCCGCATACCCGTTTCATGGAGAAACCATGTAGAATCATCTTTTGACATTGTCGATCCGGCTTGGATGGCCAGAGTAAAAGAGGTTGTAAGCTGGTGCCTTGATGAGGATTTCTATGTGATTTTGAATACACATCATGATATTTGTCCCGGATTTATATATCCCGACGATGAAAACATAGACAGAGCCGTCGACTTTATGAAAAATATCTGGCGCCGGATAAGCGAAGAATTTATTGATTTTTCCGCGGAAAAGCTTTTGTATGAATCCATGAATGAAATCCGTGTTTTTAAGGCACCTTTTGAATGGACCCCCGATTACGATAATGAAGATTGTGTAAAAGCCATGAAAAACACCAACAGGCTTAATCAGATTTTTGTTGACACGGTCAGAAAATCCGGAGGAAAAAATGCAGAAAGATGTCTTATAATTCCGGGTTATTCTACCTCTACAGAAGGTGTATGCTGGGACGGTTTTGAACTTCCCGACGATCCCGCCTACGGTAAAATGTTTGTAGCGGCACATATGTATTCGCCCGCTCATTTTGCATTTTTCCTTAAGGAAGGTGCAAATCTTCTTACTTTTGACATTAATGATCCGGCATCTACAGACCCCATTGATGAGAGGCTTACAAAGCTCTACGATAATTTTATTTCAAAGGGGATTCCCGTGGCTCTTGATGAATTCGGTACAGTCGATAAAGAAAACGACCCTGAGAGAGTAAAATGCCTTGCTTACACGCTTGCCAAGGCCACACAGCTCAAGATCAACTGCTGCTATTGGGACAATGGAGTATTTTTCAGATACGGTGACGGAATGGCCATTTTTGACAGAGAAAAAGCCTCCTTCCCCCGCACAGAGCCTTTGGATGCTATGCTCGAAGGAATGAAGGCCTTTTAAAAATCTTTATGATACTTCGTAGTTTGACCAGCTTGTCATTGCATCTGCTTCCGAACTCTTATCGGTTGTTGAATAAGATGATACGGTAACGGTAACGCTGCTTGTTCCCTTTACATATACTGTTCCGTCCTCACCTACGATGCTTACCTGCTTACCTGAGGCATCCACAATGGTTCCGGCATTATATAAAGCATCAATTTCGGAATCATCCGTAACTACCCATTTTGAATCGGAGCTTATATAGACGTTGCAATATCCGTCTCCGCCATCTCCTGCCCAGGTCTCATCATCCACAAAATATCCCGAAAGGACGCTTCCGTCCGTGAGATAAAAATCAAGTGTGCTGATGCTGTCGTATACTATCTTGCCTTCAAGCTCCTGGTCTATCGCGGTAAACCTGCACTGGGAGCCGTTAGCTCCTGCAGAGCCCCATCCTCTCTGGTTGGTATTTCCGGTAACTTGAAGAAGAAAATCATTGTCGCTCGAATAATTGATATCAACATCCTCTAAAACGAAAGTACACTCGGTATTGGTTGTATAGAACATTCCGCCGTTCTTGGCAGTAACAGATCCACCCTTCATAGAGAAGGTACTGTTTCCGACCTCTGAATCACCCGACATACTCTGGTAAAGAATTATATTCCATGTAATATCATTTTGCGAATCGTCAGGCATATTTCCGGTCAAATCCGTATCAAAAAGTCTAAGTGTATTTAATCCCTCGATACATATTGCCTCAGAGCCTGTAGCTTCCAAATCGGCATCATTGATTGTAATATCTGCTGTACAGTACACTGCGGGAGATCCCGAACCGTTGGATGTATATGTACCTCCGTCTACTACCATTGTTCCGCCGCCTCTGTCCGATCTTATGGCCGCTGCAGATCCTCCGTCTGTCTCTACGTTAAGATTCCAGGCATACAATGTTCCGCCGCCTGCTGCATGAATTCCTCCGGAAGTGTTTTGGGTTGTCTTTATGGTTGAGTCAGATATATATACAACTCCGTCTCCATAAGCAAAAACACCGGCTCCACCTGCAGAATCAGTGGTAATTTCACTGCCGGATATCTTTACGGTTCCGCTTTTTGCAAGTACCGCTGCTCCTACGCCGTAGAAGCTTGAATTGTCTCCGCCTGTGGAATCATCGGAATCGCGGGTAATGGTACTGTTTGTAATTGTTGTAGTGCCGCCCTCGACTAAGATAGCATTTTCATCTGTTCCGGTGGAATTTATAGTCTGTGAATCTATGGTTGTATCACTATCATAGGTATTAACCGAAGTATATTCTATATCTGCGGAAGAGCTTCCGGGAGCACCTCCCATGCCTCCGCCCATTCCTCCCTCGGGAGGTTCTCCGGGCATCTCACCGTCAGGCTTTTCTCCATCAGGCATCTCCGGCATTTCTCCATCAGGCATCTCCGGCATTTCTCCATCCGCATTCTCAGCATCTGCCGTTTCACCTTCTGCTGCGGTGTCCTCTGTGGTTTCCTGTATTTCCTGTGTTTCCTCTGTAGTCTCGGCGCTTGTGCTGTTTGCAGTCTCTGAAGCACATGCTGCAAGACTTGCGGAAAGTATAAGCGAAAGCACAATAGCGGGTACTTTTTTATAATTTTTGTTTATCATAATTTTACCTCTCAATATTTTTTCTTCGATTTATCTTTATGCCTTAACCTCGGTTACTTTTGATGGTTAAATGATAAAAATAATCCGTGTTCAATTTGTGAACAAAAAGTCAAAATTTTGAGAAATGTAAAATATGAATCACACCGAAATTTTGTTATGTGATTATTTTAATCAGCATTTGTCTGATCTAGTGAATGCCAAAATCCTCTCTTAGCTTTTTACGAGCCCTCTCAATCTCTGCTTCAAATTCTGCAGCGGACATTCTTAAGGCCCCGTCACTCCAAACTATTAACTGCTCCATATGATCCGATGTCGCAACGCTTACTCTGTAATCCTTCGCCTTTTTCTTTGTGGCCTGTTCTATGTACTGGTCCGCTGTTTCTGCTTCTTTAGTGTATACCACATAAACATTTTTAAGTTTTTTCATAGAACCTACGCCGCCCGGAACGAGATAGGCGTCAAACACCACTATCACTTCTCCTCCGACGATGGATTGGTACTCACTGCATATATCCACAAGCCTTTCTCTGGCTCCGTGAATATTGTCTCCGACCAAGGCTTTTAATTCACTCCACGCATGTATCATATTGTATCCGTCCACCAAAAGACAATTGGGCAAAGCGGGTTTCCCCCTGTATCCGGATACTTCCTTTTTACCGCTATCTGCGCCCCGGTTATCGACCGAAGCTGAGATTATTCTCTCCTTATTGTCCCAAGCTGCGCTTCCTCTGCCTCTTTTATAAATCTTTCTGCGGGAAACAGCATCCTCCTTGCGATTTCTGTGCTGTGAAGCAAAAATAGCATCTATCTCTTCTATAGATATGAACTTCTCTTCATGGCTTCCGGTTTGAGAATCCTTTACTTGCGAGTTTCGGGCTGATTCACCAATGGTTAGTCCGTCCCCCAGACTTTCCTTTGACTTTTCATCCAACGGATTGGGCATATGGGCATACTCTGCCACCTCATTCCAAGGAACCTGAAAGCCCGCTCCGTGAGCGCAAAATACCGAACCGGTAGGCCTTCTCATATCCGTCTCCGGGTCATAGCCTCTGTTTGAAACAACTTCATCCTGATTATGACATGGCTCAAAACCTGCCAGGTGACAGGTTAAAATCCCCTCGCCGGCAGTATAGGCCGTAAGTTCCTTTGTGTACTCCCAAAATGTCGAAACCGGCGCCGTGCCTTTAAGTATGGCGGTATTTCCGTCACCGGTCAGCTCCGGCGGATTTGCTTTACCGTACATCCTGTCTATATCGGTCATGGCCTTTCCTATAAACTTTGAAGGAAGCGTCATTGTAAATTCGTATACCGGCTCCAAAAGCACCATACGCCCCATAGCCAGAGCCTGTCTTAGAGCATTGCGCAGCGCCCTGTACGTCGCCTGTCTGAAGTCTCCTCCCTCTGTATGCTTCGGGTGAGCTCTTCCGGTCATAAGGATAACTCTTATATCGGTCACCTCGCTTCCGGTCAAAGTTCCGGGGTGAACCGTTTCCATCACATGGGTTTCTATTAGTCTTTGCCAGTTTTTATCCAAAATATCCATGCTGCATGCAGATGCAAACTCTATTCCGCTTCCGGGTTCACCCGGCTCTATAAGGAGCTGTACCTCCGCATAATGGCGCAAGGGTTCAAAATGCCCTATACCGTATACCTTGTCGCGTACAGTTTCTTTATATACTATGCTTCCGGCGCCAAAACTAATTTCTGAATCAAGTCTTTCCTTGACTATTGATTTTAAAACTTGAAGTTGTATTTCCCCGTTTACGTTTACAAAGATTTCTTTATGTCTTTCATTCCATGCAAACGACAGTTCCGGATACTCTTCTTCAAACGCCTTAATCTTTCCGTATAGTATGAGCGGATTTTCTCCGGGAGCGGTTATAATCTTATATCTGAGTACAGGTGTAAGTTCCGGAATAACTTTCTCCTTTTCAGCACCGATTCCCTGACCTGCTGCGGTTTTTGAAAGTCCGGTAACGGCCACCACCATTCCGGGTCCGGCTTGACCTACTGTTTCATACTTTTCACCGTTATAGATACGAATCTGATCAATCTTTTCTTCCTCAGACTCCGGTATAACCATTCTGGCCGAGAGCTTTCCTCCGGTTATTTTCATATGAGTAAGCCTCTCTCCCGAAAGGCTTCTTGTTATTTTAAAAACCCTGGCTCCGAATACTTCCTCATCATAATACGGCTCCGGTGCATATCTCTCGATTCCCTTTAAAAATTCACCTATACCTTCACCCTTTAAAGCCGAACCAAACCATACCGGGAAAGCCTGTCTTCTTTCAATCGCGCTTTTTATGCTCTCATCACAAAGAGTTCCGGTCTCCAAATACTCCTCTATAAGTTCTTCATCCGTTGAAGAGATCTCCTCCAGGCCGCTTTCGACATCATTTTCCAAATCAACGCACAGTTTACCAAGCCCTTCCTTAAGCTCTGAAAGGACTCCGTTTCTATCTGTACCGGGCATGTCTGTTTTATTGACAAAAATAACCGTTGGTACTTCGTAGTGTTCAAGAAGTTTCCACAATGTTCTCGTATGGCTTTGAATCCCCTCAGGCGCACTGACTATCAAAACCGCCAAATCAAGCACGGAAAGGACTCTCTCCATTTCCGAAGAAAAATCGGCATGTCCGGGAGTATCCAAAAGAGTAACATCAAGCTCACCTAATTTAACCCTCGCCTGTTTGGAAAAGATGGTGATTCCCCTTTCCTTCTCCATAGCGTAATTATCGAGATAGGTGTCTTTGTGATCTACTCGTCCAAGACTTCTTATAGCCCCGGTGTTATATAGTATATTTTCTGAAAGTGTGGTCTTTCCGGCATCTACATGTGCCAATAAACCTATATTTATGTTTCTCATATCTATATTTTATATGTATTCATATTTCTGCACAAGCGAATAGTTTTCCTAAAAAACCAATATATTTCGCTAAATAAAAAGACGGAGCCTTTTACAGCTCCGTCTAAAAAATTCGTTATAAATTACTGTACAATGTCTCCATCATCAAAGGGATCACCGCACTCAGGACAGAACTTGGGAGGATTCTTGGGATCCTCGGGTTCCCATCCGCACTTATCGCACTTGTAGATAGGCTCTCCTGCAGGCTTCTTAGCTCCGCATTCCTGACAGAACTTACCGGTATTTACTGCACCGCAAGAGCACTTCCATCCTACTTCGGGCTCAGGTCTCTTGGCTCCACACTCAGGGCAGAACTTTCCGGTAGCCTGCTTGCCGCATGAAGGACAAGTCCATCCTGCTACTGCTGCTTTAGGTGCAGCCTGAGCTGCTGCGGGCTGTCCGGGATTGATCTGTGCATTTATGGCGTCAGCCTGTGCAAATCCGCCTGCGGCACTTGATCCGGCCATCTGTGCCATATTCATTCCCATGAACGCCATAGCAGGTCCTGCCTGCTGATTGTTTGCAGCTGCATTCATAGCAGTCATAGTAGCTCCTGCGAGGTTTGCATTGCGGAGGTTGGGATCCACAAATGCAGCATTCTTCTGAAGCTCTTTGAGCATCTTCTCGTCTTCCTCGTCTGCAGCGAGTGAAGATACTCCGACTTTAACTATCTCAATACCGCGCTCCTCAAACCACTGTTTGGTAAGCTCCTCACGCATAGCGTCAGCAAGCTCCTGAGTGTGAGCAACTACTGATGAATATCTGATTCCCATCTCGGAAATCTTTGCGAAAGCAGGCTGAAGAGCTGTGAGGAACTCACTCTTTAACTGGCCGTCAATAGCATCTCTCTTGTACACAGAAGCAACATTTCCGCAGATATTGGTATAGAATACCATGGGGTTGGAAATCTTGTAGCTGTATTCACCGAAGCACTTTACAGAAACATCGATATCAATTCCCGCTCTCTGATCGACTACTCTGAAAGGAACAGGTCTGGGTGTTCCGTACTTGTTGCCGATAATCTCCTTGATATTGAAATAATAAACTCTCTGATCCTTTCCGGGCTGTCCGCCGAAGGTAAAACGATCACCAAACTGCTTAAAGAAATTAAGGAAGTTCTGACCAAGATTTCCACCGTCGAAGAATGAATGCTCTGTTCCGGAATCGTAAATAAACTCACCGGGCTCTGCGCAGAGCTCAACTACCTTACCTGATTCAACGATGATCATACACTGTCCGTTGTTAACGGCAATTCTTGATCCGTTTGATATAATGTTATCCTCTCCCTTTGTGTTAGAGGATCTTCCTGTTACTTTTTTCTCTCCTTTAATTACGAGCACATCAGCGGGGATTGCATCGCAGTAAAAGAACTCTTTCCACTGATCTGCAAGCTGACCACCCATAGCACCCTTAAATGCCTGAATAAGTCCCATTCTTTCTACTCCTTTCGAAATACCTTTTATAGTAAAGACTACAAGAGATATTCTACCATAAAACAAATTCAGTATGTATATATTTTTTCAATTTTTAGGTTTTTTTCAATATATTTATGGCAATTTCGCTATACTGTTCCACATCTTGTGATTCGTTTACTATATTTAGATTCAATTTGCCTTCGCGATCCACCTCGAATTCATATAAATTATATTTTCCTTTTTTATATGAATAATCTGTTCCGGAGTCTTTGAAATGATTGCATTTTCCGCCTCCCGGAGTTGTAAGAAGAATCAGCTTATCGGGCAATTTTTCACCGACAAATGAAATATCTTTGTATGTCGGTATCACACTTCCCTCTTTAATGTATACAGGCATATAATCAAGCGGTGCATCCTCCAAAATATATCTGCCGCCATCTATTTTTTCACCGTCAGGATACCTGTACCATGTTCCTTTTGGCAAATAAACCTTTTTTACAGTTTCTCCCGGATTAACCACCGGTGATACGAGTATTTTATCGCCAACCATAAACTCATCATTTAAGTTGTATGTATTTTCGTCATCCTCATACTCCATAACCAAAGGCCTCATAACAGGCAGTCCTGTAGTCTGTTCCTCATACATAAGGTCATACAGATATGGTAGAAATGTATAATGCTGCTTTACATATTTTCTATAGATTTCAACAGTTCTCTCGCCAAATTTCCAAGGCTCCTGTCGTATACTTCCGTTGGCGGAATGATTTCTGAAAAACGTTGCAAAACTGGCAGCTTCAATCCACCTTGATAAAAGCTCCGGAGTTGAATCGGTACCGAATCCGCCTATATCAACTCCGCAGATTGAAAATCCGCACATGCCGAGCGTACAAAGCTGCGGAATCATCATTGCAAGGTGTGGCCAAAGACTCTGGTTGTCTCCGGTCCATACAGCGGCATATTTCTGGCTCCCGCTATAGCATGCCCTTGTTATAACCAATGGTCTTTTCCCGGTATGCTCCTTCATTGCTTCATAGGTAGCTTTCGACATAAAATGTCCATAGACATTGTGCAGTTCTCTATGTGTTGTCTCCCTGTCTTCATCGTGTCCGATAACATCAAGCGGCAACGGGCCGTTAAAACTTGCCGGCTCATTCATATCATTCCAGATAGCGTCTACACCCATATCAGTTAAGTCATTTACATGGCTTCCCCACCATTTTCTTACCTCATCTCTTCCGAAATCGGGATAGTTGGCATCTCCGGGCCAAACTGCGTTCACGTAATCATTTTTACCATCACTGTCTTTAAAAAAGTATCCGTTTTTTGTCCCCTCTTCGTACATGAAGTAACCCTCTTCACGCTTGGTGCCGGGGTCAATTATAACAACCTGTTTAAATCCCTTTTCCGAGAGCTCTTTAAAAAGCTTTCCTTTGGGTCCGTAATCTTTTTCGTTCCATGTAAACACACGATATCCGTCCATATAATCAATGTCGAATTGTACGGATTCGCAAGGGATGTCAAGTTCTCTGAATTTATCGGCCACCTCCATTATATCTTTGGTGCTTGAATACCCCCATCTGCACTGATGATATCCTAGTGTCCAGAGCTGAGGCAAAGGTGTTTTACCTGTCAGATCGGTGTAGTTTTCTACCACCTTTTTAATATTTCCTCCGCCTATAAAATATAAATCCAGATTGCCGTCCTCTGCGGAATAAGCCATATACTCCGGATTTTCTTTTGCCAGGTCGAAATAGCTGTGGAAAGTATTGTCATAGAAAAGTCCATAGGTATAGCTTCTCTTTTTACAGATCAAGAAAGGTATTGATTTATACAAAGAGTGGTATTGTTCATTGTGTGCCGAAGGGTCGTCTGTATTCCAGTTTTCATACTCGTAGCTTCTTTTATCCAAAAAGCTCATCTTGTCGCCAAGACCGTATAAGCGCTCATCCAAATCAATCCGTCTCACATCGTTTACGGGCTTGTTTAATACTGTATCAGCTACCGTATGCCCCTCTGCTCGCAACAGCTCCATCTCCCAGATGCCCAGAGTTTTTATAGGCTTCCTGTTTTCTCTGTATTCTGCGGAGATCAATTTACCATCCTTTGAATAAAAATCAGCAAAACCACCATCGGTTATAATCAGTTTGATTTCAGATGTGGATATTTCAACAGATTTTTCTCCAAACTCATTTATTTTTTCTGCGCTCTCCACGCAGCAGCCCTTAGAAGATGCCCTTTCGTAATCCTCTTTTTCGATGGCCTTAGAACGATGATCTTCGCTCCATATCGGAACAAAAACATTGATTATCTCATCATTTATAACTGTGACGATCATTCTTTGATTTTCGAAAATAATCTCCGTCTCATTTCCTTTTGTTTTCCATTCCTTTATATTTCCGTACTTATTCATTCCTTTTATTTCTCCCATTTTAAGCTCCTCTTGAAACCATTTTTTTGTATTTAATCCTATTGTAATTGTTTGTTTTATTTTCCCTTTAAGCCGAGTATAGCACACATTTATCATTTTGGAAAACGTTTTCTGCATATTCCTTACACTTTTTTTAATCTTGTTAATGATGTATAATTTTTTTGTTGTATCTTGCCCGTCTTTAACTAACTGCTGACTGCGGCTTAAATGATACCAATATAGGAGAAACAAGATGAAAAAGAAATTTCTTACTGCGGCTCTGGCGCTGTTTACGGCGGCTTCTTTTTGCCTTTCCGGATGCTCCGTTAAGGCCCCTGAAGCTTCCGGTACCGATTCATCGGAGGCTTTAAACGACGCCACGAACAATACGGCCGGTGACACTGCTGACGCGGAAAACGAAAACCTACCCGACAATTACATAAAGCTTGCCCTTAACGTGTACTACAACGATTCTGACAGCAACTATTTTAGCAACGAATCCGGCGAGCCCATCATTGTTTCCGAGGACGGACAGTATACTCTTTCATTTGACTGTTCCAAAGACCTTTCAAACGATGCTACAAAAAATGGCGTAAATTCTCTTACAAACTTAACCGCCATCTATATTATAGATATGGGTGTAGCTGAGGGCAATCAGTCGAGCGTTACCGCCTGCGATATTAAATACGATGAAATATCTGTAGATGATACCACTCTTACAATTACCCAGGCTGAACCCAAATCCGCACTTAAATCATCC
This sequence comes from Lachnospiraceae bacterium, assembly GCA_024684215.1. Classification (GTDB taxonomy): domain Bacteria; phylum Bacillota; class Clostridia; order Lachnospirales; family Lachnospiraceae; genus AC2028. The sequence goes on from JAIKXH010000161.1 coordinate 87,080, forward strand.
GGCGTATTCGATACTAACGATCCCATCAATTCATGGGACGGTTCACAAGTTACCGAATTTTCTGCGGATGACAGCCATGTTGGAAATTTCACCACCTTAAACAGGCCCACCAGGATTTCTGTCACATTTACTCTCTCAGGATTAACCTTTGGTGATGATTCTTCAAAAGTTTCGGAGGCAAATAACAATACCTCAGATGAAGCTTCCAATACATATAAAAACGACAGCGTATTCTCTGACAAAGATTTTACCGCTATCGATGCTCTTACCTTTACAAAATATATGGGTAACGGCATCAATCTCGGAAACACAATGGAGGCTTACGACAGAGCGCTTGGTGTGAACGCCGATGTTTCAACATACGAGACAAAATGGGGACAACCTGTGACGACTCCCGACATGATTCAGGGTATGAAAGACTGCGGATTTGACTCCGTTAGAATCCCTGTTGCATGGACCAATATGATGGATTGGGAGAACGGTGATTACACCATAGATGCTGCTTATTTAGACAGAGTCCAGGAGATTGTTGATTATGCCCTTGACGCTGAAATGTTTGTCATAGTAAACGACCACTGGGATGGCGGCTGGTGGGCTAAATTCGGCTCATCCGACGAAACAAGCGCTTCTGAAGCTTTTGAAATGTACGATGAAATGTGGTCTCAAATAGCGGAAAGATTCAAAGATTACGGAGATATGCTTATCTTCGAATCCGCGAACGAG
>JAIKXH010000018.1 GCA_024684215.1 Lachnospiraceae bacterium
ATTGTCATAAGATGAGGATAACTCTGTATCTCATCCAAGAATATCAACGTATCAGACTTATCACCCAAAGGCTTCGAATAGAAATTACCAATACGCATATAAAGGTCACTCGTAGAATGAACATCTGCAAACACTTGTTCACCCTCAAAGTCCTCCTTCAGATTTATTTCCACAAAATGCTTAAAATGCTTCTTTCCGACATAACGGATAAGGTAAGATTTACCTATCTGCTTTGCTCCATTAACAAGCAAAATATTATTTTGCTTATTTGACAGAAATGCCTCCAAATATTTAACAAATTTACGTTCAAGCATAAGTTACTGATTTTATTGCGAAAAGATATAAACATTTCATCATTCAGCCAAAGAAAAAAACACTTATTCCGTTTTTCTTACCCCAATTTTTACCACTTATTCCATTTTTTAAGGGGGTAAAATAACCACTTATTCCATTTTTTCAAGGTACTTTTCACCCACTTATTCTGTTTTTTTTTGAGGGGTAAAAACACCACATATTCCGTTTTTGTACTCTAAGTTTTCTCCGCTTTCTATGTTAAAATCCAAATGTTTTTATATTTATTTTAAATTTATGCAACAGAAATTAAATTACGGTATTCAGAATTGTATTTCTGACCGTTTTTTACCATAGCCGTAACCATGTGTATGAGTTTGTTCTTGACGTTGTTCAATACCACCATCTTTTTTTTTCCACTCTCTATGTGTCTTATGTAATACGACGCAATGGATGGACAGAATTTAACAGAAGCCAGAGCTGCTTGTGTCAGCATCGATTTTACCAGTCTGTTCGCCATGTAATGGACATGCGGATCAGAATGCACGCTCGTACCAGAGTCCTTGCCGAACGGGGCTATTCCATAGTAGCATGCTATCTTTCTAGAGTCATAGCCGAACTTCTTGAAGTTGTTCGTATAGACCATCAGGCATACTGCGTTCTGCGTACCTACGCCTGGTATGGAAGTCACAATGTCATATATGCGTTTAAGCTCTTCATCGGAGCTTATGAGTTCCTTTATCATATCGTCGAGTTTCTTTATAGACTTGTCAAATTCGTTGATTAGATGACGTCCCATATTGGCGATGGCATTCTTTGCTGCTGACTTCTCCATCGTCAATTTCTTCTCGTCTCTGCGAACTGTCAGCGAGCACTTCTTCCCCACGAGTTTATGCCTGTAGAGGAACAACTCCCTGAGTTGCCTGAGGTTTTCGCTCAAAGGCTCATACATGACGGCCTTGTCATGATTCCTCATGGCGTATTCTGCTATCATGTTTGCATCTGCACGGTCAGACTTTAGTCTTCGTATTCCAGATGCATCCTTGATGCTCTTTGCGTTCTCCAGCCAGAAATCGAGGCCCTTGCCATATATGTAGTTGCAAAGTCCAAGGCTGTAGTCTCCTGTGTTTTCTCCACAGAAAAGCCATGAAGACTCTTCCGTATCACCAGAATGCTTCTTGACCCACTTGACAAGCTGGTTATAGCCAGAGTTGGTTGTCTTGAACTCACCATACACTCTTTGAGCAACTTCATTAAGTCCATCCGCGATAATGATGGCTGCATCCACCTTTTCCTTTGAAAAATCGATGCCGACAAATAATTTCTTCATAACTTTGCATTAAGAAAAAAAAGAATGGTTCAATAGTTTTATGGAATAAGACTCTAAAAAAAAACGATGTCTAAGAGTGTGTATGTGGTCGTTGCAACTAGGTCGAGGAGGTCCGAAACTGAGGATAGTCTTTAATGACTCGTGCTCTCCAAGGTTTACCTTCCCGACAGACCGATTCTTCCTTACTACAACAAAGGTAAGAAACAGTCTTGCTATATCATCATCTAAGTACAGATATCATCATTTTTTAAGAGATCTCTCTATTATCTCATATAATCTTCTGCAAACTTAGAGTGTGCTCCGTGCCTCCGTGGGATTATAAAATATAGCCATACGAGTCGTCAATATTTTTACTGTATTAATTGTTATCATGGCTTTATGTTTCTCTTAGTATCCTGTACGATTCTGTACGGATTTGTACAGGAATGTAAGGGAATCATAAGTGGATGGCAGGAAAGAGTGGGGTAGTGCCTATTATATATAATGTATCATAATGCTATTTTTTGCCGAACACCCACTTTCTTTCTGTCACTCGCAAAATCACGGAAGAATTACGAAGGGTTAACGAACCATTAACGAAGGATTGACGAGGGAATGTGAAGTGACAAAATGAAAGAGCGGCCCCACCCTAACCCTCCCCAGGGGGAGGGGACCGGAATACAGAAATAACATGTGTCTGTGTTATAAATGCACCTTCGGTGCTGTGGTTTGGCACGAATTATCACCAATTTGTCACGAATTTCCAAAAAATAATTAATAAATATTCGTGGTCAATTAATGATAATTCGTGCAAAGATAGCACCGAAGGTGCATAATAATAGTTGTATGTTAGATATTCGTGTGGTTAAAATTCCTGTGTTCCGGATGGTGTTCCTCCCTTTTGGTAAGGTTAGGGTAGGGCAAAAGAATAAATGTTTTTACCTGTTTTTATCTGTTTTTATCGGTTATTTCTTCGTCCGCACATGTGTGCGATACAAAAAATGGACATTTTGAGACTGTCTCATTTCTTGCTCTGATGTCTCAAATTTCACACAAAAAAGTGGCGTAAAAAGAAAATCATTGTCCGATAAAATAGAAAATGCAAGAAAAATGCAGTTTTCTTGAAAAAAAACGTGGTGAACGCTTGCCAGTTTCATAAAAGTCCGTACCTTTGCACTCGCTTTCGGGAAGCAACGCTACTGAGGCTCACACAAGAGACGAGGTTAAGGTGCTGAAAGATAGCAAGAAGAAATCGATCTTTGACAGACTGCGAACAATATGACAAGGCAGTACGGCTCACTTAGGTGAGCAATACTAAATAAAGTCAAATGTCAACAATCGTGCCAGTGAGTGCAGAACCAAGCTTGCTTGGGCTATGCCGAGCGCAGCCGATTGAAGACGAAGTCAATTCAAGAAATAAACGAATAAAGCAGGAGAGCCTGGCCGAGAACAGACAATCACTTCTCTTAGCAATAAGAGAGTAAAGAATATAAGAATTTACAGTGAAGAGTTTGATCCTGGCTCAGGATGAACGCTAGCTACAGGCTTAACACATGCAAGTCGAGGGGTAACGTGAGGGAAGCTTGCTTCCCTTGACGACGACCGGCGAATGGGTGAG
>JAIKXH010000046.1 GCA_024684215.1 Lachnospiraceae bacterium
ATTGCAACCACAACGGATATTATAGAAACTATAAGTCCCGCCTTTGCTAGGCTTCTGCCTCTTAAAATCTTGTTTGTTATAACAGTAGCCTGCTCCTTTACCTTATTGTATAAAACAAAGGTTACTATTGCACAAGCGATACCAACAATCCCGTATGAAAGACCGAATATAAGTCCGTAAAAAGGAAACCATGCAAGGATAATTGCAAGCACTCCCCAAACAAGAGCATTAATACCAAATACCATTCCGGTGATCTCTTTTCCGGGGCATTTGATCTCAGGCTTTGCATAAATCTCTCCGCTTGCACTCTGCTGAGTGTAAAGGGGCTGAGCGGGTGCTGTATAAGCAGCCTCATTTGTGTTACTAAACTGATTACTGTCCATAACTTTCTCCTCCGTAAAAATACATTATTATTATATCATAAATACACGTATCCGCGTATTAAATTATATTAATCTATGGGTATAAGTTTTTAATCTCTGCGCTTTCTGATTAAACGTATTCTGATTGAGCCCTATCATATGCTCTATGCTCTAAGTGCCTCAATCGGTGTCATCTTAGCTGCTTTTTTCGCCGGATACCATCCGAAAAATATTCCTATTCCCATGGAAAAAGCGCTTACTGCGAGTATTAGTATTACATTAAACTCCGGAAGTATCATTACGTCCCCGGCTCCTTTTATGATGGCGCTGACAATCAGAGATACGCCATATCCCGACAGGATACCGATGATTCCCCCGGTAAGGGATATCAGTCCCGACTCAATCAAAAACTGCCATAGAATGGATGATGTTCCGGCTCCCAGAGATTTTCTAATTCCGATTTCTCTGGTCCTCTCAGTTACGGATACGAGCATTATGTTCATAACTCCCACACCGCCTACAAAAAGCGATATGGCCGCCACCATCATAATAAATACCGTGATTCCCGTGAGTATGCTTGAAAAACTGGATATACCGGAATTAAGCTCATAGGTTTTAACAAAGTCAAGGCCTCTTTCATCAAGAGCTGCCTCAACGTATCTTCTGCCCTTTATTGACATTTCGGAAGCTACATCGGGCGAGTCCACAAAAACCATTACATCCGCAACATATTCGGAATCGATCGAAAATGTTTCATATAACACTGTGGAAGGAATTTCAATCTTTATGTTATTTCCTCCAAACAAAAGTGCTTCGATAGAAGAACCGGATTTCCTTACTCCCACTACTTTAAGTGAAAGTTCTCTTCCGTAGGCGTCTATATTCATCATCTTTCCCACCGGATCATCCGTGCCGAAAATTTCTGATGCACCGTTTTGGTCTATAACACACACACCGGCGCAATTATCGTATTCATCGGCGGTAAAATATCTGCCGTAAATAATCTCGGCAGGGCTCTTTTTTTCAAGCATCGGACTACCCGATTCTATGTTGAGCGACAGGACTTCCTTTTTTACGCCCTTAACTGTTCCGTTTGCGCTTAAATTTTCGGTATATCCGGTAATCTCGTCATATTTTGAAACCAGGTTTTCAACCACATCTCTGCTAAGGGGCTTGCCACCGGTTATATAAAGCTCAAAGTAAGAACCCGCAATCGAGCTTAATGAGCCGGATATATAATTTCTTACACCGTTTCCTATGCTCATTACGGTCACCACACTGGATACGCCGATAATAATGCCCAGCATAGTCAAAAAGGCTCTCACTTTATTGGCACGTATATTAAAAAATGCCATTTTCCAATAATCAAGAAAAATTCCCATTTTACTACTCCTGTCTCAGGGCCTCTATCGGACTGAGTGCGGCAGCCTTTTTAGCGGGATAGATTCCGAAAAACAATCCTATTCCCGCTGAAAAAAGCACCACTGCGATGACTACTCCCGGGCTTACGGATGCCACAATGCCAAGGCCCGCAACTTTACTGATAATAAAGCATATAAGTTCCCCGCCAAGGTATCCGAAAAGCATTCCGAGAAGTCCTCCGATAATCGTAAGGACACCGGCCTCCGCCAAAAACTGAATCATTATTGAGGAGGTCTTTGCGCCAAGCGATTTTCTTATACCGATCTCCCTCGTTCTCTCGGTGACCGATACAAGCATGATGTTCATAACTCCCACTCCCCCCACAAGAAGCGATATAGCTGCTACGAACGAGATAAAAATTGTAATATAATTGATGATCTGCATCATCTGATCAAGGTAGGAAGTAAAGGACAAATATGATATCTTGCTTTGTCCCAGGATATGCTTCCTTGCCTCAAAAAGTGTTATCAGCTTTCTGATGGCTCCTTCCGCCTCCTCCATGGAGTCGGGCACAAACAAAAGCTGCTGAAATGTATTTTCCTCCGAACCGTTAATGCTTGCATACGTGGTATAAGGCATATCAAATTCTACCTCATCTTCCATATAGACCATATCGTAAAGTTCGGAATCGGATTTTCCTTTGACACCTACTATGGTAAGCTCCGCGCTTCCGCCGTAGCTTTCAAAGGTAAAACTTTGCCCCACCACATCTGTGTGACCGAAAAGATTCATTGCGCCGGTCCTTGTCACCACGCAAACGCGGGCTGCGCTGTCATACTCTTCCTGTGTAAAATACCTGCCGGACTCAAATTCCTTTGGATTTGCCAGAATATAATCAGGTGTAACCGCATAAAAGTATGCAGTCTTTTCTCCCTTTTTGGAGAGTGCACTTCCGTATCCCGACACCTCCATGGTAAGGGATTTTACATGTTCCACCTTTTCTTTCCCTGCGTCTATATCATCTATCGTAAATTCAGCCTCCGGATAGGACTCGCCGGTAAGCTTTCCGGACATAATGTATGTCTGACCGCTGAATGCAGAATTTAACTGACCGGAGACAGAGTTTTTCACACCGTTTCCAACAGATACTATCATAATAACGGAGCCTATACCTATTATTATGCCCAGCATGGTAAGTATGGACCGCATTTTATTATTCCAAATACTTTTTAATGAAATTTTCAAGTATTCAAGCAACTGACTCATATTTACTCTCCGACCTGTATATAGCTCATGGAGTCGGGCGATACCATTGCAGGCATGCCTTCGGTGATGGTTCCGGTGTAAGTAGTAATAACCACATCGCTCTCATCAAGGCCCGACAAAATCTCGATATAAAAATCCGATGAAACGCCCGTCTCAACATACTTCTTTCCGACGATCATAGTCTTGGGATCCATGGTGAATACAAACTCACCGGTATTGTCAATATTTACGCTCTCTACAGGGACCTTTAAGCAATCGTTAAGGTTTGCAAGAGTAATCGTACATTTTGCGTCAAGTCCCAGATACATATTGTCATCGGGATTGTCTATGGATACAGTTACCATTACCTGTGAAGAATTACCGCTCTGGGTAACCATACGATTTATGGTCCTTACTTTTCCTTTATAGGTATTTCCAAGGACCTTTATAACCGCATCCTGACCTTCTTTAAGGCTTTCAAGATCTGTTTTGGTAACACCAACGGTTACATGCAGATCATCGAGGCTTGAGAATGTGATAAGCGGCGCGCCCGCAACGGTTGTATCATCGTCAGTGTATCCTGCCACTGTTACCACACCGTCAAAAGGTGCGATAAGACCATCAGCATACTCAAGGATAGATGAATAATAGTTTTGATTCTGAATGGTCGAAAGTTCATTGCTTATCTCTAAGCTTTCTTTATCGTAATCATTTGCAATTGCGCTTTTATAAGTCTTCATCTCCGATTCAGCGGTAGCCTTTTCGGTTTTGTATTCCGTAAGAAGAGCCGTCGCATCACTTATTGTTTTTTGATTGTCGTACGCAGTGGCTGAATTTGTAAGTGCATCAAGCTGATTATTGCAATTGCTTATAAGCTGCTGTCTCTCATAAATATAGTTTTCATACTGAGTAAGCCAGGCTTCATCCTCGGCCGTCATAGTATAACCAATGGCAGTTATTGTGGCATACCTAGTTTTGTTGTCATGCTGATAAGTATTGATCTCATTAGTAGAGATCGTAATCTGTTCCCTTAGCTTAGATGCCCAATGAGCATTGTTATCGGTAATATCCGTGTTTAGTTTATCTACTACCGCAGTCTGTTCATCAACAAGCTTCGAATACTTCTGATATCTGTTTCTGGCCTCATAATATTTATTTTCCGTATCCTTGTTTTTCGCAAGTGTACCCTCGTACGAGCTGGTATTTGATGCCGATTTAAGTTCTGCCTCTCTAAGCGAGGTTTTGTATGAATCCTCGTCAAAAACAAGTATGGGGTCACCTTTTTTTACATATGTTCCTACAGGTGAAATTGTATCGATAAGTATTGAATCGGGAGCATTGTAATGAATGGTTTTTTCACTCTCTATAGTTCCGGTAACGGTAATATCACTGACAAGTTCGCCCCTTGTCGGGTTTTCCAATGTAACCGTACCGTTCATCATAGTTTTCATGGCCTGACGAGCTGAAATGACCACATAACCGATAAATATAACAACAACTCCGATGATACTGAAAGTAACTATAAGCGCTGTCTTCTTCTTTTTCTTTTTCTTCTTTATTTCAAGCTTTTCCTGTGATGTAAGCTCTGCATTTTCCTGTAATTTCTTTTTTCTAGACATTTTCCTGCTCCTTAACTTTTTCGGTTTCCTGTGCCTTATTTAGTTCTTCTCTTATGGCATCTTCGCCCTTATCACCTTTTTCGTTTTTCTCGTCTTTATAAATCTCTCCGTCCATTATGTGTATGATTCTCTCAGCCTTGGCTGCTATGGTCGGATCGTGAGTGATTATTATTACCGTTCTGCCCTCCTCATGGAGATTTTTAAGTATCTCCATGATTTCAGCACTTGAATGTGAATCAAGGTTTCCGGTGGGCTCATCCGCAAGTATAATAGGCGGCGCCTGAGCAATGGCTCTTGCTATCGCAACTCTCTGCTGCTGGCCTCCGGACATTTCCGACGGCTTATGAGTCATTCTGTTTTCAAGCCCGACCTTTTTTAGAGCCTCTTTTGAAAGCTCTATACGCTTTCCTTTCGGAACTCTCCTGTAAATAAGAGGAAGCTCTACATTCTCTAAAGCTGTGAGAGACGGAATCAGGTTGAATCCCTGAAATATAAAGCCTATCTCTTTATTTCTGATTTCGGAGAGCTCATCATCAAGCATCTCAGCCACATCTTTTCCGTGCAGATGATAGGTTCCCTCCGTAGGGACATCAAGGCATCCCAGCATATTCATCAGGGTTGATTTACCGGATCCCGACTGTCCTATGATTGCTACAAATTCTTTTTCTCCGATGGTAAGGGATATATGATTTAGCGCCTTAACCTCGTTTTCTCCGGGATTGTAGATTTTTGACATATCTTCAATCTTTATTAATTCTGACATTTGATACTCCACATTCTTAAAAAATGCATAATTTGCTTTCTACGCTACCCATATTACTATACAAACCTTTCCGTTAAAATCTATAAACCTTAACTTATCCTTAACAAACCATAAATATTAGTTTCCCGGTATTTTTAGAAAAACGGCATAAAAATACCCTCTCTACCACTGTCCCGTGGTAAAGAGGGTATTATAAGTTTCCAATATTTATTTAACGTTAAGCAGATACCTGGCAGGCTCTCTCGAAAGCTCCCACGATTTTTTTATGTGCTCCGTAAAGCTGATAAATAGGTGCACGCTTTATATGAGGTGCGCAAATATCATACTCTGCTCTGCCACATTCTTCCATAGCAGAAAACTCGGACAAAACATCTTTTGTAAGCATCTCTACATTTTTGAACTTAGTCTCGGCTACAATCCTGAGTACATCAGTATCCCTGACAGTCTCAATGCTTTCTTTTTCAAGTTTGAGTGCTATATAACGCACATATAATAAAAACCAGTAATTGATACCTTTATCGTGATTAGGATCCATATCCGCAAGACTAAGCGGACATCCCATAATCTCAGCAGCCTCCTTTACAACAGCATTGCTCTTTAGATTCTCTATGTAGTTCATTTCTTTAGTAACTCCTTGCACAAAAATACCAATCTATTATATTACGAATTACTAAAGAAAAAAACGAAAATATTTCACAGTTTGACAAACTTTATTCCCCCGGGGCCGACAGGAATATTTATGGCGTATTCAAGAGGTTCAGGTATTATAGTGGTGCTGTCAAGGTGCCACGCAGGTTTCGGCAGCATGGTTACCGCAGCATACTTTTGACCTGACAAAATATCGGTTGCTCCCACAGGTTTTTTTGCGGATAGATCAGTTTTCGTAACAGCACCTGCCCCCGATAAATCTCCGGGCTCTAAATCTGTCTGATCTCCGTACCACATTGTTTCATCGTCGCCATACATTTCCCCGCGGACGAGTAGACGAGCGTTAACCGCTCTTTCTTCATAGTTAACTATGCCGCATATACCGTTATCATACTGAAGAAGGCTTACTCTGCCGGCTCCTCTTGAGCCCTTATCTGCCATTGCGAAATCTGCGTCGGTTCCAAGATATGCAGGCAATCCTATTGTCATATGCTTTGCAATATTCTCTCTTACAATAGCGGGCAATTTATAAAGGTCGGCAAAGTTTTCAGGCACATTTAATATGAAAAGCCTGCCTTTTCCGTACTGGTCCTC
>JAIKXH010000138.1 GCA_024684215.1 Lachnospiraceae bacterium
TACATTGGTCTCGCGAATAGCTTTCTTTTCTTCGAGCCAGTTATTCACTGACATCCGGGAAACTCCTATAGATTCGGCTAATTCTTCTTTTGAAATTCCACGAACCTCAAGCAAAGTATTCATGTCATCTAAAATTCTATAATCCATACTAATACCACTCACTATCGACAACTTGTTTGTAAACTATTATACTCTCAACTTTTCAAATTTCCAATAACTTATTTGTAAACTTTTAATTAAATAAGTTTAGAATACAATCTGCCAAGAGTTTCATCATATAAAAAAAGACCCCGGCCCCGAAGTGATATGCTCCCTTTTAGGTAGACAAGTGAAATAATAAAAACTTGTTGCCTGGAAGGGAGCTTATTTTATTGGGAAGAAAAGTAAAGTATAGTCCAGAGGAAAAGATATGTGCCGTAAATGAATATCTTGATGGTAAAGCAAGTATGCAATCCATTGCTAATAAGCTAGGTATTGACTTTAACTCATTAAAACAGTGGGTCAAAAACTATGAAGCTATTGGAACTGATGCATTTCATACTCCAACAAACAAGCATTATTCAAAAGTTGAGAAAGAGCAGGCTGTTAATGCATATTTAGCAGGCGAAGGATCTTATATGGATATTTGCAAAAGATTTAAGATTCGTTCAACTAAACAACTACGAAGCTGGGTTAAGAAGTATAATAGTCATGAGGAGCTAAAAGCTTCCGGAACAGGAGGTACTGCCATCATGACTAGAGGAAGAACTACTACTTTCGATGAACGTGTTGAAATAGCATCGTATTGCATTTCTCATGATTATAATTATGCTGAAGCGGCTGAAAAGTTTAATGTTTCATATCAGCAAGCACGCAATTACACAATCAAGTATAAAGAAAAAGGAATTGTTGGATTACAAGATAATCGTGGAAGACGCAAGCCAGAGGAAAGCCTTTCAGAAGTTGAAAAACTAAAGGCTGAGTTAAAGTTAGAAAAAGCAAAACGAATACATGCTGAAATGGAGGCATCTTTCTTAAAAAAACTCGACGAAATAGAGAGGAGGTGGGGCTGAGCCGGCTAAGAAATAAGCATATTTATCAGGCGATTAAAGAAGAACATGAGGAACATAGTTATTCAATTGATGCACTTTGTAAGCTTGGGAAAGTAAGCAGAGCTGCGTATTATAAATGGTTAAACAGAGAAATTCCATTCAGTGAATCTGAAAATGAACGAATCGCTAAGGTGATAGAAGAAATTCATAACGAAAGTCCGGACAAAGGTTATCGAAGAATTCGTGATGATCTTGAGCGGTATCATGATATAGATGTAAATGACAAACGTGTATTGCGTATCTGCAGAAAGAAAAGCATCAAATCAACAATCAAATACAAGAATGAAGGATGTACTCGCAGTTCAGAAAATCCACAATTTTTAGCAGAAAACATACTTAATCGTGAATTCTATGCAGACGCTCCAAATCAGAAATGGCTTACAGATGTAACAGAATTCAAGTACTACATCGGTCTAGAAAAACACAAAGTGTATCTTAGTGCTATTCTCGATTTATATGATCGTCGCATCGTAGCATATGTAATTAGAGACAATAATAATAATCCATTAGTATTTGACACCTTTGATCAAGCCATAGCTAACAATCCTGGTGCACATCCTCTTTGTCACAGTGACAGAGGATTTCAATACACAAATCGAATATTCCATAATAAACTTGAAGCGGCTGGAATGACCCAAAGTATGTCCAGAGTTGCTAAGTGCATTGATAATGGACCGATGGAAGGATTTTGGGGAATTTTAAAAAGAGAACGTTATTATGGAAGACGTTTTACAGACAGAGAATCTTTGGTAAGCATGATTGAAACATATATAGAATACTACAACAACAAACGCCTACAGAGAAATCTTGGTGTACTCACACCAATGGAAAAATATAAATCTTATAAAGAGGCAGCATAAAACTGCCGCCAGTAAAACTGACGGCAGAAGAAATACTTTTTATTTTTTGGTTTGTCTACTTGACGGGAAGCAGTTCATTTATGACATTTCTCATAAGTTCCATTGACGGTCTTTTTATTATACTAATTCTAAAAATTTTTCGTGGATGCGGGTGTCATCTCCAAGTTCCGGATGAAAGGCCAGGCCGATTTGATTTTTGTATTTAACGGCTACGGTTTTTCCATCGATTTGGGAGAGGACTTCTGTATATTTTGCATCTTCAATATAAGGGGCTCTGATAAAGGTCATTTCAAAATTTCCAAGTTCTTTTATAAGAGCAGATTTTGAAAAGCTTCCAAGCTGTCTGCCATAGGCATTTCGTTTTACCCGTATAGGAAGGGTTCCAAAGTAGACATTATCGTCATTTGAAATCTCCTCTGAAAGAAGAATAAGACCAGCACAG
>JAIKXH010000141.1 GCA_024684215.1 Lachnospiraceae bacterium
CGCTCTGCATCGTCTTTCTACGCCGCACAAGCATCTTAGAAAAGTTGATTTTCCCGCTCCGTTTTCCCCTACTATACCGACTATCTCTCCCTTTGGTATTTTCATCTGCGGGATATCCAAGACCGTTCTCCCGCCTCTGTAGGAGTACTTCATATTGTGTAAAACCAGATTTTCTCCATGGTCAGATCCTTCATCCGCTTTTATTTCGATCATTCCCGGATCCTGCATTTCTTCGGCTCGAAGACCCAGCCTATGCAGGTCATCTTCGGAAAATCCTCTCATCTCTTCAGCGGTCATTTCCCTGATTATCTCACCGCTCTCCATCAGAGCAGCCCTTGTAATATACGGTAAAAGGTAAGATATCCTGTGCTCTGCGATGACTATCGTCCTTCGTTCTTTCTTCCAGCTCTCTATCATTTTTTGCAATTCACATATACCCTTATAGTCGAGATTTGCTGACGGCTCATCAAGAATAACGACTTTAACGGGCTCCACCGCAATACTGGCACAAGCTATCTTCTGTTTTTCACCACCCGAGAGTTTAAAAATATTCCGGTCCATAAGGCTTCTCAGGTCATGCTTATTGACTACACTGTTGATCCTTTCTTCTATCTCCTCCGGCGGAAGGCAAAGATTCTCACAGCCAAAAGCAATTTCACTGGTCGTATCAACATTAAAGAACTGACTTCTCGGGTTTTGAAAAACAGTGCCCACACTTTTCGAAATATTCCTCAGTGTCGACTTAGACACATCGATTCCGCACACATTAACGCTTCCCGTCATATTCCCCTTGTAAAAATGCGGAACAAGTCCGTTTATACATCTTACAAGAGTTGACTTTCCGCACCCGGAAGGCCCGCATATAAGGAGAACTTCACCCTCATCCACATCAAGATTTATGTTTTTTAAGCTCTCCCGGCCTCCGGAATACCTAAACGATACATTTTTAAAACAGATCATATAAAAAACCTTCCGATTCCCCACCATACATAGCAGCTAAAGCAAACCAGCATAATGAGCCAGTCAAATACCCCGAACCTGATATTCCAGATACAACTCCTTTTTTTACCGATATCAAGTCCGCGCGTCATAGCTGCGGCAGAGAGTTCTTCTCCGATAATCGAACAGGAAGCCATAAGGGGAACCATCCTGTACTCTACAGCTTCCGTCGCTTTACCTGCACCCATCTCTATCCCGCGCATACGCATGGCATCGTTTATTGCTGCCGATTCTTCCACAACGGTCGGAAAAAACCTGAAGATCACACTGATCGGTATGGTCAGCTTATCCGTGATATGCAACCGCTTCATAGCCGCAAGGAATTCCGAGACCTTAGTAGTCTTTACGATATATCTTGCAAGGATCGCCGTCGGAAGGATCTTGGTCAAAATATAAAGCATCAGAGCCAAAACCGATTCAGCCGGGTTTAGTTCATGCTGAAGTGCCACCTGCCCAAAATAGCTGCCAATATAGATCGCTACGTAAAGCAGGCCCGTTTTCCATTCCTTTTCAACAAAAAGCAATACGACCGGCAAAAAAACCAACAGCCAATAAAAAGGAACCATCCATCTCTCCCCTGCATTCCCGACTACAAAAAGCGAGCATGTAAACAAGAGAAGGAGTTTTGTCCTCGGGTCCAGCAGTGAATGAATATTTCGATCAATCTTGTAGTCCATACTCAGACTATACCTGCCTTTTCAAAATGCTTTTTTAATACCTTTGTTCCGATCCATCCGCCGATGATTCCACAAGCAATATCTACGATCAGCAGTACAGGGCACATCCATACCGGAAGCAGCTTTGTAACCGCATCAATATACTCCTGACCGAATTTCTGCCTCGTCGAAAAATATGCCTCTGCATTAAAGAAGATGCCGAAATAGTTAGCCCAGCAATAAATCCCCGATATCGCGTATGCAAGTATTCCAAGCCATTTATTCTTATATTTTCCGGCACGGAAAATAAATTCAGCAATGAGTCCGGATACGGTTCCTACCGCCAAAGCGTAGTAGCTCATTCCCGTAACCCACATAAGTGCTCCCATAAGAACATTCAGGATCAGGATCATTCCGAATTTCTTTACTTTCGTAAGAAATAGCATATAAGGTATTCCCGTCAAAATCGGAACTAACACTACCAGTAAAACCATCATAATGGGAACAACTCCCGTCATAGCGACCACGCAGCATATAACTGCGCAAATAGCGGTATAGATTCCCACATTAATAAGATCCTTTACGTTCAAACGATTACTGTTATCCATTTTTTAATCTCCATCCATTTTTATTTTTGTTTTTATTTTTATTTCAATTTTCACATTTTCCAGTTCTGTGATATCAGCTGCTGTTTTGTCATGCGGCTGTAAATACTGTCGTATTCTGACAGTGATTCCGGACTGCCCTGCTCAGCCACAATACCGTCCTTTAAAACAACTATATGATCTGCTTTTGCAATCGTCCGCATACGGTGGGCAATGATCATTACGGTTTTATTCTTTATAAGTCTTGACAGTGCTTCCTGGATCGCGGTTTCGTTTTCGGCATCAAGCGATGCGGTTGCTTCATCCAAAAGGACCACGGGCGCATCCTTAAGGAAGGCTCTTGCTATGGAGATTCTCTGCCTCTCACCGCCTGAAAGTTCGCTTCCGTTCTCACCGATGTTAGTGTTGTATTTGTCCGGAAGAAGATTTATAAACTCATCACAGTTTGCCAGCTTAGCAGCCTCCATAACCTCTTCATCGGTTGCTCCGCTTTTACCGATACGGATATTCTCCATAACGGAATTGTTAAACAGCGTAACATCCTGGAATACAATGGAATATTTTGAAAGAAGAGTTTCGGGATCGATCTTCGAAATATCCGCGCCTCCAAGTGTGATCTTTCCGCTGTTTACATCCCAGAACCTTGCGGCAAGCCTTGATATAGTCGTTTTTCCGCCGCCGGAGGGACCGATGAGGGCTGTTACCTGACCCTGCTTTGCCGTAAAGCTCACATCCTTGAGTACATCCGTATCCTCCGAATATTTAAAGCCCACATGGTCAAATACGATGTCATATCCGTTGTTATTCAGTTCTTCGGATCCGGTCTGGGTTTCATGTGAAAGAACCTCATCCAGACGTTCACACTGTATTCCCGTTGCTATGATAGCGGCGAAATTCTGCAGGCTTATCTCCATAGGCGAATAAAGCCTGGACACAAGCATCAGGAACAGGAAGAACGTAAGAAGATCGATCTCACCTTTAACGAAAAGGGTGCCGCCCACAACAGCCGTCGTTCCGATACCGAGCTTTAATATAATAGCTGCGGAATTAACATATACTGCCATCTTAAGCTCCGTAAACAGGGCAAATTTCTCTACTTTTCTGATCTTGCCTTCAAGCTCATCCATATATGCATCCTGGGCGTTATTGGCTCTTAAGTCTCTGATCGACTCTAAACACTCCTGTATTCCGTCAGCCATCTCAAGCTTTACGGCATGATTCTTCCTTACTGCCCGTTTCTCAGCACCGGCACAAGTGGCAACGATGGTGAAGGAAACAGGGATCACCCAGAAGCTTGCGAGTACCATCCTCCAATCGAAGAAGAAAAACATGCTGATACCTACCAGCGTTACTGAGATCAGGGCACCGATCAGCTCGGGAATCCAATGGCTCGAAGCAGTCTCGATCATTGCACAGTCGCCCATGATATTGGTCGTAAGATCCGCGATATTCTTTTTTCCAAAGTATGAAAGAGGGAGTTTTCTCAATCTCTCCGCGATCTTTGTACGTCTTACTCCGCTCTCGCGGTAAGTTGTAAGGAATGTCGTATTGTACTGGATAAAATTGGTGACAGCCACAAGCAGTATTACAACGACCGACGAGATCGCATAGAACGGGATCCTGTCTCTGTCCAGCCTGTTATTTAAAAGATCGTTTATTAGCGTATACAAAATACCCGCCGGCATCATAAGGACGATGTTGGTCACGGTCACACTGACGCATGCCTTTATCATATCTTTTGCGCCCTGCCTGGAAAGTGCGTATTTATGCTGTAGTTTTTCTATCATCTCAAGCACCTACCTTCCACTCGACGGACCTTGAATATTCATCAAACATCCGCCTGTATAAGCCATTCCTACTCATCAGTTCTTCATGATTTCCGGATTCTGTGCACTTGCCGTCCTCCATCACATAAATTCTGTCGGCGTTCATTACGGTGCTCAGTCTGTGAGCGATCATTATAAGTGTCTTACCTTTGGACAGTTCTTCAAATGCAGCCTGCACCTTGCACTCATTATCGGGATCCGCAAAAGCTGTAGCTTCATCCAGGATCAGTATCGGTGCGTCCTTTAAAACTGCTCTTGCTATGGTGATCCTCTGCTGCTCTCCTCCGGACAGATAGGTTCCCTTTTCCCCTATAACGGTATGTATTCCCTCCGGCAGCTTTTCTATGATATCCATGCACTGTGCCTTCTTCAGTGCCTCAAGCACTTCAGCTTCCGATGCATTCGGCTTAGCCATCCGGACATTTTCAAAGATGGATTTCTTGATCAGTCTGCTGTCCTGGAAAACAAAAGAAACCTGCTTCATAAGCTCGTTTTGAGGTATATTTCTGACATTT
Source organism: Lachnospiraceae bacterium (assembly GCA_024684215.1). Taxonomy (GTDB): domain Bacteria; phylum Bacillota; class Clostridia; order Lachnospirales; family Lachnospiraceae; genus AC2028. The sequence goes on from JAIKXH010000141.1 coordinate 4,602, forward strand.
GTTCCGCCGATCAGGATCTCACCCGAAGTAACATCAAAGAACCTGACCATCAGCTCTGCAAGTGTCGTTTTTCCCGAACCCGACGGTCCAACGAAAGCCACATGCTCTCCGGGCTTAATAGATATGGAAACATCGTTTACAGCATCCCGGAGCGCGTCCTTATAACGGTATGTTACGTTCTTTAATTCAATACCGTGGTCTGAAGGCACACTATTCTGATTTCCTTCTTCAAGTGGTTTGATCTCCAAAATCTTATCTGCTCGTTTAAGCGCATCGATAAGAGTCATCTCAGCCTCACCTGAATAAGCGATCTTTGTAAGCGCTATGGTAACAAGCGGCGTGACTATTATGTAGTACATAATGTCCAAAATTGCTGCATTGTTCACGCCACCCTTTGTTACGACGAAAGCAGCGATCACGATAAAAGCAAATACCGCATTGATGCAGGTCATAAATCCCATCATCGGGAATCTAAGCATCAGAGTATACTGCGTTGTCCACTTTCCAAAATTATCTATACAATTCTTAAAACGCTTAAAGGAATGAACCGTCTGGCCGAAGGTCTTTACCACCGGAACGCCCCTTACATACTCTGTTGCCTCGCTGCTCATAGTTTCAAGCGCATCCTGGTACTCTTTCATTTTCTCCCGCATGCCTTTTCCCATCATGGACATCATGCAAGCAAACCCGATAAGTGCCGGTATCATACAGATCAGACCAATCTTCCAGTTAAATGCAAACACCAGTACAAGAATTCCCACCGGCGTAATCGCAGCAACTGTCTTGTCGCAGAGATTATGTGCAATAAAGGTTTCCGTAGCAGCCGTGGAGTCGTTTACGATTCTCCTGATCTTTCCGGTACCGTCTTCGTCAAAAACTCCGAGGGGCAATGTTATTATCCTGCGCATCAGCGAGCTTCTCATATTTGCCTGAACGCGAAACGCCGCTATATGTGTGCATAACAGCGCCATTATGTATACCAGCAATGCTCCGATGATCAAACCCACCGCAGACCATGCGTATACCTTTATACTCTCAATATCTTTTCCGCCCACTGCGCATTTGATTATCTTCCACAGTTCATAGTAGGGGATCAATGTCAGTACCGCGCTTATCGCCGCGAGACACCTCCCCAATGTGATCAGGTGTTTATGCCCTCCGGCATATTGCCTGATCAGCTTCATGTGATCATACTTTTCTGTCTTACCCAACTTGTTGTCCTCCCTAAAGATAAAAATCTATTGAAACTATGTATGGCATAGTTATCAAGTTTCAACTCAGGTTAGCTATCGCTAACCCACGATCGATAGCTAACAAAAAAAGAAGAGCCTCAAGGCTCTTCTAATTGATTCCCATAATCCTCATCCATCCCGGCATGAAGAACTCCTGGACTGTATTTAAATATTTTATAACTTCTGCATCATCATAATCATGTATGATGGGTTCAAAGCATGCTGTAAGATAGGCTGACAACAGCATGTGCAGCTCCTCCTCACTAATTTCTACTACCGGATATCCTTTTTCCTTCAGATACCTGATGGCATCCAGAAACTCTTTTTGATTCACACAGACATAGTCATGGATAAAATTCTCGTATTTAGTCCCGCCCGAACGTGACATAAGAAGTACGAATTCATCCCTCCTTGGAAGTATGATCTCCTTGATCATATCAACGAAGGTCTCTCCAAACAACTCTTCATCAGGCACTCCGCCGTCAACAAGACTGTGCTTTTTCCTTGTATGTCTTGTTGTCCAGTTTTTTAAGCTTTCGATCAGCGGCTCAACCATGGCATTAAACATGGCTTCTTTATCCGCATAATGTCTGTACAGCCCGGCCGATGTCATTCCTGCGCGGGCTCCGATGCTCCTTATTGAAGCGTCTTTATAGCCCTTTTCCAGAAATTCTTCTTTGATAGCCT
>JAIKXH010000149.1 GCA_024684215.1 Lachnospiraceae bacterium
AAAGGTCATCCAGACTCTCATGGGACATTCTTCAGTTACAACTACCAGGGGATATGACAGGAGAAAGAAAGAGACTAATCTTCCGGATGATATTCTGCAGACAGTATTCGGACGTAAGATGCGGGTACCGTACCCCAAAAACAAAATCACCCGCTCGGACCCCCCTATTTTAGGGCAAAAAAAGAGAGCGGGTGATGGGAATCGAATTGGCCCAGGAAACCGCAAATTCAGTAAATGAAAGGAGTCGGGCGACACCACTTTTTTAGGGGACCCCCTAAGGAACCCCCGAGGCAATTCTTCATAATTTATCATTATTTCTTTGGTCAGTTCAGACCATTACTCTCTATATTGAATGAAAACATTTTTGCTCCGTAACTATTAAAAAATATGAGTTAGGGAGCAAAAATAACTTGCTGATTCAGAACATAATTTATATAATTATACGTGAAATAAAGGTTTTGAGGAGGCAAACATATGCGTAGTAAAAATCTTATTGGTAGAACTAAAGAGATATCGCTTCTCGAAGAATATTACAATTCAAATAAATCCGAACTTGTTGCCGTTTTTGGAAGACGCCGTGTAGGTAAAACATATTTGATATGTGAAACATTGGAAGAACGCTTTGATTTTGACTACACAGGGAAATATAAAGTAGCAGCCGGTGTTCAGATAGCGGAATTTCAAAAGGAAATAAACAGACTTGCGAAGGATAAAAACGGTGAAGCAAAAGATTGGTTTGAGGCATTTGATCATTTGAAGGAGTATTTGCTCGGACTGAAAAAGGATAGAGTAGTTGTTTTCCTTGATGAACTTCCGTGGATGGATACAGCCAAAAGTAATTTTCTGGCAGCTCTTTCGAAATTCTGGAATGAGTGGAGAAGTAAGAAAACTCTTTTAAAGCTATATGTTTGCGGTTCAGCCACTACTTGGATGGTAGATAAATTCATTGGAGATAAGGGGGGATTGTACGGACGAGTAAGCAGACCAATTTATCTTGCACCGTTTACCTTGATGGAAACGGAGCAATATCTTAATGATATAAAGAAAATGAAATACGGAAGAAAACTTGTGTTGGATACATACATGATATTTGGCGGAATTCCATATTATCTTGATATGCTTGATAACAAGAAACCTTTGTCTGAGAACGTGGACAACCTGTTCTTTTCAAACAATGCGCCATTAAAGACGGAATTTGATTTTTTGTTTCGTTCGCTCTTTAAAGATAGTACAAATTATAGGCGTGTCATAGAGTATTTATCGACAAAGATGATTGGGCTCACTAGAGAGGAAATATCAGATAACTGCAAGATAAATGGTGGGGAACTTACAAAGATACTCGGCAATCTTGTCGCATGTGACTTTATAAGATGTTACATGGCTCCCGGAAAGAAACAGAGAGCAAAGGTATATCAGCTTACGGATATGTTCTCTCTGTTTTATCTGAAATTTGTTGGTAGAACAGCAGGTACGGATGAACATTATTGGACAAACTTAGGAAAGACCAGTAAAAAGAATTCGTGGTTAGGATATGCTTTTGAGCAGGTGTGTTTAAATCATATTCCACAGATCAAAGTAAAACTTGGTATATCAGGAATCCTTAGTAACTCATATGCATGGAGTAAAAAAGCGTTTACTGATTCTGACGGAACAGAATGGGCTGGCGGTCAGATTGACTTGATCATAGACAGAAATGATGACGTTATGAATATCTGTGAAATGAAATACTCGTCTGAGGAATACGTAATCACTCCCAAGTATGCTAAGGATGTTAATGATAGGATGGCGATGTTTAGAGCGTCTGAGAAAACAAAGAAAGATTTGAGATGTACTTTTGTAACGACCTATGGAATTAAGCGCAATCCTAACAGTGACATAGTGGCTTACGAGGTTGTTTTAGATGATCTGTTTGGTTAAAAATGCTCCGTAACCACTAAAAAATATGAGTTATGGAGCAAAAATGGCAGATAGTTTATTTGTTGATGGATTAATAGAGAATAACATAGAAAAACTTATAGCTGTGCCTAAGAGTGATCTGCATAATCACTCAACCAAGGGTTGCAGCTTGAAGTGGGTTGAAGAAAAAACTGGTCAACATTTTCCTAAGCCTCCGAAAAAATTTAACGGACTTGAAGGAATGCAGAGCTGGTTTACTTCTAATATCAAGCCTTTTTGCTCGGGATACGAAGGTATTGTTTTTAGATGGGAAGGGGCTTTTGCTGAAGCCGGTCGAAACAATATGCAAAGACTATGAGAATCATCCTATAAAGAATCTGGTCGAAAACGGAGTTGAAGTGACAATCAATACCGATGATCTTCTGATCTTTAACAGCTCTATAGAAAATGAATATCTTCTGCTTTATAAGGCCGGAACTTTATCAGCGGATCAGTTGGAAGAGATAAGACTCAGAGGCTTGAACGGAAAAAGAAAAGGCACCGTTATCTAGCGTATAAGGGAAATTATGAGTGAAGAATTAAAGAACATATGACACTTCTTTGGATATTAAATTGTTTGAGTTCGCGCGTGGACGTGGTATAGCTACACAAGCACTGAAATACTCCATGAATGAAGCATTCAAAAACGGAGCTGAAACATTGTGGGTAGATCCTCATCCCGGTAACTCCAAGGCG
>JAIKXH010000064.1 GCA_024684215.1 Lachnospiraceae bacterium
TCATGGGGCTGTATTTAAGGAACTTACGGGACAGACTTTAAAGCCCAAGAGGACAAAGGCGGTTTTACTGCCCATTCTTTATAGAGTGTTAGGCAGAAAACGTTTATATCCTTTAATTGCTAAAGGGGAATATGACGCAGCCAAAACATATGAACCGGTGGCCAAACGGTTTCCTTCAGTGCAGAGTGTTAAGGCTGATGAAAATAGACATGGAGATACGGTGTTAGCATTGTTACATTAAGCGGAATTAAGCTGTATTTTATGGATATAGGCAGGTCTGGTAATTGATACATCGGACAGAGTCTTTCCGCTCAAAACGGCTTTATTAAGATTTATGATCACTCCACTCTGCGAACTGATTTGTCATAATAGGCGATCCCGCCTCCGGCCAAATTAACTGTGAAGAAATCTCCGTTTTTCGTGCAAGTATATTTGGTCGCCGCATTGCACCATTTTTTCTCTCCGGCGGGCCTGATCCTCCAGGGATAACATCTGTATAAGACATGTTGCACTTTACAATAGTAACAGTAGAAAGTGTCACTCTTCGCTGATCCGCCGCTGACATTCTCGAGTGCATCATCATCAATCATCATATCTTCCGACGTCATTTCTTCTGCGCCGTCTCCATTCTCTGTGCCTGCCTCAGCAGCCTCGTCATAATAGAATTCTTCTTCCTGTAATCTGATTTCCATCATATGCCCTCCATGTTCTGAGATTGCTATCGTCGGGAAATCTTTGCCACTCTGTCAATTTCGGTTAAAAGTGCGTTCCATATATCTATGCATGTACAATATCACACCTGCGCCTTATTATCAATTCCAAAGCATAAAAAAATGATTGATTCGCAATAGTAATGATTTTTTATTTTTGCGAAATGAAAAGCGGTTTTCAGGGCCTTGCTGCAGTGATGCGGTGAGGTCTTTTTACAATGCAAATGCAACGAAAAAAAATACGTTGCATTTGCGACGCATTTATCATATGGTAATACTGAAAAAATGAGCTTCAGCCCGATCAGGACTGAGGCTCATAATTTTATTGGTTATTGGTTTATAAAGCAATCTCATCTATACGGCGGAGTTCTTCGTCAGTGAAGCTTATATTCTTGAGTGCGGCAATATTGTCAAGGATCTGTGAAGGTTTAGAAGCACCGACAAGCACACTTGTTACGATTCCATCGTGAAGTAACCATGAAATTGACATCTCTGCGAGAGTCTGACCTCTGCTTTCTGCAATTTCGTTCAGGGCCTTGATACGGCGGAGCTTATCTTCGGAAACGTGTTCAGCCTTAAGGAAGCGTCCGTCTGTCATTACACGGCTGTCTGCCGGAATACCATTCAGATAGCGGTTAGTCAGAAGTCCCTGAGCAAGCGGTGAAAAACAGATGATACCTTTGCCCAAACGGTGAGCGGTTTCTTTAAGACCGTTTCTTTCAACCGTACGGTCAAAAATATTGTAGCAATTCTGATTGATGATGAAAGGAACCTTCATTTCGGTAAGAAGGGCTGTGGCTTTTTCGAGTGTAGGGCCATTGTAATTGGATATTCCGACATAGAGAGCCTTGCCGCTATCAACAGCTGATTTAAGGGCTCCCATCGTTTCCTCGAGTGGAGTATTCGGATCCATTCTGTGATGGTAGAAGATGTCAACATAGTCCACGCCCATACGCTTGAGAGACTGGTCGAGACTGGCTAAAAGGTATTTTCGGCTTCCGAAGTCACCATAAGGACCCGGCCACATACAATATCCGGCTTTGGTAGAAATAATAAGTTCGTCTCTGTAAGGCTTAAGATCTTCTTTAAGGATCTTACCGAAATTACTTTCTGCACTTCCCGGCTCCGGACCGTAATTGTTGGCAAGATCAAAATGTGTAATACCGTTATCAAAGGCTGTGAAGCACATTTCTCTCATGTTGGAAAACTGAGATGTGCTTCCGAAATTGTGCCATAGACCAAGGGATACTGCCGGCAGTTTCAAGCCGCTTAAGCCGCAGAGATTGTAGATCATATGGTCGTATCTTGATTCTTTTGCTATATACATAAAGCAACCTCCTTATTTTTTTCTTTACAAATCATACAAGTTAAAGCATACTTTAAGTCAATAGGTATTTTAAAATTTTTTTAGGGAGGTGAAGAACATGAATGAATATACGATTTCGGATGTTTCAAAAGATCTTGGGATTCCGTCATCCACGCTGAGATATTATGAAGAAATCGGGATATTAAAAGGAGTATCGCGTAATGCTTCAGGTAAGCGCGTCTATAAGCGTGAGCATATAGATCGACTTAATGCGATCAAGTGTTTTAAAGGTGCGGGAATGACGATGTCTGATATAGTGGCATTTTTCAAATATGAGGACACCGGATACGAGGCGATAGATAATATGATGGAACTGCTTAAAGACAGAGAAATAAAGGTCATAGAACAGTTTCGACTACTTATGGCATCTTATGCTCATCTGCTTAGAAAGATAGATTATTACGGCGATATTGAAAAGTTTGCAAAGTCCGGATGCAAAGGAAAAGTTCCTGTGTGGGAGGATTATCTTGGCGATTATGACTCTAAAGCAAGAAAAATGATCATGGAAGATAATGTATGAGCATCAGGATTACTGATGAAAATGATATGTTAAGTCAACAAAAAGCGATGTTTACGGGGGTAAAACATACGGATGGGAGACTATAAAGAGAGCAAAGACAATCCTTTGCACAAAGAATACGGTATATGGAGCAATACCCGTTACATTATCCGCAAAATGGCACAGTATCAGCCTTCGGTGATTTTCCTCATGATACTTGGCTTTGTGAGCGGATCGACATTTTCCTATTTCTGGGGAATATTCGGAAAATATGTCATTGACATC
>JAIKXH010000157.1 GCA_024684215.1 Lachnospiraceae bacterium
AAGTCCGGTATAACCAATGGCAAAATCTGAATTGAATGTCAGTGTCCAAAGAGATGTTCCGTCTCCCTGGATAATAACCGGCTTACCTTCAAGCATTCTCTTTACTACCTGCCAGGAGCCGTTATTTCCGTGTACTCCCAATGGAATACTTCTCTCGTCATAAGTGTGACTGGGGCGGATAATGGTTACAGGGAACCCTTCTTCGCGATATTTTTTCATAAGAAACTCTTCGCACTTAATCTTATTTCTTGAATATTCCCAATGAGGGTTCGCTAATGTGGTTCCCTCTGTAATTACATAGCTTGCCGCCGGCTTATTATACGCAGATGCAGAGCTTATGTACATATACTGATTTGTTTTTCCTTTAAAAAGTCTGTAGTCTCGCTCAACCGCATCAGGTGTAAAGCCGATAAATTCACTTACTACATCAAACTTCATGCCTTCGATCTTTTTGGCTACATCACTTTCGTTATTGATGTCCGCGGTAATAAATTTGACCCCTTCCGGTACCTCCGCAGTACGAGTTCCCCTGTTTAAAAGCCATACTTCCCAGCCATCGGCCACAGCCTTTTTAACGATTGCCATACTGATTGTTCCTGTACCACCGATAAATAATGCCTTCATGCTTTTCCTCCTTTTGTACCCGTTTTGATACTCATGCATCTAAATTATATTATTACACTCAAATCCATAGACTGCAATTTTTGTGCCTGATTTTATTTTATTATTTTGTTACACCAAATAATATGTAAATATCGTCTGATAATATAAAAATTTTCTAAAAAGGGGAAATATTATTATAAATCTCCGAAATATAAAAATAGAAATAAACCTCGTTCTAAATTACTATAATTACAGGCTCGCATTCTTCGTTTTACTTCGTCAGTCCGATATATTTTTACATCTGTAAAACGAATGCGGGTTTTTTTAGATATCAATTTGTAGATTATATATTATATTTTTATGGAGGTGTTTTATGGTAGACGTAAAAGGTCGCTGGGCGCTTGTCACCGGCGGTTCAAGGGGAATCGGAAAAGGAGCTGCGCTCTTTTTGGCAAAAAAAGGCTGCAATCTCATTATCCAGGGTAGAAATGCAGAAAACTGCGCTGACACCGTTAACGAAGCAAAAGCTTTAGGGGTAGAGGCTGTAGCTGTCGGTGCGGAATTGTCCAAACCCGAAGAAATACAGAAAATGCTTGAAGAAATCGACAAGATGGGAATGCGCGTGGATATTGTCTTAAACAATGCCGGCATTCAGATCGCTTATCGCACGGATTATTTAAAGACTCCTGTATCAGATTACGAGCAGAGTTTTCTTATCAACACCATCGCACCTATGATGATCTGTTACCACTTCCTTCCCAAAATGGCCGAGGCAGGATTTGGCAGAATCGTAAATACGACAAGCGGAATTCGCCGCGAGCCCGAACAGGCGGGATATTCTGCAAGTAAGGCCGCTCTCGATAAAGTGACCATGGACCTTGCAAATGTCTATGACGGAACCGATGTAATGATAAACATTACAGATCCCGGATGGTGCAGAACCGATCTGGGCGGGCCCCAAGCCCCCAATGCTCCCGAGAGTTCCCTTCCCGGAGTCGTAGTCGGCGCATTTATAGATGACAAAAAATCAGGAAGAGATTTTGCAGCAGGACACTTCCACGGTATGACTTTAGAGGAAGCGGTAAAGCATGCCGAAACTTTACCTAAGTATCTCGGTTCTTTGGATTAATATTAATACATTAAATGTCTATCGCCCGGGCAGTAAATCTCCCGGGCGTTTTTTTGCGCGCTTTTTTATGTGAGTTTTTGCGCGCTTTTTGTGTGAGTTTTTGAGTTTTTTCCGGAAAAGTAAAACAGATTATGGAGCCTTCTGACCATGTGGTTTGTGTCTTTACTGCCCTTTTCCTCGAGCCTGACCACTTTCTGCAACCCGGTTTTATTTTTCAGATAATCCATCATATTTTCCACAGAAGAGTTTTTATTATATAGCTTTATGTATGAATAACCCGGATAGTCGTGGGACTCGTAACACAAGATTTTCAGATGCTCAGACAGCTCATGAGCCTCCAGATCCTTTTTCAGTTCAAGTATTTTTTCTGTTTTGTCCACACACATTATATAAACCGCCGGATGCCGCATAGGCCTTTTTTTATTTAAATAATTTCTAAATGGCGATTTGTGCAGCTTTTCATAAATATCACTCTCAGCTTTATTTAACAATTCCTTGTAATAGATTATCAAAACATCCTCTAAAATCACGGTTGTAAAGCAGTTTAGTCCTCTCCTCCATATGAATCTCTCTATCGCGTCTGAATGCCTCGGGGAAATCACAAAAACTTTTTCAAAATGGTTATCATTTATGTCATACAAAACCGCACCATTCATCGCAATTATCGGCAAACCCGGCTTTATGTCCGGCAGGCTCTCCAAAAATGATGCCGGTGTTCTGTATGATGCAAAGGACAGATTCAGTCCGTCATCTAACATGTTGTTTATAGACACAATGCTGTAAGGATTTAAGCTCTTCCCCGACATATCCAAGGCATCGTCCGGATTCATGACAAAAATGGTATCCCTCGCAATTTTTCCGTGGATATGTACCGAATTGATTATAAGACCTAAAAATATGCCTATTAGTGTATCAAGGCCTCTGTCCATTACGAACAGATATGGATTTTCGTCTGTAAGATGATTGACCACTATACTCAAAAATACTACACATGAAAAATATGAAGCCTTCTTTTGCTTTATTAAAACCGTCGTATACAGGATCGGAATTATACAAGCTGAAACAGCGATGTAATGCAATATCCCATAATAATCGCCGAAAAACTTAAGCTTTATCAAAATAAAAACAAGCCCGTACAAAGCCCCTATTACTGTTCCGACAGTTCTTTGCACGGCGTTACCCAGCGTATTTTTAGACTGGTTTTGTATGCACCACAATACAGCAAGCGCAGAATAAAAAGGAGTTCCCTGCCTGCCCCTCAAAAAGTAAACGGCAAAACACAGAAGAACTCCAAAAGCAGACTTTATTATACGCATACCTATATGCGGTATATTTATCTTTTTATATTCTCTGCGGTTCATACATCAAACCTTTTACGCACTATATCACAAAGAATCTCAACCGTTCCGTCGATTCCGAACTTACCGGAATCTATGCAGATATCTCTGTTGTCAAAAACACCGGTAATCCCGGGACAATACTTATTTCTGTAACTCTCTCTGGCCTTATCTACGTCTTTTATCATTCTTTTTGCAGTTTTTTCATCCATCCCGAGCTTGCCTACGCAATTATCCATTCTCTGCTTTTCGGATGCATAAACAAATACATTTAATACTCTGTCCACATCCTTTAAACAATAATCGGAGCACCTTCCGACAATAATGCAGGATTCTTTTAGAGCGAGATCATGAATGATATTGGATTGAATCTGAAAAATTTCTTGCTGCAGACTGGCCGGTCCCATGCCGAGAGGATATCTTCTCTCCGCAAAAAAGCCACCGAATCTCTCCTCCTCGTCGCTTATCTCCGAAACCGGCAGATTCATCCTTTTAGCCGTCTCTTCAACAATGTCTCTGTCATAGAATTCGATACCCATAACCTGTGACATTTTCTGAGCAATAGTCCTACCCATCGCTCCGAACTGTCTGGAAATTGTTATTACGTACTTTTCCATAATTTACCTTCCTTTTGCCCTGCAATTTTCTTACTGTCATAGATATCGTAAAGTTGATTATAAAATATATTGCTGCTGCCATTCCGAACAAAACAAATACATCGGAAACATTGATGGAGTTCAGCCCGTTGTATCTGTTGGCCGCAGAAAGTATCTGCTTTGTTCTGGCCATCAGTTCTATGACCGCAACGTTTGCCAAAAACGAGCTATCCTTTATCGTGGTGATTATCTGGCTTAATAGAGTGGGTATAATTGCTTTAAAGCACTGAGGCAAAACGATAAGCCACATTATCTGAACCATATTAAAGCCTTGAGAACGGCCCGCCTCTATCTGACCCTTCGCTACCGAGTTCAAACCTCCCCTTACTATCTCCGCAATTACGCCGGAGGTGTACAGAATAAGCGCCACCGCAGCCTTGAACATCAGCTTATTATTTACCGAAGAAAGCCCAAACATAGCCTGATCTATAAATTTCGGACAGGGGCAAAACACAACACAGATAAATATCCAAAATAGCAAAGGAGTGTTTCTGAACATTTCTATGTATGTCACTGAAAACATTTTTATCGGCAAAAGTTTTTTCTTGTCACAATAATTACGCATCAGCGCCAAAACCGTCCCTATTATCACACTGAAAAAAACAGATATGACCGAAATTATGATAGTAAAGAGAACGCCGTTTAATATGAACTTTATGATTGCCGGATTAGCCAGCATTGATAAACTTCCACCTAAAGTACTCATGCATTTCCTCCATCAGACCTTATTAAGAACCGACCTTCTCTCCCTCTTTTTAAGCGTATTCTCCCAAGTTGAAGCAATGGTAGAAAGAGGAAAACAAATAATAAAGAATATTACACCGCACACTATATATGCAGGTGCATATGACCCGCCTGTATTCTCTCCGGTTACAAAACTGTATGTCAGCGACAAAAGATCTGCGCCACCAACAATATATAAACATGAGGTATTCTTTATCATGTTTACTATAGTATTTGTCATCGGCGGCAGTATAACTTTTATGCTCTGGGGAATTATTATATAAAACATCATCGAAATATATGAAAATCCCTGGGCTCCGGCCGCCTCAAACTGTCCCCTGGGTACCGCCTCAATTCCGGCCCTTATTACTTCAGCCATATATGCGCCGGTGTAGATACCGAGTGCCAAAATACCGGTGATAATGATTCCCGGGCTGTGACCGGAAAATGCCAGTGCATAATACAAAAAACACATCTGTAAAAGGATGGGCGTATTCTGAATCACCTCAACATAGACCCTGCTGATGGTCTTTAGGATCTTTTTATTGCTTGTAGCCATAAGGCCAAATACTATCCCCAGAAAAAGTGCCAGTAAAAGCGCAATTGCTGCGGTCTTTAAAGTATTTCCAAGGCCCAATATAAAGGTCCCTCTGTAAACCCATATTTTATTCCAGGCTCTAGCTGAAAGTAATCCAGACATACCGCTCCTCCAAAAGTTTTAAGTCATTCTAATTATCAGTCAAGTCCGTTTTCGGTGATAAGGCCGGCAATGGTTCCATCTTCCATAAGACCGGTTACAAGCTCCTCTGCAACAGCTGACATGCCGGAATCTTTTCTGGTTGCAACGCCATACTCCTGAGGTGCAAATTCGGCATCGATGTATGATCTTCCTTCAGTTTTGTAGATGGCAAGGATGGACTTATCTACGCAGAAGGCATCAACTTCACCTGCGCTGAGTGCGGTTGAGATGGTAGGATAATCATCATACTGCTGGAACTTAACTCCCTCGGTCCATGTTGCGGGATCGAATGAATCCGCATCAAAGCCATCGCCGCTTATAACCCCCGCCTCGATCATTGCTGACACAAGTGATTTAGCAGAAGTGGAACCTGATGAAACACCTACGGTCTTATCGGCAAGATCCGCAAGGCCTGTAATACCGGACGCATCTTCTACAAGCACGCTTACATAGTCAGTGTAATAAGGAGTTGAGAAATCCCAGCTCTGCTTTCTTTCTTCGGTGATTGTAAATGTTGCAAGTACACAATCGATATCACCGGAATCCAAAAGCTCAGTTCTTGTAGCTGCTGTAACAGCGGTAAACTCTATATCCACACCAAGCTTTTCCGCTAATGCTTTTGCAATTTCAATCTCAAGTCCGCTGTAATCCCCTGTCAAAGGATCTTCATAGCCAAATCCGATAACTGCGTTTTTAACACCTACTCTCAAAACCCCTCTGTCAATAACGGCCTGTACATCTTCAGCCACCTCCTCTGTCGCTGCAGCTTCTTCTGCAGCTTCTTCGGTTACTTCGGAAGCCGAAGTCTCATCTGAAACAATGGTTTCCTCTGTAGTATCTTGTACCTCAGAGACCGGTGTCTTTTCTCCGCAGCCGATCAGCATGGTTCCGAGTAAACCTGCCATTAAAATTGATACGATCTTATTTTTCATAATAAATCCTCCTGTTATCTGATTATTTTACCCAAAAACTGTCTTACTCTATCGCTTTCGGGGTTATTAAAAAAGTGATCCGGTGTACCCTCTTCTATGATCTCACCGTCTGCCATAAATACGATTCTGTCGGCAACCTGTCTTGCAAAACCCATTTCATGAGTGACAACTACCATGGTGATATTTTCTTTGGCCAGCTTTATCATTACGTCCAACACTTCCTGTATAGTCTCAGGATCCAGTGCAGAAGTCGGCTCATCAAATAAAATAATCCTGCTCTCGCAACATAGCGCACGGGCTATGGCAATTCTTTGCTGCTGCCCGCCCGATAATGTCGATGGATAGACATGTGCTTTATCCTTTAGACCGACAACTTCTAAGTAGTGATATGCCAGCTCCTCCGCTTCCTTTTTTGATTTATGATGAAGCTTTGTGGGCGCTAAAGTTAAATTTTTGAGTACCGTCATATGCGGATAGAGATTAAATTGCTGGAATACCATAGAGGCATTTTCGCGAATAACCCTGGTTTTGTTGGCGGCTGTAAGGAGATGTCCGTTTATATATACATGTCCGCTTGAAGGCGTCTCCAAATAGTTCATACAACGTACCGTGGTGGATTTACCCGAGCCGGAAGGACCGATTATTACAAGCTTTTCTCCTTCTTTCACCTCTAAATTCACGTTTTTCAAAACATGTAAATCACCAAAATATTTATTAACATTTTCAAGTTTTATCATTGCCATAAACTTTTTTGCCTTTCTATGGATTTAAACAAAGGGCGCCCGGATTTTAATCCGAAACGCCCTTGTTTCAATGGAGAGGTTTTTATATAGTTTAAAAACAAAAAACGTTTTGAGACACAATCTGTGCTTCAAAACGCCTTTGTTTGTATACAAGTATACATATTGTATATTAAAATACAATCGACCATTTTAACAAAAAGTATACTCTCAATTTTAAAAATTCTATGACATTCTGCTAAAATCTAATATTTTCAAAGTCGAATATTAATTTCTTGCTTTGATCGCTTCGCAGATCCTGTCGTACTCTTTTTCGTCAATAATATATTTCTTCCTTAAAATTAACGACGCAGTGACAAGAGCAATCATAGGTATAAGAGTTATACCGAGCCTCAAAACAAATAGCTGCGTTGGAGTTGCTGTTAATATGTATGCGTCAGCCTGATACAAAACCGTTTCTGCAGACAGTTCTCCTGTTCCCGCTTTAACCTCCAGCGCTGATATATTTTGACTTATTGCATATATTCCGCTTACTATTAAAACCAGATTTACAATTCCCTGGTTTAAAGCTCCGGAAAGTTTTGCAGAAAATGACCTGACTGTTGATATTATAGAGTCATGCCTTTCGTTAAACTTATACTCATCATATTCTATTGTGTTGTTAAGCATAACCAAAAGTGTCAGGTTAAACAGGCCCTGACAAAAGAAAATCACAAATCCGATTATATTAATTACTATTTTATTTTTAGGCAATACATATCCAACAGACAAAAGAGCTAAATATCCAACGGTTATGACTATAGTTATTACCATAAGAAGATTTTTTCTGTTTAGTTTTTTTGTCAAAAAAGGAAAAACTATTTGCGAAAGAAGTGTTCCCAGGCCGTACATCACAGTAAACAGAAAAACCAGATTTCCTCCTTCGGAATAACCGAATTCAAAATAGAAGAAATTCATTCCAAACATCAGCAACAGATTTGTACCTATATTAAATAAAAGAGATGCAATGCCTGCAGGAATTAGCTGATCGTTTCTGGCAAATATCTTAAACATATCTTTTAGAGAAAGCGTTTCCGTGTTATCCTCAGAAGCATGTTCTCTTTCTTTTACCCCAATTACTGTAATGGTTTGAAACATAATAAATCCCAGCGCCACCACAAGGGCTGTAATCCTGTATGCGTTAATAGCATTTCCGGCAATTATAGTCGGTACCACACCTGCTACGCTAAACTGTCCGATACAGATGAATATACTCATTAGCGTAACCAATATATTTCTTTCCCCGGCATCGCTTGTTAGAGAAGGGAGCATTCCCCAATAAGCTATGTCGTTCATGGTATACGTCATTCCCCAGAGAAGATAGCTCACTGCAAAAAATGCTACAAATCCCCAGCCCTGCGGTCTTATTGTAAACAGCGCTATTATAACGATAGCATTAAGTATTGCACCCATAAGTATCCATGGTTTGTATTTTCCGAATTTAAAATGACTGTTTTCGATTATTATTCCCATTAGGGGATCGTTGATTGCATCCCACACAAGGCAAACCACAATGACGGCGGATATTACTCCAAACTGTGCAACAGTCAGTTTCATAGTGTACTGAATATATGTCATCAGATACATACTGACGAGTGCATATGCAGCATCGCGGCCTGTCGCTCCTATCGAATAAGTCCATTTAGTCCTTGAATCCAGCTTATTTGTACTTTTTCCCATAAACCTTCTCCCATCAAACATCAGTGATTTGCTTGTACCTTTTGCGTTCTGACATTAGTGATTTGCCATATTTACAAGCTTCCTTACGAAACTCTCTTTTATTAGACCACCGCCTGTACTGATAAGGCTTTCCAAAGGATTTTCTCTTAAAGCGCTGAATATTATTTTTATTGACGGATCATCCTTACTTTTACCCTTGGATGTTAAGAGGATTCCTTTTTCCAAAATCCCTAAAAGCATTCTTACTCTTAAACTGTCTTTTGCCATGTCACCCATATTGTCAGCAAGGGTGTAATTACCTTTGGTGTGAGGAACTACCCTTTGGTTAGCAAAGAATTCTTTATATAATTCTTCATCGGGCACATAATCTGTATGGTCTATTAAAGCGCCGTAATTATGCGCTATTACCGTTCCTTCTTCAGATTTTATTTCTTTGCAAAATCTAAAATCCTCATCCACGGTTACTTCAACAGTGTACTCTGTATTTTTCACAGAGCGTCCTATCATTATTTTGTAATTTCCCGGAACGATCTTAAAGCTGTGGCTAATTAAGTCATACTCTTTAAACGAGTTGTCATCCAGTGCTATCTCTAAAGCTTCACTTTCTCCGGGCTCTAGATAAACCTTTTCGAATCCGCGTAGTTCAGGATAGTATCCGCCCTCTTTTTGAATAAATACCATAGCAGTCTCGGCGCCGGCCGCGTCACCGGTATTTTCAATTTTTACTTTTACTTTTCCGCTATGAATATCAACAGAATAGTCCTTGTATTCAAACTGTGTGTAACTTAAGCCATGTCCGAATTCAAATCGCACGGGGATATTTTTACCCTCGTAATGCCTGTATCCCACAAAGCATCCTTCTTTGTATTCCACATTGTCATCCTGCTTTCCAAAATTCTCAAAAGCCGGTGTATCCTCTATTGAATATGGGAACGTCTCTGCAAGTTTTCCGGACGGATTTACACATCCCGCAAGCAGCTTTGCAGTTGCTTCACCGCACCCTTCACCGCATAAATACATATGAAGAATAGCTTTAACATCATCTTCAAAATACAGATCTATCGGAGCCCCTGAAAAAGTGACAACGATTACTTCCGCACCGAGCGCTATCATTTCATCCAAAAGATCCGTTTGCTCTTTGGGCAGTGCCAGAGTGGTTCTGTCGAATCCCTCACCTTCATAATCTTCCGTTAAGCCGCAAAAATATATAACAGGTCTTTTTTCTTCCACAGACTTTTTTACCAGTTGTATTGCTTCCTCTTTAAGAGCTTTTATATTTTTTGCCTTTCTAACCAACGGATATCCTTCTGCATATTCGGTTTCATACCCTTTTTCTTTAATACACTCTAGTGCAGACGGATAATTCTCTGTGGTAATATGGCTTGAACCGCCACCCTGGAATTTCATCACCTCAGACAGTTTTCCTATAACTGTGACCGGCCTTTTTTCCTTAAGCGGAAGTATTCCATCGTTTTTTAATAAAACCGCGCATTCACAAGCCATCTGAACTGCAGTAAGGTGGTTTAGCTTTTTGATGTTATTTTTTTTGAATAAAGCTGCATTTTCTTTTGTGGAAGAATTGTTATCACCGGTATTTTTAGCTTTCCACTTAAGAGCGGTGTTTATTATTCTTTCATTTGATTCTTCAAGTTTTTCTCTGACGATCTCATCCTCGTCGTACACTTTCTCTATTTGCTTTCCGATATATCCGAGAGAGTCAGGCATAGCTAAATCCATACCGGCCTTCAGGCATTTAGGCGCATCTATGCATGCTCCCCAATCCGAAACAACAACCCCTTCGTAGCCCCACTTTTTTCTGAGTATTTCGGTCAATAAAAATTCGCTGGATGCTGCATATTCACCGTTAATTTTATTGTAAGATGCCATTACTGTCGCGGGTTTTGCCTTTTTTACAGCAATCTCAAAAGCTCTCAGATAAATCTCTGAGAGAGTTTTTTCCGATACTATTGAATTGGATGTTTGACGACGAGTTTCCTGATTATTGCACGCAAAATGTTTTATAGAAGTACCTATTCCAAGGCTTTGCATGCCCTTAATGAATTCCGCAGAAAGCGATCCCGCAAGAAATGGATCTTCGGAATAATACTCAAAATTTCTACCGCATAAAGGCGAGCGTTTAATATTGACACCGGGTCCCAGCACAACATCAACGTTCTGTTCTTGTGCTTCGAGTCCGATGGAATAACCCAGTTTATAGACAAGCTCTCTGTCAAAACTGCAGGCTATGGCGCTGGCAGTGGGAAAGCAGGTCGCTACTCTGCTCTTGTTCAAATCAGAATAGTTTTCCTCATCCTGCTTTCTAAGCCCGTGCGGTCCGTCGCTCATTACAAACGACGGAATTTTCCCCTCCGCATCATAAGTTCTCCAACTTCCGTCCCCGTTAAAGAGTCTGATTTTCTCCTCTTTCGAAAGTTCGTGCCCCATATAAATATTACCCCCTAATTGTCGTAACCGTACTCCGGATATTCCGTCGGCGTTGCAAATACGCAGTTATTCTTTTCTGCGTTTTCATCAAAATACCATACGTTAGCTTCTTCTATACCAAATTCACAATTATTAAATATCAGATTAGAGTTACCGTTTGCTTCAAAGTATCCTCCCCCATCGGATCCTGTGAAGGTACAATTATCAAATATGAAATCGCCATGAGGATTCCTTATGTTAAAAGGTCCGTATTCACAATCTCTTATCATCGAATCAGTAACATGTAAATTTGAAGTCTCTGTATCACAACCTATACCGTATACACCGCATCCATATAAATCAACATTGCCGATGGTTATATTTTTGCAGTATTCAAAATCCAGTACATCACCGATACAGTTACCCCTATCTGTATGGCCCATAGTGACATTAGAGATTGATATATCTTCGCTTCCGATAAAATACAGTATTGCAGAATACCTGGGATCAATAACTATTTCTGTATCGCTATAGTTGTCCGATCCACCCTCTATTATAAGCCCCGATGCTTTTTGAATAACCACTTCGACTCCGTCAAATTCATCACGGATCTTTACATATTCATGAGCATTATTCCAGTTGTTTCTACTTTCATTGGTGCTATATCCGGAAAGATAATCTGTCATATTGTAATAACCGGGCTCTATGATTATATGCGCGTTTGGGGCAATAGCGTTCAGAAAATCTTCTGTCGTATTTACCCTAATTTCACCCGTACCCGCATACTCACCGTTGGTTATGCTTTCCCCATTCTCTCCGCCGGCACCGTTTTCGGAATTATCGTTTCCGGTATTACTTTCTCCGGTGTTTTCATCCCCCGCTGTTTCACCTTCCGCATTTTCTGCTCCATATGTATCGCCCGAGGCATTTCCGGCTTCCTCAGTGCCCGGTTTATTGATAGGGCCGCCTTCTTTGCTTGCAGGAGAACAACCTGAAAAGCTCAGAATTGCAGCAACTGTAATCGCCACAGCCAGACTGCCTTTTTTTATTAAATTTTTCCTCATTTTCTCCTCCCTTAAAATCTCTAATCGTGTGTGCCTATGAATTTTTCCATCCATATCATATCATACCAACGGTTAAACTTATATCCGCATTTATGGAACTCCCCGTTTTTCACATACCCCATATGAGCATGAAAATCAGGGCTGTTTGTATCTAAATGCTCATCCCTTTCTTCTGTATTTGTAGGATAAGCGATACATGCATAGAGATTAATGATTCCTATCTCTTTTAGTCTATTTTCCAATTCCTCGTACAAGAGTCTGCCCAACCCGCGCTTTTTTTCGTTTACATCCAGGTATATCGTTGTCTCCGCGCAGTGCTTATAAGCTTCTCTGGGATGAAATTTTGATGCGTAGGCGTAACCTAATATCTTTCCATCCTTCACTGCACAAATATAAGGATGTGTTTTGGTAATATTTATAATTCTCTCTCTGAATTCCTCTACCGAGGGTGTTACATACTCAAATGAAATTGCGGTATTTGCTACATAATAATCATATATCTTAACCAGTTCTCCGGCGTCCTCCGGGGTAACATTTCTAATCTTTATGCCGTTCATGTCTAGTCTTCTTTCTTACTGATTCCGTATCTTCCTACCGCAATGAAGTAAAAAGGCGCTGCTGAGGCAGATAAAACAAATGTATATAATGAAATATTTGATGTAAGAATACTCACAGCCGCCAAATATTCACTACCCATAAAAGTTGCATAAGTGTATTGCACTAAAGTGGTAATCGGAAAAGTTATCACGCTTATTCCTACAGCGATTGAAAAGAATGCAATGCCGATTCCCCTTCTTCTGTCTCCGCTGTAATTATTAATTACATAAAAAAAGATTGCGTAAAGTATAAGTGTTATTATTGAATTTATAACACTCGGCGGAAATACTTTTATTCCTTTCAAAGCATTTGGATAATTAAAAGGTCCCTTCAACAAATCCTGCAAAAATACAATAAGCAGTGACACAAATACATTTGCGCCCTGAATGCTCAGTGCTATAATAGCCGGTATTTTTACATTTTTTTTAATCATCTTTTCTCTCTCCTCTTTCTAAAACAATGATTATACTATATATATTATAAATTATTATAAATAATTACTATTTAAATAATTATATATATTTAAACCGTACAGTTTAATATATTCTTCTTGGCAGACCTTGCTTTTCGTAATACTTTTCTTTTTCTTTGTACATGTTGGCGTCTGCTATTTTTTCAAGTTCGTCAACTGAAAGCTCTTTATTGTCTATATGTCTCGCGTAACCAATGGATAGCGATACGCTGTCGACATATTTACCCTTGCGATTAAGTGTTTTTTCTCTTATCTCATTTACTATTTTTTCGGGATCATCGCTGTGGATGATTGCCAAAAACTCATCTCCACCCACACGATATGCTTTTCCTATCGCTCCTATGGAGGACAGTATACAGTCTGCGCTTGCTTTTATCAATTCATCTCCGGCAGCATGACCTTTGGTATCGTTTGTGATCTTTAATCCGTTTACATCTATTGAAAGAAGAACGAAGTCCTCATCCATTTTTTTCTGACGTATTTTTTCGCAATCCTCTTCGTAGCACCTTCTGTTATAAAGCCTGGTCAGCTCATCCGTAAGAGATATACGTATAAGCTGTTCCTCTTTTCTTTTTTCGTTGTCAATGTTTTGTATTGTGTAGATTACTTTGTTCGGAACACCGTTTCTGTCGGTATCAACAGTGATATACTGCGCTCTGAACCAACCGGTCACTATACTTATAAACTCCCCGTATATGGATTTTTTGTTTGTAAGTCTTTTTTGAAGAGTGGTAATGTTGGTAAATTCTTTGAAATCTTTTAACTGATCGGTGACCACACTTTCCATTATGCGGTTATTCATAACAGTATGGGTCTGCTTACTTAGATCCATCGGAGTTTGTTTAAACCCGCTGCTTCTAAGTGACACTTCCGTCATTTTGTCAAAATCCAAGAGATTTACATTACTGTATATTCCCGCCATGGATTCGAGAATATCAACCTGCTCTTTAAGTTTTTCTTCTCTGTCCTTTATCTCTTTGTATTTATTTATCAGCTCTTTAAAATATCCTGCACCGGTTTTTCCCAAATACGATCCGGCAAAGAGCATGATTACGGTTTCAATGGTATATCCTCCGATATAGTTCGCAAAATACTGCATCGGAACATCATAGTCAAGTCTAAGCTGATCCCCGTATGGTGAAATAAGCCATGTGGAAACCACCATCAGAATATAATTTGAAATTAGTGAAAATACATAGACACTTTTATCTACAAATAAAAGACTGAGTAACGGAACCAAAAACCATGTGATATTTATATATACATGGTTATAAGACATTCCTACCAGCAATACGTCCAGCGCAAGGAGTGCTAAAAAGCTGTTGACCGTGCTTTCCGGCCATTTTTTAACCATAAAAAGATGGACTCCGGCCAAAATCAACATATAAACGGATATTCCTACACATGTTATATAGTTAACCTGCGGGAATATTCCTATTAAAACTCCAAAAGCTATGGCCGGGCCTGTCAAAGCCGAAAACCATAGCACCGTATTTAATCTTAAATTTATCTTTTTTCTGTTTTCAATTTGGAATTCTTCGTAATTTGTATAACTTACTTCTTTTATTTCTTTTTTATTTCTCATGAGGTTCCTTCTATGATCGGGTTAAGACTGTTATCTATAGATGTCAGTGAGTTCTCATTATCGTTGTCGTGGTCATCTTTTCCCCCAAGTACCATATTGTTAAAATGTCCCTCCATAAGCTTTGATAATACTTCTCTTCCCTTTGAAGTACCAAGCATTTCTTCGCTCATTAATGCAAGGTCTTTTTCCGTCGCCCCTTCGACCATATCACCTAACACTGAATGGTCCAGCGCAGATGCAAGTGCTTTGAACTCTGTGGCTCTTTTGCTTTCTTCATCGGTAAGTTTGGAAACTTCTTCCTCAAGCGATCCGGAAAATCCACTGACTCCGGCTTTTTCAAGTGCTTCCTTTGCTGCAGCTATCTGCTTTTCATAAGTAGCAGATTCTGTCGCACCCAAAGCTGTATTATTTAATGCCGAATTATACATATACGCAATCTCGTTTATGTTCATAGCTCTCTCACCTTTGTTTGAATTGCTTCGTTTAAATTGCTTTATTTAAATTGCTTTATTTGAATTGCTCTATTTGAATTGCTCTGTTTGAATTGCTTTGTTTTATAGTATATCTTTTATAGGATGATAATTCAATTTAAACAGTAAAATAATCCGGCGCAGGTCCTGTAATATTTACATCACAAATAAAGAACTTTCCGTCATGTTCGCCTTCACAGTTTTCCCCTGATGTTGATATTATAAGCTTATCAAATTTATCGCCCGCAAAACATGTGCACGATACCTTTTCAGCATCAACATTTACTTTACCCAGCAGTTCTCCGGTTACGGTGCTTCTTTTTTCAACGCACCTTCCTCCCCAGATTGCTACCCAAAGGTTATCTTCTGAATCTATGCACATTCCGTCGGGTATTCCCACCTCAGGTTTAAATAAGGGCTTTCTGTTTTTGAGCTCTCCGGTTTTCTCATCGTAATCGTATGCGTAGACTGTCTTATCCACAGAATCTGCAAAGAAAAATCTTTTTTTGTCTCCGCTCCATGCAAGTCCATTTGCAAGTTTAGTATCTTTCTGTACAATCTTTACATTTTTGTCTTCCACAATATAGAGATTACCTTTTTTCTCATAGCTTTTATCAAAAACTATAGATCCTAAGTAAAGTCTGCCCTGAGCATCCGCCTTGGCATCGTTGGATCTCTGATAAGGTTCGTAGATACTTGTTGTGGACATGTAAAATTTTTTCGCTTCAGAAGCTTCTTTTTCAGAACTTTCTTCTACAGATCTTTCTTCTACAGAACTTTCTTTTTCAGATCTTTCTTTTTCAGAACTTTCTTTTACCGAAATTTTCCTGGCTGAATTTACTTTTACAAGATAGAGCCCCAGCGTGGCGCAGGCTAAGTATTCTCCCGGATTTTTTGTCGGAACGAGAGCCCCAACACGCTCATTTATATCGATGAATCTGATATTATACATAGATTCATTTTCATAATCCGCAAAATAAACCTTTTTATCTTCAATATCCACCCATGAAAGTACTTTTGTCCTGGGATCATAAAAGGGGCCCTCACCCAATACATATTTCTTGTTATCTAATACTTTTGCTTCGTAAATTTCCATTTTCTTCCTCTATTTTTGTATAAATCAAAAAAATATTTCTCTAATATAGATTAATATTTTCTTCTATTTTTCATAAACAAAAAGATTTCTTTTCACATAAACCAGAGCATCGAATCATCAATATCTGATACTTTTGAAAATCCTGTATTGCTCATGATAAATCTAAGATCGCAGCGCACTTTTTCTATAAATTTTTCTACTCCGGAAACTCCCTCTTTTTCAAGTGAAGGCATCATCGATCTGCCGACAGCTGCGGCATCTGCGCCTAAAGCAAGCGCTTTATATACGTCTGCGCCGCTTTCTATTCCGCAGTCTACTATGATTTTTACGTCTGTATCTTTCAGAGCATCCCTTATTTCAGGCAAAACCATCATGGGAGGAACCGCGTAGGGCATTCGTCCGTGGTGATGGCTGACTATTATTGCTTTTGCACCAATCTCAGCACATTTTTTTGCCTCCTCGGCACTTAATACTCCTTTTACAACAAAAGGCAACTTATATGTGTCCACATAAGATTTTAACATATCTGTTGTTTGGGGCGCCATCTTTTCTCCGACACATATATCCACGCCACCTTCACCAAAAATATGGTCGATGTCCATTCCTATTCCTATGGCTCCGCATTCTTTTGCAAATTCCATTTGGTCGCGTACCTTTCCGTTATCAGCGTAAGGTTTTACTATTCTTACAGTTTTTGCTCCGGTTGCTGCTATTTTTTTGAAGGTATCATTTTCCATCATTCCGCAAAAATTCAGGATGTTTGCATTTTTCGCAGCTATGGAATACTCCTCAAGTCCGGTCAATTCTCTTCCGTTATAATTTCCAAGATGAGAAAATGCTGGTGTCATAACCGGAGAAGAAAATTTCTCTCCGAAAAATTCTATTTCAGTATTAGCTACCACGGAATCTATTATACTTTGCTGAATAAGAATTGAATCCATGTATTGCGCGGTTATGACGTTTGCGTCAGAAACTCTACTGTACTCCATTTAATACCTCCTTCAAGTATCCCATATACTTTATGTATTCTTCGTCTGTGTTTAGGTGTTCTAAGATTATCGGCATTTCCGGGTCTATCTTGCTCATTTTTTCTGCGTAATATCTAAGTGGAAATTCTCCGCATCCCGGAGCACACTCCATTAATTGAAAAGTATAATTATCACCTAAGTGAACATCTTTTATATGACAGCTTCTAATCTTATCTCCCAATAAATCTGCTACTTCATCTACAAATTCTTCGGGATTGAAATATCTGTCAGCAGAATTGGTCATATTTATAATATCCATATGAACAGCAAATCTGTCTCTTTCAACCATATCAATCAGCTTTAGGTACTCTTTCGGCCCGGTCGGTATCATCCAAGGCATTGGTTCTAATGTGAAATAGGTGTTTTTAATATTTGCCCTGTCTATTATCTCCCTTACCATTTTTACAGTTTCTTTCCAGGCATTTTCCGTAAAGTTTTCTCTATAATGCCCGTCCCACACCGGCCCGAAAGCTCCGGCGACATTTACCGCACATCTTGCCCCGAGAAAATCTGCTAAGCGAAGTTGCTCCACGCAGTAATCCATATTTTTCTTTCTCTCCCGCGCATCTGAAGCTAAAGCATTCCTCCATATTCCTACTTCAGCTATCATAAGGTCATGATTTTCCGCTTCTTTTTTATATTCAATTATTTTCTCTTCGGGATCTCCGGAATTTAAAGGAAAATTTACTGCTCTGCAGCCAAGTTTTATTTGGTTTTCTGCCCATTCTTTTGGATTTTTGTGATTTAATGGTGATGATGTACCCAGTCTCATTTTATACCCCCTATGTCAGCTTTTTATTTCTGTTTTTTTCTTTTTTATATTACTGTTAGTATTTTTTATATTACGGTTTTTATGCCTTTTTGATTTTCACATTTATTAATTTCTGACGATTAAAATATACCACTTAAACCGTTTTTTGAAATATCATTATCTTCCCCTTATTTATCAATTATTGGTTATTTTATTGCTATCAATTTAATCTTTTTCTTTTATGCGGGCAGGTCAAATTATTTATTTGAAGTATACGCTTAAATATTGTATATTAAATTTGAAAATATCTCTGATTTCAGTATTTAACTAATCCTAATTTTCGGCATCTTTGTTTTTCATAAATTATCAATGTTTTTATGTTTATAAGGACTGATTATATGAAAATGACAGTTGAACTTTTTGATAGTATCATAAATACATCTCAGGATTGCGTTTTTTGGAAAGATATAGACAGACGCTTTCTCGGTGTAAACCAGGCATTTCTGGATTTCTACGGATTCGAATCAGCTAATATTTTAATAGGAAAAACTGATGAAGATATGGGTTGGCATACCGATCCAGAGCCCTATAGACAAGACGAATTAAATGTTTTGTCCGGTCATTCTACTTATAAAGTTCCCGGTAAATGTATTATTCGTGGTGAAGAAAGAGATATTATTGCTTCTAAAAGACCTCTTTATGATGGCGACCGGATAGTAGGTCTTGTCGGTAGCTTTGTTGATGTTACAGATGTTCTTAAAAGGCAGACCAAATATGAGGGCCTTCACAATCTTTACACTGTCGAAACACTTCGTAAATATCCATTTTTTGATAAACTTTTAGATGAAACCGGCTTGGATGAAATACTCGATCCTTTGACCGGTGTACTTTCGCGCGGCTATGCGTTATCTTTCGTTCATTCTCTTATTTCTTCAGGAACACCTTTTACTTTTGCAATTTTGGATTTGGATAATTTTAAATTTATTAATGACAGCCATGGTCACTCTGTAGGTGATCTGACTCTTAAAGCTGTCACCGCTTCGCTCGCTTCTTTTACAGATGGATACGGTCTTATCGGAAGATTCGGTGGTGATGAGATCCTGATTATTAATCTAAAAGATCTTGATTATCAGGATAAACAAAAATACTTTACTTCTCTTTATTCAGATCACAATATCCTTAGACATAATATTCCGATTGAAGATGGATTTGTTTATATTACCGGCACTATCGGTTGTGCTACATTTCCAAATGATGCAGATAATTATAATGATTTATTTGCGCTCATTGATAAGACGCTTTATCTTGGAAAGAGTAAAGGGCGTAATTGTTATGTTATTTATGTTGAAGATAAACATAAAGAGCTGGAGATAAAAAAGCTGGTTAAACACAACATTTATACAGATATGTATAATATGAAAAAGATTTTTAACAAAGGAGCTTCCCTTCGCGAACGTTTATCACTTATCTTTCCATTTTTATCCGATTCATTACAGATTACGGATTTATATGTTATCGATAATGATAACAATTTAAAAGCTGTATTAGACGAAAGCGTTTGCTCAGAAGTTGAAGACATTTCGGTTATTTTAAATAAAGATATTTTTTGCGAAAGTTCTCTTGAGAGCGTTAAATCTAATACTCCTTTACTCTATAACGCACTTAGCAACCTAAATATTTCTTCTTGTTTAATCGTTCGCATAGGAAACGACGTGATAACCAACGGTTACCTGCTTTGTGGTGTTCATCGTGATATGAGGATTTGGCAGGAAAACGAGTGTGCTCTTTTATTCTTCCTTTCTGACCTTATATCTTCGACCTTACAGTCACATTTCCTTCAGCTCTTATAAGTTTATTTTCTATTCTATATTTTTAGTCTTTTCTGTACTATTTTAATATATGTATTCAATGGGGAATAAATATAAATATGGTGCTGTAAACAAAGCCATAAATAATGCAATTTTATTAGCCTGTTGTATTGTAAATTCTTTTGTGCTAATAATCACCTTTTTATCAAATATATAAATTAGCAGTCCGGCTACTGCTATAGCCAATAATGTATATAGTAAAGCAAAAATATTGTCAAAGCAGTTATATGACAAAGAAGAATTAATCTCTGCAAGCCAATCAACTACTCCGTCTATTCTTGATTCAATCCAATTTTCAATTGTCATAGGGAGAAGCAGCATTATCATTCCGACAAAGTCTGCCGCAAATCCTATCAAGAATAATTTCCATGTGTGTTTCATGAAGAACTTTTGTTTAAGTTCTTTTTTCTGTATTTTTCCGCTTATGGTAAATACCAGTCTGTCGATTATATAGTTTATGGGTATTATTCCTATCCATAAAGGCGAAGGCAACCACACTAACAACCATACCGGAAAAATAAGATTAAATAGTTTTGGATTTCCAGAACTGTCTTTCTTGATTTTGTTACTCATATTCCCTCCTTCTGTTAACGATGTAACTCGTTAATTCTCCTTTTGGTTTAACGATGTAACTGTTAATTCTCCTTTTTTAATATATGAATTATTACTCCGTCTTTAGTTCCTTCTATATGTGATACTAGTTTTTCTTCCTCTAGAAATTTCAGTTCTTCGCTATCTGTTATTATTGTCGGTACTATGTTTTCTTCTATGTTTTCTTCTATATTTTCATTCTTTGTTATGTTTTGAATTTCTACTATATTTTGATCTTTTATATTATTTTGATCTTTTATAGTATTATCTCTATTATTATTCGGAACATTATTCGATGAATTTTTTTTGCTATTAATTGTTCCATTGTTTTCTATAAAAAGTCTACAGTTTCGTCCGGAAAAATCTCTGCCTTCTAATATATACCTGGCTGATAAATACAAATTTTTATTCGGGTACTCTGTCTGGGTATCTACTCCACCCGGCAAAATCTTTCCTCGAAAATTTGGACAATCAACATATCCATCAAACAAGATCATTCTTCTTACTTCTTTAGTACTTTTTACTTCGAGTGTTTTTATAATATGTACGTTTATAGTCAGAAGGTCTTCATTTGTATTTGACATATTATCCTCATCATTTTTATTCATATATACCGGCTTCTTTCTTTTTATCTTTATCTTTCTTTATCTTTATCTCTCTTATTTATTTCTCCATGTTATATTTCTATATTTAATTTCTATATTTCTATTTTTCTTTTATATTCCTACTCTGATACCTTTAATTATATATGATTTTGCCTATATACTGAACTGTGTATTTTATTTTGGCAGGTTCTTTTCCAACAGTTTATTCTTTAGTATTATTCTTTAGTATTTATTCTTCAGTATATTTTATTCTATTGCATGTTATATTATGTGTTGTTTTGCTTCTTGTTTTGCTTGTTGTTTATGTGTATTATATTTTTTATTTCTTCTAGTCTATAGTATATTTTATTTATAAAGTCTAGTATTAAGTTTGTTTGACTGAATGCGGATATGCTTTCGGCTACTACATCTAGTTATTTCTGCACATTTTCCTTGATGTTTCACAGTTTTTATAATTTGTTTTACATAAAATGTTTCACAATTTTCCATACTATATTTAGTGTTTTAATGTTTCACGTGAAACATTATTTTGTATTTATAATGTATTTCTAATAAAAAATGTTTCACGTGAAACAATATTTAAGGTACTACAAGATGTAGTTTTAACGATAAATACGTGTTTCATGTGAAACAAATAAATTATTATCTATTATTTCCTTTTTCAAGATATACAAGCAAAACAGAAACATCAGCAGGTGAAACTCCGGATAATCTGGAAGCCTGACCTATAGATAATGGTTTAAATTCTTTAAGTCTTTGTCTAGCTTCAATTCTTAAAGAAGGTACATCATCATAATCAAGATCAACAGGAATCTTTCGTGATTCCATCTTTTTAAAATGCTCTACTTGTTTTTTCTGTCTATCAATATAGCCTTCATATCTAAGTTCAATCTCAACCTGTTCAGTAACTGAAGAAGGAAGTGATGGTCTGTCTTTATCAATGACTGCCATATTTTCATAAGTTACTTCAGGTCTGCAAAGTAATGCAGCCAGACTAACACCGGTAGTTAAAGGAGTACTTCCAATACTATCTAAATAAGAAAGAACATCTTTGCTTGCACCAACAAAAGTATTTTTTAATCTGTCCATTTCTGAAAGAATCAAAGTTTCTTTTTCACAAACCTTTTTATAATCTTCTTCAGATATAAGTCCTACTTGATAACCATATTTTCTAAGACGCAAATCTGCATTATCCTGTCTGAGTAATAATCTATACTCAGCTTTGGATGTCATCATACGATAAGGCTCACGATTGTCCTTTGTAACAAGGTCATCAATAAGAACACCTATATAACTCTCACTTCTATCTAAAACCAGAGGCTCACGATTTAAAATATACATCGCAGCATTTATTCCGGCTATAAGTCCCTGAGCTGCAGCTTCTTCATAACCACTCGATCCGTTAAACTGTCCGGCAGCAAAAAGTCCATTAACAGATTTAAATTGTAAAGAATTATATAACTGCTTAGCGTTAATGCAATCATATTCAATAGCATAAGCATTTCGAACAATTTTACAATTTTCCAATCCGGGCACAGTTCTATACATAGCCTGCTGAACATCTTCAGGAAGAGAACTGCTCATTCCATCAACATAAACTTCATCAGTATATAAACCTTCAGGCTCAAGAAATACCTGATGTCTGTCTTTATCGGAGAACTTTACAACTTTATCTTCAATAGAGGGACAATACCTTGGTCCTGTTCCTTCAATAATTCCGGCATATATAGGAGACCTATCCAAATTTGCTCTTATGATTTTATGAGTTTCTTCATTGGTATAAGTGAGCCAACAAGAAAACTGTTCTTTTTGAACAGACTCAGGATCTGTAGAGAAGGAAAAAGGAATAACTCTGTCATCACCTTTTTGTTCAGATAATTTTGAATAGTCAATTGTCTTACCATCCATACGGGCAGGAGTTCCGGTTTTAAATCTACGTAAATCTATACCCATATTTTTAATAGATTCAGATAAATGAGTTGCGGCCTGCAATCCATTAGGACCTGTATATGTAATAGCCTCACCACATAAACATCTTGCATTAAGATAAGTACCACTACAAATAATAGCAGCTTTACACATATAGGTAGCACCTGTATATGAACGCACCCCAACAATTTTCTTTGTAGCATTACGATAATAAGAAAACAAGTCTTGACTAACCAATGGTTCGTTATTGGATTTACTATTCAATTGGTTATAATTCAAATTTGATTTGCTCTGTTTATCATATTGAATATTATCTTCATTTGAAATATCTTCCCAAACAAACTCACAAACCTCACCTTGCTTTATAGTAAGATTAGGTTCATTCTCTAAAACATTTCTCATAGATTTAGAGTAATTTTGTTTATCGGCCTGAGCTCTGAGTGAATGTACAGCAGGTCCCTTGGAAACATTAAGCATTTTAGACTGGATAAAAGTTTTATCAATATTTTTACCCATCTCTCCGCCAAGTGCATCGATTTCTCTGACAAGATGACCCTTAGAGGATCCACCTATATTTGGATTACAAGGCATAAGTGCAATACTGTCTACACTTACTGTAAAGATAATGGTCTTTAATCCTAACCTACTGCAAGCAAGCGCAGCTTCACAACCGGCATGTCCTGCACCGATAACTGCAACATCATAATATTCAACTAGTTTATTTTTTTCAGAAACAGACATAAATAAGCACTTTCTTAAATCGTAAAATATATAAAATAAATTTCTACTTCTTAAATCATAAAATATAAGATAAATTCAAATACCATAAATCTTGAAATATATAAGATTAAATTCAGCTTTCATAAATCTTAAGATATAAGATTAAATCTTACTTACCTAAACAGAATTTAGAAAAAATCTCGGTAGCAAGATCATCTTCGATTTCTTCACCAATAATTTTACCCAGAGAAGAATAAGCATCCATCAAATCAATAGAATAAAAATCTTCCTGCATTCCCATAGAAACACTCTGCTGAACATTAACTAAACTCTTTTTACAATCTTCAAGCAAATTTCTATGACGAATATTTGTAATAACAATTTCATCTGAAGAACTTCCAAGTCCTTTATAAAACATATCGGTAATGGTGTCTTTTAAAATATCAAATCCTTCACCGGTAACCGTAGAAAACTCTATAACAGGATAAGGAAAATCTATCTTTTCAAAATTCTTGCCAAGGTCAACTTTATTTAAAAGTACAATACCTTTTTTATTGGAAAAAGAATTCATTAAATCAATATAACCTTTGGTTATATTGTTGTTTAAATCGGTTGAATCAACCACGTAAATAATTAAGTCAGCATTTTCAGCTGCTTTTCTGGCTCTGTCGACACCAATTTGTTCCACAGTATTTTCTGTATCTCTGATACCAGCGGTATCGACAAGATTTAAACCGATATTCCCAAATTTTATATATTCCTCTAAGGTATCTCTGGTAGTACCTGCAATATCAGTAACGATTGCTCTATCTTGACCTAAAAGTAAATTCATAACAGAAGATTTACCGGCATTAGGTTTTCCTAAAAGAACGGTATTAATACCCTCTCTTAAAAACTTACCACTATCGTTAGATCTGATGAGCTTATCGATTTCATAAATCCATTTTTCTAATAGACCGGTTATTTTTTCATCATATCCATCAAGGGAAATATGTTCAGGGTCATCAAGAGCAGACTCTATAAATGCAATATTATATAAAATATCTTCCCTAAGTTCTTTTATCTTTTTTGAAATATTACCCGAAAGCTGATTAATGGAAGCCTTTAAGGATGAATCGCTCTTGGAAGATATTATATCCATAACAGCTTCTGCTTCTGTAAGATCCATTCGACCGTTTAAAAAAGCTCTCTTGGAAAATTCGCCCGGATCGGCTAATCTGGCACCGGCGCGCAAAACTTCCGACAAAACTTTTTTTACAACAAAAACACCGCCGTGGCAATTAATTTCCACGACGTCCTCACCTGTAAAAGATTTAGGTCCCTGCATGTAAGATACAAGACATTCATCAATTATATTATCTCTAAAACTATCCTCAGTAGAGTCAAGAGAAATAACATATCCATACTTAATGGTATGGGTTTGCATTTTATCTATAATTCTCTTACCTGAGGGACCTACAAATATTTTATTCGTAATTTCTTTGGCCATACTACCGCTTACTCTGATAATTCCGATTCCGGATTCAGATAAAGCGGTAGCAATAGCAGCTATGGTATCATCACTATACATAAATTTAAGATATCCTTAGCTTTATATTATATTTAAATTACTGTTCGCCGTAAAGAATTTTAGCAAACTCTGAATTTTTATCAAGGATAACAGTCTTATTCTGGCCACTAAGTGCCGCAAGTGAATCAAGACCACGAAGGAAATTGTAGAATTGAGCTTTTCCTTCATCATTATATGCATCTGATAAAATTCTCATGTACTCTGCTTCACCTTCAGCGACAAGCTTAGCTGCTTCTTTCTCGGCATTAGCGGTAAGAATGGAAACCTGCTTATCGGTTTCATTTCTGATTTTCTGTGCATCAGATTCACCCTTTGCAGTATAACCGGCAGCTATATTATTTCTCTCGGAAATCATACGTTCATAAACAGCTTCCTTATTATCATCGGGAAGGTCCAAAGCTTTAATCTCAGCAAGTTCGATAATAATTCCATACTGTGAAATATCAGAGTTACTAGCAGAAGTGATCATTTCAGTAAGTGTGTTGCCTCTTGCTGCAATAATTTCATCCTGAGTCATGGAAGAAATAGTATTTTTTGCTGCGTTATAAACTGCTGCTTCAATACGCTCTTCTGCACGACCTCTTATAGCACCGAGAGTCTGATAATACTTTGTAGCATCATTTACAGACCAAACAACATAATTATCAGCAATCATAGACTTTTTATCAGAAGTAATAACATCTGAAACAGGAATATCATATAAAACATCACCGGTATATACCTTAGTAACAGACTCTATAAAGGGTGAGTGGAAATGCATACCGGGATTAGACTCAATACCTGAAATCTTACCAAGTCTTATAATAAGAGCTGATTCATTAACACCTACAGTATAAAAAGTAGAATTAAAAAGTATAATTCCTAAAATAAAAGCACCTATAACAATTGCAAGAGTACCAAATATTTTTTTCATATAAACACCCCCTTACTGACCAACGGTGAGAGCACCGTTACTATTAGAAGCAGAACTATTTACAAAGCTGTCTATAGGAAGCATTGTTTCAGTATTGCCATCGGTTATGATAACTTTTAAAGTAGGAAGAATTTCTTCCATCTTCTCATAGAATAAACGCTTCTTTGTAATAAGAGGATATTTTTCATATTCTGAATAAATCTCATTAAATCTGGCAACCTGTCCTTCAGCCTCAGCTATACGTGAAGCTTTCTGAGCCTGTGCACTCTGGATAATAGCATCGGCACTTGCCTCAGCCTCAGGAATTTTTTGATTCTGATACTGATAAGCATTATTCATAGCGGTATCAGCACCCTGCTTAGCAGTTTCGACTGCCTTGAATGCAGCAATAATATCTCCTGTAGGAGGCTCAGAATCCTGAATAGTGATATTAACAACAGTAAGACCAACTTTTCTCTGAGTCAATTCAGCAATCATTGCCTCTTTAACTTCAGCCTGAATCTGGCTCTTTCCTGTAGTCATAGCTTCATCAACAGTATAGTTTGATACAACCGTTCTGATATTAGCCAAAGCAATATTTGAAAGTATACTCTCAGGCTCTTCAGAATTATAAAGGTAAGCAATAGGATCTGAAACTCTATACTCAAGGTAAAAATCGATATTGAGTAAATTGAAATCAGATGTAATCATAATACCGTTATCTGTATCTGTAATATTTTGTCCGGTTGAAGAAACCACATAACCGATACCGGTTCCGTGTGTAGTCATATCAACCATAGTTACATTCTGCCAGGGAGCTTTAAAATAAAAACCTGCAGTATTTACCTTCATAATCTTACCAAACTGAGTAACTACGGCGTTTCTCTGCTCACTTACAGAATAAAAACATCTGAATATGTTAATAAGAACAAATAAACCTACGATACCAAAAACAACAATTTTTAAAACTTTTTTTGTTTTCTTTGCAGCGGGATCTTCATATTTTTGAAATTCTGCCATATTTCCCCTTCCTTTCATAACACATAACCGTAAAAATTTTTACAATAATAAGTCTAACATTAGTAATACTTTATCGCAATAAACAAAAGAGAAAAATAGGGCGAATCAAATGATTCGCCCCGGCAAATTATCAATACTTATTTCGCGAATAACCGTTTCTGGCTTCATCCTTTAAGCTGATGACAACCTTACGGTTAGGCTCTTCGCCTTCACTGTGAGTAGTAACATATTTATCATTCTGAAGGGCAGCATGTATAATTCTGCGCTCATAAGGATTCATAGGCTCAAGTGAAAGAGAACGTCTTGTCTTCTTAACCTTAAAAGCAACATTTTTGGCAAGATTTTCAAGAGTTTCTTTTCTTCTCTCACGATAATTCTCTGTATCAACCTTAACTCTGATGTAATCCTCGCGACCTTTGTTAACAACAAGAGATACAAGATACTGAAGAGAATCAAGAGTAGCACCTCTCTTACCGATAAGAACACCCATCTCATCTCCTGCAAGATCGATATCAAGATTATTTTCAGTCTCATCAAATGAAGCAGTAATAACAACTTCCATATTCATAGCTGAAAATACATCGTTTAAAAATATTTTTGCAGTTTCGGTAATGGACTCTTCTTTTACAGCAGCCTTTATAACAGCATTTTTAGAGCCTATACCCAAGAAACCGGTAGAACCTTCACTTGTTACTTCATATATAAGTCTGTCACTGGTGATTCCAAGAGACTGGCAGGCTTCAGTAATAGCATCATTAACTGTTTTACCTGAAAACTCTTTATATTCCATTACATAAACCTCTCTTATTTATTGTTTTTTTCGTTAAAATTTTTAACGGCATTCGCTTTTGCCATCATTCCGCCCGAAGAACCTGATGAAGCAGGTGATTCCTTAGAAGAAACATTTGAAGCCTTCTGAGCAATATCACTGGTTCTCTTCTCATACTGAGTTCTGTTATCAACAGGTTTGGAACTGTTGGCATTGTTGCTTATTTTCTTGGTATTCATACTTGCATATGCAGCAAGCTTTTCCTGCTGAGCTTTACGCTTAGCAATCTTTTTAGCATTCTTGGTAGAATTCTTTGCAATAAGCTTATCGAAATCCATCTTATCAATACGCTTATTCATAACTACCATGATGATTCCTCTGATAACCGCACTGGCAATCCAGTAAAGTCCCATACCTGCAGGAAGAGTAAAGCAAAACCAAACAGACATAAGAGGCATAAAGTAGTTCATCATTTTCATGGATGAAGCCATTGTTCCGCCCTGATCATTAGGATCTGTCTGAGGCTGAGGTGAAAGCTTTACGTTAAGCCACTGGGTAACACCTGCCAAAAGAGGAATAAGAATTGCTCCTATACCGAGCATTATAGCTCCATTAGCAAAAGCATCCTTCATGGTAAACCAGGGAGTGTTTCCTATATTAAGACCAAGGAAATTATTATATCTGGTTAAAAGAGCTGTAGTAGCTTCAACATCTCCCGAAAGATTGGAGAAATTATCGCTAATACTCTGGAAATCAGCGGTTGATGCTCTGTTAAGGCAATCGATAATGGTATTTTCAAGAGTAAATTTAACATTATCAAACTGCTTTGCAAACATTGCCGAATTTTTAAATCCCTTTACAAGTTCGACAGCTGCATCGGATTTAGCTATATTTTCAACAAGGGGATAAAATGCATCCTTGATTTTAGCAACATATCCGGGCATCTGATAGATAACTCTGTAAAGTGCAAACAAAATAGGCATCTGTATAATAAGGAAAAGACAGCTACCGGTAGGTGAAATACCATACTTACCGTATACTTCCTGAACCTCACCGTTCATAGCGAGCTGTGATGCCTGATCTTTCTTACCCTCATACTTTTTCTGAATAGCTTTTATCTCGGGATTAATCTTTTGAGATAATTTGGAGAATTTTTGCTGCTTATAAGTAAGAGGAAGTAAGCAAAGGTTAACAACAATAGTAAAGATGATGATAGCCAGACCGATATTTGGAATACCTACTTTATCAAGAACAAAGAAGATACCTTCCATGATTTTTCCGAGCACCCATACAATGTACTTAAAAATAGGTGTCTGATTCTGGCTTAAAATAATACCGAAGTTCATTTAGCCTCCATTTTGCAGAAATCTGCCGTGTCCCCTCATCTTTTTATCAGGAACGGGATCATACCCTCCATGAGAAAAAGGATTACAACGCAAAATTCTCCATATAGCAAGGCATGAACCTTTAACCGACCCGTGGACACTTATTGCTTCAACAGCATATGCCGAACAGCTCGGAAAATAAGGGCATTTCACACCTTTATATGGAGAAATATATCTTTGATAAAATCTGATTCCTGCGATTAGTATTTTTTTCATAATTAAGCATTTCCATAATAAAAATGCTAAACAAACACGGAAATCTTCCTATAATATATCTTCATTTAATATATTTAGACGACTCCCAAGAAACATTAGTGCTCTCTCCACCTCGACAAACGATGCGGTGGCAGCACCCGGTCGCGCAATGACTACAATGTCTAAACCACTATTAAACATTATTTCGTGTAGCCTGTAATTTTCCAGCACCAGTCTCTTTACGCGATGTCTGATGACACTGTTGCCGACTTTTTTACTTACACTGATACCGATACGATTTCCTTCCGTGCCGTTCTTTAGGACATACATAACAAAAAGCTTGCCCCCGTAGGATTTTCCATTTTTATATACGTTTTGAAATTGTATATTTTTTCTCAGTGATTCTGTAAATATCATTTTCTTTAAACAATCCTTTAAAGAAACTAATAGGTCACATCACTGTGACCTACCGGATTAAGCTGAAATTTTCTTTCTACCCTTTGCACGTCTTGCAGCAAGAACTTTTCTTCCGCCGGGAGTAGACATTCTGGCTCTGAAACCGTGAACCTTAGCGTGTGAACGCTTCTTAGGCTGAAATGTCATTTTCATAATATATATACCTCCTTATTCAAAGATAAAATCCATAAGATTTATAAGAACAGCAACAATGATTTTAAAAGAAAACTTGCAATGTGTCAAGTAAAAACCCTTAAAACATTGAAAAAATAGGGATTTATTTATATTTAAATACAATTAAACTCAAAAAATCTCAAAAAAAAACTTTTCCACGTACTTATCCACCATGTGAGGATATTTTTTAAGTTATCCACAAGTAATCAACAAAATGTGGATAAGATTATGTAAATCATAAGAATTAGTGGTCTAAATTATAAAAAATTTCTAAAAACACTATATCTTGAAGCGAAATCTGGGTATAACTTATACACGCTCTTCACATACTTATCCACAGATACCTGTGTATTAGTATGTTATCCACATAGTGTGGATAAACTGTTATGCACATAGGGTTATAAGTATTCTTTGAATTTTATCTACCTATATATTAAAATTATATAAAACGATAATTAACGGAGCTAAGAGATGGATTCTATTAAATCTAATTGGACTAATATCTGTAATAATCTTAAAAAGGAATTTACTTTAACAGACACTTCTTTTGATACCTGGATAAAACCCTTAGAGTACTACAAAACT
>JAIKXH010000158.1 GCA_024684215.1 Lachnospiraceae bacterium
AGGAGCGTTTTTTATGACCAAAAGATATGTTATCGCTCAGTAGTCTGAGCTTAAAATAATATGAATCGTAAGCTCAGATGAATCCTAAAGAAAGTTATATTAGGAGGAGCATTATGAGCTATATCAAGGCAGAGGACATTCTGCCCAAAGAATTATTAGAAACGATTCAGAAATATGTAGACGGTCAGTTAATCTATATACCATGTATAGAAAAGCAGGAATGGGGCAGCGGTACAAACGCTAAAGTATTTTTCCGTGAAAGGAATGAACAGATTTTCAAGGCCTTTCAGTCCGGTACAGGTCTTAAAGACCTGGCTTTAACCTTTTCTTTATCAGAAAAGAGCATTCAAAGGATCTTGCATGATCAAAGACTATCCGGGAATATAAACTTTGTATCCCGATGAATTCGCAGGGATTAGAGTCTACCATCGATGCGGAGGTTGCGGAAAAAAACAAGAGTTCATAAATTCCGGTAAGTTTAGAGTAAACGCAAACGGCAAATCCGTTGATGTCTGGCTCATATATCGCTGCAAAAAGTGCAAGCATTCATGGAATCTTACAGTTTATGAAAGAACTAAACCAGGTAAGATTTCCACAGATCTCTTTGAAGCATTTGAAGCTAATGACATGGAAACTGCTTTTGAATATAGCAGAAGTATTGATTTTTTAAAAAAGAATAATGCTGAATTAAAGTAAAGTTGGGCTGGCCATATGGACCGGCCCTTTTTCGTAAAGGGGAAAACTATGGAAGAAAACATATATTATCACGTTATATCAGATATACCTAAGAAAAACGGAGAGCATATCATACTTAACGAGAAACATCCTAATGGAGTGTATAAAAGTGTCTACGAACAGATGTCCGTCGTGGAGGATATTTATAAAAATCCTGAAAAATACAGAAATACCGAACTCAGCCATAGTGTTGATGTAGCACTTAGAGAACTGGCACTGGAGAAAGTCAGAAAAGAAAAGTATCCACAGTATCCGTCACGTATGGCTGCTCTTTATGTATCAAAGACATTTAAAGAAGCCGAACAATGGGGAGATTACTTTGCTAAACTTGGACGTCCGACATATGGAATTGCCAAGATAAGAGTCAATGGAAATGTATATGAAGGTGATGCCTATAAATGCTTCGACGGATGTGTAAATGAAGCTGAAAATATTCGCATGGCGGAGATATACTGGCTTAACGGCCCCAATGAAGATGGCAGAGAGCCTATTGTTGAAATTCTTGTTGACGGGGACATCGAGGTTGTTAAAATCGTAAAAGAGATCAATGCCAACATAACCATTGGTTGAGAAATAGTCGTAATCCTATTGATTTTGGCTTTTGATATTGGTATACTGTCTTTGTTGTAAAAATTATAAGAAAGCGAGGTAATCATGATGAGAATTAAGAGAATGAACAATATTTCTGAATATGGTATGAAGACCTCGGTTTGTGATAGATAATTATTTGATCATTCGGTGCCGTGGCTTATTAGTCACGGCATCTTTTTTCTAAGCTATTTTCTTAGCATTCTTTCCAGCCTGTGGCTTCATATTGAAAACAATTGAAGAACGAAAAGAAAGGATGACCAATAAATGGATTATAAGATTATAAGAGAAGCTGACAGACAAGTTCTTGTATTGCTACATAGTAACTATAAGCGTGAAATCGGAGAAGATGCTCCCACAAAAGAAGATATAAAGAACCTATTTTCTGCAATTGATAACAAATCAATCGTATTTTACGGATGCTATGATGGTGAGACATTAATTGCTTGCTGTTCTATTACGCGAGGTTTTTCGACGTTTAATTATAGTGCCAGTGGAGTACTTGAGGATTTCTATATATTACCTGAATATCGTCATAAAGGTATCGCTCGGAAACTTATACAATATGCATTCACGAAGAGCGGAGTAGGATCGCTAACTGTTGGCTGTGCCGATTGTGATAAGAAAATGTACCGGGCTATAGGATTTAGTATTCCTTTGGGGAATTTACTTGCTTATGAGGTTTAAAAGGTGGGGTTAAAATATATTATGGAATTTATCTGGCCGGGCGGATTGCACGAAACAGAAGATGGCGTGCGAGAATGGTTGGATCGAATCATTAAAGCGAGACCAAGGTAGAATCATTATTCAATCCTTGATGGTAGTAGGTATTGCGGAGAGACTCATTGTAGAATAGATGAGAGTACAAAAAGCGCATCCTTGACGGAAGACGTCTTTTTGAGGATATTACATATCCTGACAGCTTTGGAAAGAAGTTTTATGCGTTAGAGGACGGCAGCTACATAT
>JAIKXH010000159.1 GCA_024684215.1 Lachnospiraceae bacterium
ATAAAACTTTGCCACAACCACAAAAGCCTTAAACACCTTTTTTATCTGCTCTGCGCTCTCATCATCAAGTTCTTTTATCTCACCCACGATGATATTGAATTTCCTGCCTCCGTCCGCGATAAGTTCATGCAAGGTTTCGGCTTCACAAGCATCTATCAGAGCATATATTCCGTCAATAAATTTCTTTCGGTTTTCATCGTCCTGGCTCTCCACCCATCCGTTAAATGTATGCTCGACAAAAATCGCATTGCTTGCAAGCTTTTTCTCTCTGATAAACTTCCGTCCGTTAACCTGCCAGGTGTAAATATTATGTTGGATAAGAGCCAGTCCGTTGCTTTTTATAACCTCATAATGTCCGTCATCTTCAAGCATCATTCCTATAAGCGAGGACTGCGGAATAAGCTTGTAAAGCTTGTCTTCTATGGCCTTGAATTTTCCGTCGTTCATAAGTCCGGGACGTAGCCCCAATCCGTCAAAACTGTAAATCCTGTGAATCCTCTCAGAGACATCAGCAGGCATATTCATGCTCGCATATACCGCCAAATGTCCGCCCTTTGAATGTCCGCCGACATACATTTTATGAGGGAATTTCCGGCTGACTTTTAAAAGATAATCTACAGCGTAATCATGGCATTTAGCATGGTCCGTATAAAGCAGATTAAAATCCTCTTTAAGTCCGATAAGCGTGGAATCCGTTCCCCTGAATACAACATACATTCTTCTGGGGCCGGTCATAAAAGTCACTGCAGCAAACTGCGTTTGAGTCTCTTTATCGATGCATGATGAAAAACATGCTATCCTCAGATTTCGGAAACGCTTTCCTTTTAACATGAGCTCCACCATTTGGCGGGACACCTGCTCATACTTTCCTTTTTCGAATATCTGATCATAGTTTTCCATCAGGCTGATATTTGAGAGAGAAACCGACGGCATATCCGAATCAACATCCGGAACTATTCCTTCA
Organism: Lachnospiraceae bacterium; assembly: GCA_024684215.1. Taxonomy (GTDB): domain Bacteria; phylum Bacillota; class Clostridia; order Lachnospirales; family Lachnospiraceae; genus AC2028. The sequence continues at coordinate 965 of JAIKXH010000159.1, forward strand.
AAATTGAAATACGAAAACTTGCATAAAATAGCAGCATCCACTTCCGTAAATCGCATTTCAGAAAAAGACACATCTCCATATTCAATTAAATAATCCAATATAGTTCCGATCATTTAAACACACTTCTTAAATACGCACTCATTTAAACAAACTTATTTTTAATAAACTTTTCTTTAAATGCACACTTCTTTAAAGCATTTTATTTTTGATTTCCATGACCACATCCAGATAAAGCTCCATAACGGAAGAAAGCTTTCTTCTGATGGAATCCCAGTTCTCTTCCTTTCCGTCGACCTCAAGGTCTTTAGCCTTCTCAAAGAGTTCATCCGCACCGATGGTTCTTGCTGAGCTCTTTAATTTGTGAGCGTGAGTTACAAACTTCTTGGAATCTTTCAGATCAATATATTTTTGTAAATTCTCGGTCTCCGCATCATACTCATCGACAAACATTCCGAGGACGCTCTTGTAGAGCTCGCTGTCTCCGGCACAGTAATTCTTTCCTTTTTCGGGATCGATAAGATGTACTCCGGAATACTCTTCCTTCTTTTGCTGGATAGGCTTTTCCGCAGCTGTCTCAGGCGTTTTAATCTTTGAAGGCGGCAAATATCTCATAAGCATGGCCTCCAGATCCTTGCCGGATACAGGCTTTGATATATAATCGGTAAATCCGAGTCTTAAATAATTTTCCCTGGCTCCCGCGATAGCATTTGCGGTAAGTACGATAACGGGTACTCCCATGCACTTATGGTTTATCTTGCCAAGCTGTTCAAGAGTTTCGATACCGTCCATCTCAGGCATCATATGGTCGAGAAGGATAAGGTCATATCTTCTTTGTTTAACCCTCTCAAGAGCCACAAGTCCGCTCTCTCCGGTATCTATATGAACCTGTGTCGAGCGGAGCAATCCTCTTATAACCGCAAGGTTAAGAGGCGTATCATCAACAACAAGGATACTTGCCTCAGGGGCTACAAAGCTTGGAACATAAGCTACGAATTCCTCTTCTCCCGGAGCGCTTAAATCAAGTTCGCCCATTTCTTCGCTGCCAATGTATTTTTGGCTTATCACAAAGTGGAAGTCGGAGCCCTCGTTATAGATGCTCTCAACCTCAAGCCTCGATCCCATAAGTTCAAGGAGCTGCTTGGTAATGGCAAGTCCGAGCCCTGTTCCTTTTACGGAATGGTTACGCGCTTCATCAAGCCTCTCAAACTCCTTAAAGAGTCTCGGCATATCCTCTTCTTTTATTCCTATTCCGGTGTCCGATACGGAAATCGCAATCTCCGCATTTTCTCCGGTAATACCCAAAAGCTCTGCCTTAAAGGTTACATTACCCTCTCTCGTGTACTTAACAGCATTTGTGAGCAAATTTGTGATTACCTGTTTTATACGGTTATTGTCTCCCACGAGTGTTTCCGGAATCTTGGGATCAAAATCCAAAGTTACGAAAAGCTTAGCTTCCTCGGTCTTTTGTCTTAAATAATTTCCAAGTTCTCTGAAAAGCTCGGAAGAAGAATATTCAACAGGTACAATACTCATCTTTCCGGATTCGATCTTCGAAAGGTCCAGAATGTCATTTACGATATTTAAAAGTGAGTCACTCGATATATAGATATCATTTGCATACTGCCTTACCTGGCTGGGGACGTCCTCTCTTAATATCAGTTCGTCCATACCCATAATGGTGTTTATAGGTGTACGGATCTCATGTGACATATTCGCAAGGAAAAGAGTTTTGTACTCGCTGGTCCTCTCTGCCTCTTCCTTGGCCTTTTCAATCTGCTGATACTGGCTTTTGATTATCTTGCTGTTTCTGCGCTCCGCAAGAGCCCAGGTGATAGCCATCAGTATCACGACAACCAGAAGTGAGGCGCCTACCCAAAACATAGGTCTTTCAAAAAGCCTTGCCTCCTTATGCAAAACTATGGTACTTTCTTTGACTGCATTCATGTAATTATCAAGCACCTGAATATGAAATACATAATTGCCGTAGGAAAGATTTGTATAGCTTACTTCCCTAAGGTCTGTCTGTCCACAGATAACACCGTCATCCTCAAACCCTTCCAGATACATTTTTACGTAAGGGTTTGAAAGTGAATAGTTGAGGACTGCAGGTGTGAAAGAAACCCTCTTTGTGTCGGACAAAATATGATAAACGCCGGCCTCATCGGGCTCTATAACATTATCATCAAGCCTTACCTCTCTGATATCAACATCAAAATCATTGTTGACAACAGAGTAACTGTCCATCTTGATGGTCTTTACACCGGTGGCGCAGCAAAGATACAAAGTACCCGCCTTGTCGATATAGTTCCATGAATTGGCTACAAGAGTGGTATTAAGTCCTCTTGAGCTGTTTAAAAGCTCCGCGATATAATCACCGTCGGTTATAAGGTCTTTTGTATTAACTATATAAGCTCCCGCGCTGGAAGTAACCCAGGCCTTTCCGTCCTCCGAAAGACATATGTCGTAATTGTTGCTGTGAGGAAAATTGTATAGAGCCCTGGCTTTTTCTCCGTCGTATACATAAATCTCGTTGCCGGTAACTATAAAAAGCTTGTCATCATAAGGAACCATCCTAAGTATTACAAGTCCGCCAAGTCCCTCGCTTGCTCCGATATTTCCTACTACCTTACCGTTTTTAATAATATAAACGCCATCGCCGTCGCTGCCGGCATATACCGTTCCGTCCTCCAATTCGTAGAGGCACAGTATCTGCTCTACTTCAAGTCCGTCTTTGGCGCCGATTGTTCCCGTAACTTTATCGTCTTTGATATAAGTAAGTCCGGTAGATGTTGCGGCAAGAATGCTTCCGTCCTTTAATTCCATCGACAGTCTGAATTTGTTGCCGTTGGTTCCGTTTTCGCTTTCGGTAAAGCAAACTGTCTCATCGCCGTCATACTTTACAAGTCCGTATGACGAGTATGTGGATATCCATAGGTTACCCTTTGAATCCTCGCTGATATTTCTGATTCTCTCGTCACTAAGGAAGTTTAAATTTTCATCAAAAAATCTCCTGTTTGAGATAGAATTGATCAAAATAATGCCATCATCACAGCCTACGTAAATTCTCTCATCCTTTTTATAGACACAGTTTACAACATGATCATCAATTCCCGCCAAGGAGAAAAGATTTGTAAAAGGATTTTTGGAAAGCTTCAAAATACCCTGCCTTGAGGAAGCAACCCATAAATTGCCCTGATAATCCTCAAATATATCGCAGAGTGAATTGTTAAAATCATTTCTTTTTACGACTATAAACCTTTCGCCGAGTCCGAAATAACCAAGTCCGTTGTCTCCCGCAACTATAGCGTTCCCCGCGCGATTTTCGTATATATTTGAAGTAGAACCGACCTCGGAAGCATCCCTGTATTTGTCCACTACCATCTTGCTTCCGTCCAAAACGCCCTTAAAAAGATATCCGTCTGAGCTGCCTATAAGCAAATCTCCGCTTACAAGATAATGAACGGCGGTGAAAGATTCCCCAACCTCTTCTCTCGTAAAGGACTGGCTGATAACCCCGTCCTTTATGATAAATACGGTTCCTCCGTTAGAAACTACCGCAACCGTTCCGTCAGCTCTGCAGGATATTCCCCTGATATAATATAAATCGTCGCTTCCTGTGTATGTGGTAAGCACACCATCTTGAGAAAGAACTGACAAATATGAGTTGGTACCGATATAGAGCTCGCCGGATTTACCGTAGCAAAGACTTCTTACAGAATTGGAACCCAGTCCGTCAGAGGTGGTATAAAACTTCGTCTCTCCGGTTCGGAAAGAATAATAAACAAGGCCCGAATCATTGGTACCTATCCATATTCCGTCCCTGCCGTTTGGAAGAAGCGTCATAACACTGTGAATACGCTCATCGATCTCGAGTTTCGTAAAGACGTTGCCGTCATACTGATACAATCCTGTATAGGTTCCTATCCAAATATATCCTTCATTTGCCTGAGTTATAGCGTTTACTTCGCTGCTTCCAAGCTTATTTTCAAGATTATAGACGATTCCGCTGTATTCCGACGCATAGTCGGCGGCCAGGGCTTCTGTATCAAATGCCCTCGAAAAAAGCGCCAAATAAAGCATAAAAACCAGAGCTGCAACTGCAGCTCCGGCCTTAAATAATACTTTTTTAATTATATCCGAACCGCCTGGCAAAACATGCATACCCAAAGTCATTTACCCCACCAAGCTATTTTCTTAATTCTTCAAAACTTTTCAAAAAAGATTTATCGCTATTTACAAATAATACTAATCAGTCTTCAGCAATTATTTCTTTAAGGAAGACTCTCTGTAGATTATATCTTCTCTTCCGGGACCGTTACTTACCATGGTAATGGGATAGCCGATCTCATTTTCGATAAACTCGATATATTTACGGCAATTCTCGGGAAGATCCTCATATTTTTTGATTCCGCGGATATCACACTTCCAACCGGGAAGTTTCTTTAATACGGGCTTGCACTTTTCAAGCTTTGCGGTAACAGGGAAGTCTGTGATTACTTCACCGTCAAGCTCGTATCCTACGCATACGGGAATCTCATCAAGATATCCGAGTACGTCAAGTACTGTAAATGCAACATCTGTGGTTCCCTGAAGTCTGCATCCGTACTTTGATGCCACACAGTCAAACCATCCCATTCTTCTGGGTCTGTGGGTTGTTGCGCCGTATTCACCGCCGTCTCCGCCGCGCTCTCTTAATTCATTGGCCTCGTCTCCAAAAATCTCGGAAACGAATGCTCCTGCGCCTACGGCAGATGAATATGCCTTACATACGGTAATGATCTGTTTGATCTCGTAAGGAGGAAGTCCTGCGCCGATTGCTCCGTAACCTGCAAGAGTTGAGGATGAAGTAACCATCGGGTAGATTCCGTGATCTGGATCTTTTAAGGTTCCGAGCTGTCCCTCGAGGAGGATGGTCTTTCCTTCCTTTAATGCTTTATCCAAAAATGCCGAAACATCGCAAACATAAGGTGCTACCATATCACGATACTCGTGAAGAGTCTCCAAAAGCTCTGCGGGATCGATGGCCGGCTTGTGATAAAGGTGCTCGAGAAGTACATTTTTAAGATCACATACCCTCTTTACCTTCTCCTTTAAAAGCTCCTCGTCGAAAAGCTCGCTTACCTGGAATCCTATCTTTGCATATTTATCTGAGTAAAAAGGAGCAATACCGGACTTTGTGGATCCGAAGGATTTGCCCGCAAGTCTCTCCTCCTCGTATGCATCAAACAATACATGATAGGGCATAACGATCTGGCATCTGTCGCTGACTAAAATCTTAGGCATCGGCACATTCTGATCCGTAATGGATTTGATCTCATTAAAAAGCTTTTTGATATCGAGAGCAACACCGTTTCCGATGATGCTTGTCGTATGAGAATAGAATACTCCGGAAGGAAGTGTATGAAGAGCGAATTTTCCGTAGTTGTTGACTATGGTATGTCCTGCGTTGGCTCCTCCCTGAAAGCGGATGATAATGTCTGCCTTCTCGGCAAGCATATCCGTAATTTTTCCCTTTCCTTCATCTCCCCAGTTGGCGCCCACTACTGCCTTTACCATTTTATTTCTCCTTTTTGAAAAACATCATTTGTATTTTGATCTGCACGCACAGACCAATAATCATTGTACTATATTTGCCAAAATCTTTCAACATTATGCTCTTTAGTCTTGCACGTTCTTTAGCCCCGCGCCAATCCCCGGCATTTCGTGTTTATTTCTTTAGTTTTCTTCAGATCTTCTGGCCCCACTCTCGATGAGCTCTCTCGGCAAAAGCTCTATGATTATCTTCTCTAAAAGCTTTGGATCCACGGGCTTTGAAATATATCCGACAAATCCTTTATCAAGATAAAATTCCCTTGCGCCGGAGATAGCGTTTGCTGTAAGAGCCACCATGGGCTTGTCCCTGCATATCGCAAACCTGTCCTTTTTGATCCTCTCTAAAGTTTCTATACCGTCCATATCGGGCATCATATGATCGATAAAAATAATATCGTAATCATTTTTTCTGACAAGTTCTAAGGCCTCTGCGCCCGACAGAGCCGTATCCACTCTTATACCGGTTCTTTTTAGCAATCCGACGATTACATTAATATTCATCTTGATATCGTCAACCACAAGCACTTTTGCCTTTGGAGCTCTAAATACCTCACTTGCTGTAACTTTATTGCCCTTGCTCGCGGTAACTACTACGCTGACATCTCCCACAGGATCCCAGCTTATAACCTCTTGCCTTATGGAAAATTCAAAGTTACTGCCCTTGCCATATTCGCTTGTCACGGTAAGCCTTGAGCCCATAAGTGCGAGAAGCTGCTGGACAATACTCATTCCGAGTCCCGTTCCCTCGATATGTCTGTTTCTAAGTTCTTCTATTCTCTCAAAAGGCGAAAAGAGTTTTTCCAGGTCATCCTTTTTCATTCCTCTGCCGGTATCCGTAATGGAAACATTTAAAAAAATCGATCTCTCATCGGCCTTTTCATAATCAAGTTTAAAAACAACTCTGCCGCTCTCCGTATATTTTACGGCATTGGTCAAAATATTTGTAATTATCTGCTTTATTCTGATTTCATCGCCATAGAGCGTTCTCGGTATATCAGGCGCTACCGTCACCACAAACTCAAGCCCCTTTTGTTTCGCTCTGTTTGCGACGATTATCCGAAGGTCACTGGTCACGATTCCGATATCGTATTTAACCGGAATAATCTCCATTTTTCCGGATTCGATTTTGGAAAAGTCCAATATATTATTTACAAGCCCAAGGAGCATATTTCCGGCATGAGCTATATCTTCCGCATATTTCCTTGTATTTTCCTCATTGGTCTCCCTCAGGATCATTTCATTCATTCCAAGCACTGAATTTATGGGGGTTCTTATCTCATGAGACATACTTGCAAGGAAGTCAGACTTACTTTTTGTCGCCACTCTCGCCTCGTCCGCCTTTGCCTCTATGATCCTCATAAGTTCATCGGTGGAACGTTCCTGTTCCTCCAGTATCTGCATTTGTTTGATCCTTCCGGTATTTAAATAGACAAAAAAAATGTCCGTAACAATAATGCCGACTATGGCTGCGATGGCCTCAACCGGCTCAAACTGTCTGTATTTTTCAAAATGGTTCGAGATGATATTATCCAGATCTATGATAGTGGAAAACGCAATAAGAATAGCCGAATTTATGATTGCATGAATGACATTTACTATTCGGTCTTTGTTAAAATACGCAACACCTGCAGAAAACATTGCCACAACCGCAAATATCATGGCTCTGCCGGATGCGTACGCGCTTACAAAGCCTGTATAAATAAGCACAAGCGTAACAAATATGGCTATTAATCTGTCGTGACCTTTCAGCAAAACATTCAGGATTATAACCGCCAAATATACTATAAGTGAAACTATTATAAGAACTGGTTTACCGTCCGAAGTAAACCCGTTTTTGCTTGCCAAAACCGTGCTGAGCATAAGTGCCGCACTGCATAGCAGGCTGAAAATATTTGAAGTTCTTATAGACTTCGCTTCTCTATTCATCTGCTATACTCCTCTTTTCGGTATTACAAATTTAAGGCCTTGTCTGACTATGTGTGCCTCAAGTTCTGTGGTCGTTGTAAGTTCTCCGTCAAGTTCTACATAAAAGGAAGAACCGTTGGTTCGTCTTGCACTGATATGTTTTGTGCTTCCTATATCAGCCCATTTACTAAGCTTGTCAACTTCTCCCCTTGCTGAGCACCTAAGCGCTTTGAATCTTGCATACAAAGCTTTTCCTTTAAGATAAAAATACGAGCCCATGCCGTCATCAACAATATCATTGATTCCGAGCTTGAATCTTCCACCTATAACGCTTCCGTTTCCAAAATACATAAGAGTTACTTTTTCGCTTGATACATTAACGCCGTCTGATTTAATATCATAGCTTTTGTTTGTAGCAAAAAGTGAAGCGTATATAGATGCAATTGTATAGGGGAAATGACTTCTGCCGATTCCCAGGCTTTTAAGATCCTCGCCCACTTTAAGCAGATCTGTATCGGCACCGAAAGATACACTGTTTAGCGCAACTCCGAGGTTGCTCTCGATATAATCGACATAGACGACCTCCCCGCCTATCATCGCATCTATATTGCGAAAATATCCGGGTTCGTCGGTAAATACTTTCAAAAAATCGCAGCTGCCGTAAGGAATCATGGCAACCTCTGCCCTTTTCATATCCTTAAAAGCGCAAAGCATATTCCTTAAGGTTCCCGAACCTCCGCAGGCATAGAACCTAAGCTCCTCATTGTCAAAATACCTGAGAATAAGCTCAACCAGATCCTTTTCGTGTCCCTCACGCCTTGTCGAAAACACATAATAATTCAGATCCGGGATCTTCTCTAATTTTGCTCTGAGTTTTCCCGCAAATTCGGCTTCGCAGCATATTGGATTTACAATAAATACATGAATCATAGGCTAACCCTTTGTGATTAACTAGCTTGAAAAAATCTCAGCTATGGTAAGGTCTTCCGGTGTGGTGATCTTAATGTTGTCATAACTGCCTTCCGCAATGCTTACCGTAGCAAGACCTGATATTTCCACAGTCATAGCATCGTCAGTAAGGTCTTCCCGTTCATCATATATTGCCCTTCTGTAGGCTTCAAAAATAAGTCCCGCCTTAAAGGTCTGGGGCGTCTGAATATTTCGGACATTATTTCTGTTTGGAGTAGAGATTACGTTGCCGTTATCGTCAACGATCTTTACGGTGTCCTTGCTCTTTACGGCAGTGACACATGCTCCTGATTTTATAACTTCATCATAATTTCTCTTAATTATCTCTTCCGTCAAAAACGGTCTGGCACCGTCATGAATGAAAATATAATCCGTAGGTAAGTCCTCGGAAAGCTTTTCATCCGCTAAAAGCTCCTCCTGCTTGTCCGGACCTATTGCCATCCAATTAATATTTTTGAGACTCACAAGAGCGCTCCATACCGATTCGTATCTTTCCTTTCCGGCATCCGCTATACGGGTCACCTTTGTGAAAAAATACTTTGCCAAAAGCTCGTCTCTGACATATTCCGCATCATCGGGTCTGATAACCAAAATGCACTCGTCTATAACCTCAGACTTTTCGACAGCCATCAGGCTATACCACAAAATAGGCTTTTCATTGATCTCCAGATACTGCTTTGCCACCTTCGAGCCCATTCTCTTTCCCGAGCCCCCCGCAAGCAGAATCATAGTGCAATGAGGTTTATTCTTTGGTGCCCCTTCTTTGCAATCGGAATTTCCCAAAACATTATTATTTAAATTGTCCATCGTTTTCTTTGAAGACTCCGACCTTTTCCCCTATCTGTAAATTCGGCACAGCATTAAGGTCCAAAGTGCTTCTATACCCCTTAATAAATTCATAATACCCTGCGGCACCTATCATAGCCGCATTGTCCGTACAAAAAATCGGTGAAGGATGTACAAAGTTAAATCCCCGCTTTGCACATTCTGCCTCAAAAGCTTCGCGCAGATGCGAATTGGAAGCAACTCCGCCGGCTATCGCAAAAGTTTTTACCCCATAATCCTTTGCAGCCTTTAATGAGTGTTCGACAAGCACCTCCACAACAGCTTTTTGAAACGATGCCGCCACATCGGCCTGTGAAAATTCCTCACCCTTCATACGGCATCCGTTCAAATAATTAAGCACTGCAGACTTAAGTCCGCTGAACGAAAAATCGTACTCGCTTCCCTCTACTTTTCCCCTCGGAAAAGCTATAGCATCGGGATTGCCTTCCCTTGATATCTTGTCTATCTTTGGTCCTCCGGGGTATCCTAAGCCTATGGCTCTCGCCACCTTATCAAAGGCCTCTCCCGCAGCGTCGTCTCTGGTCCTTGCTATTATCTCGTACTCGCCGTAATCCTTTACCAGCACGAGATGAGAATGTCCCCCCGAAGCCACAAGGCACATAAAAGGAGGCTTCAAATCAGGATTCTCGATATAATTGGCGCTTATATGTCCCTCGATATGATGAACGCCCACAAGCGGAATGCCGCTTGCAAAGCTGACAGCCTTCGCCGCCGATACGCCTACAAGAAGTGCTCCCACAAGTCCGGGCCCGTAAGTCACGGCTATCGCATCTATATCATTCAAAGACACGCCCGCCTCCTCAAGGGATTTTTTTATGACTCTGTTTATTTTTTCAATATGCTTTCTCGACGCGATTTCCGGCACCACTCCACCATAGAGAGTATGCAAATCTATCTGAGAGTAAATTGTGTTAGACAAAACAACCCTTCCGTTTTTTACAACAGAAGCCGCAGTTTCATCGCACGAGCTTTCAATTCCTAAAACTAAAATATCTTTTTCCATCATCAATCACCGGGGATTCCGTCACCGTTTAAATCAACGTTTGCCTCAAAATCCCAGCCGTATATTTTCCAGCGTTTATCCGGATCCTTTCTGAGCAGATACACAATCCTTTGCGTCTCGCTGGTACCGTTCTCATTAACATTATATGTACAAAGAAGTCTTGCAAAAGAATAACCGTCCCTTGTGTAATAGTCCACATTGGTGCTGGATGCCACACCTGCGTTGGTTATTTTTCGCTTTGCATCCTTGCTGTTTTGTATTTCTTCTTTTAAATCGATCAAATATCCGCCGACCTCATTGGCCTCAAGAAGCTCATTGTCAAAAAGCCCCCTTACTTTAAGTCCCAAAGCCTCGATATCGTCCTCGGTGGTCTCCTCGTTGTAATAGCATTTAACGATCTCGTTGTAATACTTCATTACTTCCTTTGGAGTAGGCGGATAATCCTTATCGAGGTTTCTCGAAAGAGCAGCCTGCACCGCCGTCATGGTTGCATCAACATTTCTCTCCTTCGCCTTGCCTGACAAAAAGGCATAGTAGCCCACCACGGCCATTATAAGAAGCACTATTAAAATTGTAATCCTGGTAGCACGTGGCTTTAGTTTCATTGACGGGTTACCTCAAATCCTTTTTACGTTTTGCTGTGTCAGTCTTCGAAATTAAGTTCCTTGCTTCTGCCGTCCTTGGCGATATATGCATCCTCAAATATAGCCTTGACCATATCTTTATAATTCTCAGGCCAATTCATAGCCGGGCTGTAATGAGTAAGCCAAAGCTCCGACGCACCGGCCTCCTTAGCTATCTCGCAGGCCTCCTGCATGGTCATATGCTTTTTGATCTTGGCCTTTTCAGCCTCTTCGGGATCACCGTACATTCCCTCAAGTATAAGTAAATCGGTATCCTTTGCAGCCTCAAAGATACTCTCTGTAGGTCTTGAATCAGTACAGTATGTAACCTTAAGACCTTTTCTTTTTTCGCCGAGAACCATCTCCGGAGTATAGGTTTTTCCGTCCTCTTCGATGGTCTCACCCTTTTGGAGCCTGCTCCATAATTTAAGCGGAATACCAAGGGCCTCTGCCCTGTCTTTATCAAAACGTCCCGCTCTGTCTATCTCTATGGTGTAACCATAACAAAGCATGCTGTGGTTAACCTTAAAAGCTTTTAATGTAAATCCGTCAAATTCAAAGCTTTGCTCAGGGCCCGTGATCTCCATGAATTTAAGTTCAAACGGAAGCTCGGGCGCTATCACACGCAGTGCCCCCACGACTCTCTCAAGCCCCTTGGGTCCTATTATAAGAAGCGGCTCAGTTCTGTCGGAATTGCCCATATTAAGGAGCATTCCCGGCAAACCGCTGATATGGTCCGCATGATAGTGCGTAAAACATATTATATCTATGGGGTTGGGGCTCCACCCCTTTTCCTTCATAGCAATCTGAGTGCCTTCTCCGCAATCGATCAAAATACTGTGACCGTTATATCTCATCATCAGCGAAGTAAGCCACCTGTACGGAAGCGGCATCATTCCGCCGGTTCCGAGTAAGCATACATCAAGCATATTATTTCCTTTTTATGACGCTTACAAAAAGCGCCTTATAATTTAATCTCTGCGCCACATTATAAGCGCATCTTCCGTGGGGGCTTCGTAAAAAGAAGGTCTCACGCCCTCACCTTTAAATCCGCACGTTTCATATACATGAATAGCGGCAGCGTTTCCTACTCTGACCTCTAAGGTAAATTCCTTTATCCCCTCGGCCTCTCCAAGCCTTACAAGCTCACTTACCAGCTCTTTGGCTATTCCTTTTCCCCGATGTTTTTTACTGACCACCACATTGTCTATATCGCCTTCACCGCAAACCACTCTCATCCCTGCGGAGCCCACTACTTCACCGTCAAGCTCTGCCACAAGATATCTTGCATAATCTAAGAATAAAAGCTCTTTAAAGTCCTCTTCAGACCATGGCCTGCTAAAGGACTCCTGCTCTATCATTGCAAGAGTTTTAACATCGTCTTCTTTTAGTTTACGAATGATAACCGGCATATTTTATACCTCAAATTGTTTTGGACCTTCGTTTTCCGCTTGGCTCTTTCTAAGGTATGTAGGTGCATGATCGTCAGCGTTTACGTATTTATTTTGACTGTAGTATAGAGCTCCGAGCGTCGCTACGCTTGCTGCGCTCTGATAAGCTCTGTGTGCGGGGGCAAAAAGGTAAGGAACCTTTGTCTTTTCCTTTAAAACCTCTTTATAGACAGGCACGCCGTCCCCGAGATATATAACAGGGCGCCCTATTTCATTGATCTTTTCTACCATATCGGTCAGCGGTATGGCACTTCCGTCTACCACTGTGCCAAGCTCCGGATTAAACTCATAGAGCCCCGTATACACCTGGCCCCTTCTGGCATCCATAAGAGGGCACACCAAATCTCCCGTACCCCAGAAATTATAAGCAAGTCCCTCAAGCGTGGGCACTTCCACTATGGGCTTATCTATGACAAGTGCGATTCCCTTTGCGGTGGCACTGCCTATCCTTAAGCCCGTATATGAACCGGGACCCGATGCTATCGCAATGGCATCGACGCTCTCCAGGTCCAAGTCTGTCATTTTTTTGATTTCATCCAGCATCGGAAGAAGGGTCTGTGAATGAGTCTTTTTAAAATTGGTGGTATACTCAGCGATGATCACCCCATCGGAGTATATCGCAACACTCGCCACAAGTCCCGAACTGTCAATTCCTATGATCTTCATTTTACAACTGTAATCTTTCTATAATCGAAGCCCTTTTCAAGGTCTTTTTCTATCGTGATCTTAATAGCCTCAGGAGGAATGATCTCCTCAATAAGCTCCGCCCACTCTATGATGGAAGCCCCGTCGCCGCATACAAAATTCTCAAAGCCGATCTCATCCATCTCCTCAGGGTCCGCGATCCTGTACACATCAAAATGGTAAAAAGGAATCCTTCCGGACTCGTATATCTGCATAATGGTAAACGTGGGCGAAGTGATGGGCTCATCTATGCCAAGCCCCTTAGCAAAGCCTTGCGTAAACAAAGTCTTTCCAACTCCAAGGTCTCCGGTCATGGCTATTATAGTCCCGGGTATAGCTTCCTGCCCGAGCTTTTTCCCGAGATTAAAAGTCTCATCGGGAGAATTTGTCTCAAATATCTCTGCAGCCATAACTAGCTCCTTATCTTGTTTTTCTTTGGATCGAGTCCTGCGGATATTGCCGCAATGACAAGCGGGAGCGCCTCTCCGGCCTGGGCTTTTGGAACGATTGTTGCATTATATTTTGTAGTGTATACGATAATGCTCCTTCCGGTAGAAACCGCCTTAACGATATCCTTCCACTCATAGGTCTGGGAATTCTCTTCCTGCGAGATAGTAATTCCCTTCTCATCAAAGGTGTATTTTAAAGGCTTTTTCATAGCCGGCGTAAGCGAATAAGTCTGATGCGCTCTTAATAAAAGTACTATGGGTGTATAAACCACAAGGATAGCTCCGACGATAAGGAGTATCCAATACTTAGCGTAAAATCCGTATATTACGCCCACAAGTCCCACCGCTGTTGCAAGGATTCCCGACACCGATGAATAAGAATGCTTTAAATTAAAATCATATAAGTCCTTGGGACTTAATGTAACTTCTATCTCTACCATATCTGTCACTTTCGTTAGGTATGACCACAAGACATAGTCCTACCATTTTTATATATTAAATCAATTTATTTTATTATAAAATGACAAAAAAATCAATCCCGTTAGCTAATGGCGGGCTATCGGGATTGAAGGATTTTACTCTTGTTTTAGTTTGCTTTTTAGTTTTAAATCAGTTCTCTGCCTTTACGACAACCTTCTTTTCCTTTGCCCTTTTAAGGTCTCCCTTCAAAATAGGGCTTAAAGGCTTGTAAATCAAAAGAACGATCACTGAGTTTGCGATACCTTTAATTAAGTTAAGAGGCGCTACGCATGCTACCACAAAGCTTACAATGCTATTAGGCTTACAAAGAGGATTGATCTCAGCTCCCATAGCAAGGATATCCCCCAAAGGCATACCGTAAAGCTTTGCAAAAGCGGGAAGAAGATATACTGCATTAAATGCTGTACCAAATACAGTAAGTACTATGGTTCCGCCGATGCAGGCAAATATAGCGGCCTTCTTTGTCTTTTTGAAATTATAGATAACGGAAGCTGTAAGGATAAAGCTGCATCCTACCGCAAAGTTTGCAAGCTCTCCCACGAAAGCAGTGCTTGTACCCTTTATAAGGAGCTTAAGTACGATCTTTACAAACTCCATCATAACACCGGCCGCAGGTCCGAAAGCAAATGTTCCTACAAGGATGGGCAACTCCGAAAAATCAAGCTTGTAAAAGCCGGGAGCAAACAGTGTCATAGGTATCTCTATCATCATAAGGATGGTAGCAATTGCGGAAAACATTCCGATCATTGCCACTTTTCTTGTGGTAAAGATTTTTTCGTTAACACCGCGCTTTTTCTGTGCAAGCTTTTCAAGCAATAACGCGATTAAAAACAGTGCCACAATGATACCCAAAAAGGTAAGGACAAAGGGTACGTTCTTTTTCAGCGCCTCGCCGAGCCCCTGCATGTTAGTTGCAAATTTCCCAAAAAATTCTTTCATTATTTCCTCACTTTCCGGCTCTAAACTTTTGGGTCGAATAAAGCCTCTTTTGTGTGGAAAATTCTTCTTGCCGATAAGCTCTCATAAAGCTTTTTACGCCCGCCAAAAGCATTTTGCTTTTGCCTAATCTTTTTACTTTTGAAAGGTCCTTAAAACCATTCCATAAAAGTAAAAAAGCCCGAGAATAAATCTCGGGCGAATTCGCAAATAAAAGCTTAAATAAGCTTATCTGTTTCTTCTTTCATCCAGACTGTACTGTTGGTTCCGGAATCACACCGGCTCGGCCAAGGTTGCCCAAGGCTCGCGGACTGTACCGCCAGTGGGGAATTTCACCCCGCCCTGAAGAATTTTCTTATCTTTGTTAATTATATAACGATATTATATATTGTCAATACATTTTTAAATAAACATCATAGATCGAGTTTAATAAACATTATATATTGAATAATACGTATACCTTACCAATCAGTATACTTACCTTAATAATCCGTATACTTCCTCGTATCTCCGTCCTCTATAAAAGGCGGCGGATCAGGCATTCCGGGCATTCCGATATAGTAGCCCTGCGCCAGATCGATTCCGAATTCTTTAAGCATTTCGTACTCGATAACTGTTTCGATTCCCTCTGCAAGTACTTTTACATCACGGTCTTTAAGCATCGAAACAAGCATCTTTACATACTCTACCCTCTCGGGGCTCTCCGTAAAATCATGTATAACGGCTCTCGATATCTTAACTATATCAGGGCCGTAAAAAAGTACGGAATTTACATCTGTGTTAAGTCCCTCTCCAAAGGCATCAAGGGCACACATCATATCATGCTTAAGCATAAATCTTTGCTTGTTAAACCAGTTT
>JAIKXH010000066.1 GCA_024684215.1 Lachnospiraceae bacterium
AATGGTTTTATTTGTATGCCCTTTTTAGGATCATATGTCTATGAAAAATATCTATTATCAGTAGTCCCCGGCTCCTGGTACTATCTTTCAGAAATAAGTTGTATTACGTTGACCTTAGGTTTCCCACCTTGGTACACGGTATCAAGGTGAAAACGGCGGGTTCAATCCAGCATTTTATGACAGCGGAAAGCCGCCGATACAACACGGTACCTTTACAAAATGCTCGCGGGCATTAATCTTACTACTCTTTTCATAATACAATGTATGATTTGACCAATAAAAACTGTACCAATAATATCAAGCATTATGATAGGGCATAATAAACAAAGCGGCTTATCTGAAAGATGAAGCATTTTAACAGTAAAACTAATTATTACATGATGTATCAAAAAGATCTCATACGAACATCCACTTACTAATCCAACTATTTTTTTGATTATTGTCCAATTTCCTTTTGCTTTAATATATCTCCCACAAGCATGCAGAATAGCAAAAACTAAAACACCCGCAATATGCGCAGAAAGATTCGAACCCATATTATTAAAAAAAACAATTGCAACAATTCCAAATAAAATGACTAATATAGCAACAATATCTTTTTCAAATATCCTATTTTTTATTATACTGAATCCTATTACAAAGCTAATAATGCATGAAAAAACATTTCTAAATTCGTTCTGGTCTAGCATCCTCCAATCAATAAAAAAAACAAATAGTCCTGTAAATATTAAAAGAGTTACAAACTCAGATCTATTAAACACACTGCACAATATAGGAAATAAAACATACAGTATAATGATTGCCCCAAGAAACCATTCCCCAACTAAATACCATGTTGTAAATGAAGAAGAAACGTATCCATCCATTCCAATAACAGTCCATAGCAATGATATAAGTGGTTTTTCTTTAAACATATTTGGTCGAAATAAGAACAATGTAATCAAAACGCTTATATACACAAAGTAATAAGTCGGAAATATGCTCTTCCACCTCTGATAGTAAAACTGTCTAACAGAATCAAGTCTAGAATACTTGTTATAGAGAACAGTGCCGGATAAAATAAAAAAAACGGTAACTAAGGTATATCCTACTGAGACACCTGAATTAAAAAATGTATAAAACAATTTGCGAAGAACTGTATTTTCTACCGCTGCGCTAAAGTGATTAATAATTATCCCAACTGTGCAAACTGCTCGAATCAGATCAAATTCAAAAAGACGCTCGTTCTCTACTTTATTCATTTTACTATATCCTTTTTATACTCTCATTTTTGTTTTCAAGATACCACTCGATGGTTTTGACAATACCGGCTTCAAACGGTATCTCTGGATACCATCCGAGATCCGCTTTGATTTTGCTCGGATTAGTTCCATACCACCGATCATGTCCAAGGCGATCTTCCACTTGCTTTACAAGTGCTTCACTGATTCCATCATCCTTCAAGCGATTATGTAATTGCTAAAATGATGGTCTTTACGATAAAGATATTAGACATCATTACCCTATGTAGACGCCAAAAAAGCTCGGGAGATAGGGATAACATAGTCGAGGTCATGCTGTTTGAAAAGACTTAAGACCAGTTCTTTATCACAGATATCGCCCTGAATGAAGACATGACGAGGGTCGTTTTTTACTCCCTTGAGGTTCTCGAGGTTTCCGGCGTATGTTAAAGAGTCAAGATTCACAAGAAGAATATCCTGATAACGATTAAGCATATAGTAGACAAAATTGGACCCGATGAATCCTGCACAGCCTGTAATCAAATACGTCTTCATTAATATCTTACCTTCCCTTCGGCCACAGCTTTCAGATGTTCGCCATACGGGCTCTTGCCATAGGCCTTTGCACTTTCAGCCAGCTTCTCTTTGTTAATAAATCCGTTGATATAAGCTATTTCCTCTGGAGCAGAGATAACAATGCCCTGTCTGCTTTGAATTGTCTCGACAAAGTTGGCCGCCTGCAGCAGGCTGCTCATTGTACCTGTGTCTAACCATGCAAACCCCCGACCAAGAAGCTGTACATCGAGAAGCCCTTCTTTTAGATACATCTCATTAAGTGTTGTAATCTCTAATTCGCCACGTGCCGAAGGCTTCACCTGATTCGCCCTAGTACTCACCCCGGCTGGATAGAAATAAAGGCCTGTCACTGCATAATTGCTTTTGGGATCTTTCGGTTTTTCTTCTATACTCAGTGCCTTTCCATTTTCATCGAACTCCACGACACCGAAGCGTTCTGGGTCAGGAACGTAGTATCCGAACACTGTAGCTCTTCCGTTTTCCTCGGCGTCTTTCACCGCTGCTTTCAAGAGTGTTCTAAAACCGTTCCCGTAGAAAATGTTATCCCCCAAGATCATAGCACCGGCTTCCCCATCCAGGAACTCCTCACCAAGGATAAAAGCCTGTGCAAGTCCATCCGGGCTAGGCTGCACACAATATGATAATTTGATTCCAAATTGACTGCCATCACCAAGTAAGGCTTCGAATCGGGGTGTATCATCTGGTGTACTGATGATCAGAATATCCTTTATTCCCGCCAACATTAACGTGCTTAACGGAAAATAGACCATGGGTTTGTCAAAAATTGGTAAAAGCTGTTTACTTGTTACCTTACTAATACTTCCCATATTAATAAGTCCTCTGGAGCCTTATTCTATAAGGTTTTTTGGCAAAATAATAGCGTAGTCACCCCCAGCTGTGATATAATTTATCTATAGTTCCGCATAATTTTTCGACTTACACCTCAATAGTATTGAGTGGGATTTTATAAGGTACATGAAGTTTGAAAATATCATATATAGCATTGACTTCCTTGCGTGCTTCCTGTGGAATAACATAGTCTTTATATACTTTGCACTTTTGGTTTCGCAGATATATCATTATGCTATCGGCATTTAATGACCGCGCCTTTTTTGAACGGCGTTTCAGCAGGTCTTGCTGGAGTTTTTGCATAATGGCAGTTGCCATAAAACTTATGAGAAGATGACCAGCAAATGACTGCTCACTCTGTACTCTTATAGGTAACAGATCAGCATAGTTTTTGCTTATATCAAAAACCTGCTCTACCTGTTGTCTCGTGTAATACATGGGCAGTAACTTGTCTTCAGGAATCTCTTCTGATGTCAGTATTGCAAAAGTTCCGAGCCGTTTGATGGCAGCGTCAGTTTCATCGGAATCTTTTTTGTCATCCAATGCATTAAGAATTGTTTTCTTATGCTGCATGAGATACATATCCTCATCAATGCAAAGATAGACATATGCATCATATCCACATACACTGACCTTTACCTTTTTGATGAATACCAGTCTCTCACCATAGCGATAAGCATACTTCTGAGACATAAGATCATCAAGGTTTCCAGAAGCAGCATCCTTAAAGACGGTTTTGTTTGGACCCAGTCTTGTCATGAAAGGAATACCGCATCCAAATAACTTTGAGGCATTCTTTTCTGAAAAATACCCGGCGTCAAGGATTGCATGGTTGACGGCTACACCGTATTGTTCCAGTTCGCTTACTGTAGTGATAAGTGTACTGACATCAATGATGTTGCCTGCCACATAACGGAAATATATCGGCATCCCATTGTCGCGGTCGATCACATAGATCAGTCTGACCTCACGATTTATATCGCCGTTATGGTTGCTTATCTGCGTGATATCCATTTTTGTTGCATTGGGGACACCGGTACTGTCAACAAGTATTCCTGCAGCTTCGTTATCTCCGTAAATGCAAGACAGATATTCCTCAAAGAAATGTCTCTGTACTTCTTCGCTTCCGAGTTTTTTCAGTACTTTACTGATGTTCTGACTCGTAAGGTTCGCCTCGGGAAAAGAAAGATAGGAATAGTTGCCTTCGTACCATATCTTAGCATGGCAGCTGGCCCCCTTGTTAGTCAAAAGGCGGTAGAAGATCAGGGCAAGAACTGTATCACTTTCTTCCGGGAGAGTGTTCTTGATGCTTTCATAAAAAGGTTGTCTTGAGAGGTACTCCTCAAGAAACCAGGCATCTCCGAAATCGAGAATAAGTTTTTCCGTTTCGGGAACAATGGATTCTTTTGGCAGTGCGGTATCCGGAACATCTTTGCGTCCTTCTCCTAGGATGTATTGATAGGTTACACCTTTTTGGCGAAATATATTATTTTCCTTGTCAATTACACGACCAAGATTTTCGCCACGCCTGGTTTTAACTTTTCCTTTGTCACGGTACGATTCATATACGCATGCATAGATTGCACCGTTGGGCTTTGTATCATAATGAATGTATGCCATAATAGAATACTCCTATATGTAAGTCTAATATGTTCTACTTACATTATACCGTATTCTACTGACGAAAGCAAGGGTAAAATGCTGAAATATATGGTATTTATGCGGTT
>JAIKXH010000132.1 GCA_024684215.1 Lachnospiraceae bacterium
AAGCGAAACATATACCGAGGTGATATTTGCTACGTGGGAGATAGAGTAGGGTAGCTTTTTTACAATTTGGTACACCGTTACTGATATGTAATGATCTCTTGCGAGTTTTGCTTGACAAGAGGTCATTACATATCAGTAACGGAAAAAGACTATATTGAAAATACCTTGTATAATACTATGTTGCTTTTTTTTACCTTATGATATAATGACTAAAAAGCAAAACTAATGGAGGTAATGGAAATGGGTGAACAGATTAAAAAGGCAGACAGATTATATAATGCATTAATAAACAGCAATATATGGAAGGATAAAATGCAGGGTTTATTTAAAGATCATAGTAGAGGGCTACCATTCGAAGAATGAACTGAACGAAGCAATTGATAAAGTTAAAGCAGATTAATTTCCGCAGTGTTAACGCATGAAAAAAGCATTTATGTGGTGCGAAAAGTAATAGACAATCATAAGACAATAGTTTGAAATTTTATGCATTGTTTGATTCATAGAAAAAAAGTTAAGAGTATTTATATTACATTATGTTTATGTGGGGTTGATATTTGTTTATGAAAAAGAAAGCAACATCTAAAATAACAAAGATGAAGGCAGAACTACTTTGGCCTAGTATGAATGTTTGAAAAAAGTTAAATGAGATTAAATAATAACGAAACCTAATGCAATCTAACACAAACTAACTATTTAACAGGAAGAACGAGGACGAGATCATTTCGGAGTTAGAGAAGGCTATCTGAGTATTGAGTACTGTATACGTGGGGATGCCGAAAGCCAGTAAAATCAACATTTTTGAGAGGTGTCGATAATTTGAACCCTCTCACACACGAAAAAACGGAGCCCAGAGAATCTGGGCTCACGTTTTTTTGAAAAGATTATTGCCATGTCATTTTAAGTTTTCTTTTTTCCTTTGCGCAATCAGACAGATAGAGGTTTATCAAGGTCTGATAGGGAATGCCGGATTCCATGGCTTGTTGTTTAAAATAGTCAATAACGGACGGGGACATTTTGAGGGTAACTTGTTTCTTAAGCTCCTTTGCGTAAGGGTTAGAACGTGGATTAAGTTTGTCGATGTCATATTCCTTTAGCATATCTTTCTTCCTCCTTTTTCGTGGCTTTTCTAGCGGAAATGATCCTTATTACTGAATCAGATTCTCTGTAACAGTGGCAGACGATACATACATTGGCCTCATCACTGATGCCCAGAAGATTAAAACGATTTTCGTCCTCGGAATGCTCGGGGTCATCGAAAAGGATTGCTTCCTCATCGTAAAACACTGTTTTGGCTTCTTCGAAATCTATGCCATGTTTAGTTCGGTTAATCTTGTTCTTGTTCTCGTCCCATTCAAACTTAAGCATGGTGACCTCCTTGAATTTGTTATAATTATATTATATTTACTCTATATTGTCAATCCATGGTTTTTTGATAATATCGAAATGCTTTTCTTTCTAAGTATAGAAAGTGAACTTTTATGGCAAAAAAGAAACAAAAATAGCCAAAAATCCTTCACCTAAAACAGATTTCTGGTTTACTTGCGATTTTTTGTGCTATAATGTATGCGTGACAAAAGCAATAAGGGAAGGAGAATTCAAATGCTGATAAGTTTTACTTTCAACAATTTTTGTTCTTTCAATATTGAAAGCGAATTCGGCATGGAAGCGCCTATAGGAAAGGTTAAGACACGTTTCCCTGATAATTTTATATCCACGGATACTGAATATGATCTTTTAAAGACTACTGTTATCGTAGGTGAGAATGCAGGCGGCAAGTCTAATTTTATCGGAAGTCTGAAATTCCTTAAGAGCCTGGTGGATGTTAATTCTCAGGTTCAGTCGGTGGGAGCATATGTTAATGCGACCAGTGCGATTACAGAGAAGAATCCGGTGCAAAGATTTGAGATAACTTTCATTTCTGCCTCCGGAAAGATATACAGGTATTCTCTTGCTATCGACAGAGTCGGTATTATAAGAGAAGCTCTCTACAAGCAAAGCAAACGCAAGGCTGCT
>JAIKXH010000143.1 GCA_024684215.1 Lachnospiraceae bacterium
AAAGGGATTGTTTAACAGAGTAGTCCTTGAAAGTTCCACTGTCGCTCCCGTAGAGCCCACTCATTCATTCAGACTTTTGGATGAAGCGCTTGAAAGCGGTAAGGAGCTGATGGAAAGACACGGATGCACATATATAAATGAGCTTAGAAAAATTGATGCTTCTAAACTGGTCGGAGAGGCAGATACACAGCACCATATGACTGTTGACGGATATGTGCTAGAAAAAACTCCCTATGAGTCTTACAAGGAGGGGGTGTATAATGAAGAAAAGATAATTCACGGATACAACCTTCACGAGGGCGAAGCCTTTATACTTTTCAGCCAGGCCAATCTCTCAAATTATGAGGGAAAGGTAAGGGATTATTTTGAAGAATATGCGGATGAAGTGTTTGAGATATATCCCATAACGACAAAAGAAGAAGTTAAGGCTTCATGGGAGGAGATATATTCCGCAGTATTTTTTGACTATCCGCACTATTGTTTAAACAGGTTGGCAAATGAAAATAAGATACCTGTTTACCAGTATTATTTCACAAAAGATAACGGAAGGCTCGGCAACTGGCATAGCGGAGAAGAGGTTTATTTATACGGTAATATTCCCGAAAAATCAAAACTGTATACCGACTATGACAGAGAGCTCAGCGGTATTATGAAGGGATATTTTGTAAACTTCATAAAGACCGGAGATCCAAATGGTGAAGGTCTCCCCGTCTGGG
The DNA here is from genome assembly GCA_024684215.1 of Lachnospiraceae bacterium. Lineage (GTDB taxonomy): Bacteria > Bacillota > Clostridia > Lachnospirales > Lachnospiraceae > AC2028. The sequence continues at coordinate 717 of JAIKXH010000143.1, forward strand.
TTCAAAACACAAATTCATCCGATGTTATGGAATTTGGAGATAATGTGGGAATGACATCCGAAAGAAAGCATGCCCTTTTTGAGGTCCTTGATAAGATGCAGGGATTCAATGAATAATAAAATCCAGAGGTTAAAATTAATTTATTATCTTCCGGCCTAAAAAGTCAGATTTTAATCTAACATTTTAGGTCGGTATTTTTGTGTCTGAATACAGTTATGATATAATTAATCAGTTCTTTTTAAGGAAAATTACCCTTTTTTTAGAAAAAGTTCCATCGATTAAGGAAAAGTATCAATTCAAAATAGTAATTGTAGTAAAACATAGGTATTATTTTCCATATGCATTATAAAGGGGAACCTGACATGATAAAGCTATTATTGGCGGATGACGAAGATTATACAAGAGAGGGGCTTATTGAAGCGATTGACTGGAAGATGCTTGGAATTGATGATATTATGCAAGCCAAAAACGGTTCTGAGGCTCTAAAAATAGCTAAATGGTATAAGCCTGATATTGTACTTACGGATATCAAAATGCCCAAGGTGGATGGGATTGAGTTTGCAAAAGAACTTGTTGATGCGAATGAGAATGTAAAAATCATATTTATGAGCGGCTTTATGGAGGTTGAGTATCTAAAAAGTGCCATCAAGCTTTCTGTGATTGATTATATAGAAAAGCCTATAGATATTAAAATTGTGAATGGAGCTCTTAAAAAGGCTGTGGAGGCAATCAAGGAAAATGAGGACAGGCAATATATTCTGGAGAATCAAAAGAATTATGAGCAGACTCAGCTTGTAGCAGTACTTACATCTAAAATATACGATCAGAGTGTTGTGGACAGATTATGCAATAAGCTTGGTTTTCCGCAATATTTTAAATACATCTGCGTTTTATTAAAGAACAGAAAAATTAATGATATTTTTCAATATCAAGATAAGATAGAGAGCATAATCAGACAAAGGAAATTAAAATATCTTATTTCGAAGATAGATTCGGATATTATTCAGATTATCATATGCTTTGATGACAAGAGTCATTATCGCATTGGCAGCATAATGACCGATTTTACGGGAATGTCCGAAAATGTTATAGTGGCTGCGGGCATGGAGTCAGACAGTCTAAAAAATATATACGGAAGTAGACAGACGGCGGAGCTTGCGCTTAACAGCAGTTATTTTGATACTTCGAAGAGAGTATATACCGTCGATGAGTACATGCTTAATAAAAAAAATATAGAACCGCAGTTGTACGGAGATTATTTGCTGCTTCTTAAAGAGAATCCCAATGAGTTAAAGAATTGGTCCGAGGAGCTTTATTTACTTATTAAGGATCAGAAATACTATCAAAAAGAACAAATACAATCGATGATCTGCTCATTTTTACTTTCAATGCAACAGGAATATCCAAAGTTGAATATGATAGACAGTCATTTTTCATCAGAGGAAAAAATGGTGGCAAAGGTCGCTGAGTTTGCCAGCTTTGATTTGCTTTGGGATTATTTTTCCGAAAAGCTTGAACAAATGGAAGATGAGCTTGAGGGCAAGGGGCAATACAGTAAACTTATAGCAGATATTATAGATTTTATAGAAAAAAATTACGGAGACCAAGAACTTGGGGTATCGGAAATAGCAGAGAAATTTAGGCTCACACCTTCGTATATAAACGTGCTGTTCAAACAGGAAACAGGGTTCACTCTCAAGAAATATATCAGTAATATCCGGATAGAAAATGCAAAACTAATGTTAAAGCTGGAATACGAGCGGATTGCAACAATCGCCGAAAAATGCGGATATGCAAATGCAAACTATTTTGCAAAGGTATTTCGCGAAGAAACAGGTATGACGCCTGTGGAATTCAGAAAGAACGCAATATAGAAGAAGTACCGGACATTAGCAGAAAGAATGTACTATGAAAGAGAAAGCAGACAGCATTAGAAAGAAAATTGCAGATACATCACTGAGATTTAAGATTGGTTTTTTGGTGCTTATTGTGGGGATAGTCCCCTCTGCGGTTACCCTTATTTTGTCTATCAACAGAATACAGAAGCAATACATAAATCAGCAGCTATATTCTATAAATCAGGGGTATGAGCAGGTTATGCTATCAGTGAAGGACAAAATGGATTCAGCGCATAATATAGCAATGCTTCTGGCGGTAAACGAAATCTATAATACCGGTGCAGTCATTTCTGATGAGACTAATGATATATCTGAGCAACTTGCTAATTTTAACAGTATTAATTCATACTCGTACGGGATGGAGCTGGCTTTTGAATCATGTACCGCAACGTATTACATTGATGAGGACTTTCAGATAGTAAACAATTTCAGCAGCAGATTTCACTCTATAAATGATATAACAGATACTGAATGGTATCTATTATTGGATGAAAATGAAGCGGTCTGGACGTTTATAGACGGACAACTTTCCATTGCAAGAAACCTATACAGCAAAGACGATTATACGCAAAAAGTAGGAGTGCTTGTTGTCAGCCTAGACAGTGAGGATGTAGAGGAGCTTTTAATTAATTCTGAGAAGGAGCAGATAATATCAATCGAAGATATTCAGGGAAATGTTCTTTTGACGAGTTGCGATAAAAGTTTTTCCTCCGTGCAGTTAGATGATATCGGTTATTCTATGGATAAATTCGGTATCACAAAATCAGACGGAAAAAAATATTATTACAGGTACAGTGAAGTGGCTGATACGGATATATTTTTGTTTTCAATAGTACCTGCAAACAGCCTTGAAAAAGGGAACAAAGAAGTATTAAGCCAAACAAGGTATCTTTTTATAGTAATGGCTATACTCATCATAATACTTATAACACCAATCACAAGGCTTGTGACGAGAAGGCTTAAAGAGATTGGCGATGCTATGGATGAAATGAAGGAGGGACCGTTAAAGAAAATATCCACGGATGAGGGAGTTAAGGATGAAATCAGCCTCCTTATCCATAAATATAATGACATGGTGGACACCGTTGAGGATTCGCTTAAAAAGCAGTATGCGTTGGGTGAAGAAAAAAAAGATGCTGAACTTAAAGCTTTACAGTCTCAGATAAATCCGCATTTCCTCTACAATACCCTTGATATGATAAACTGGATGGCTCAAAAGAACGAAAAAGACAATGTAAAAGAAGTAATCCAGGATATGTCAAAATTTTACAGAATGACACTCAGTAAGGGCGAAGATATTATTACTATACGCGATGAACTAAATATGTGTGAAGCCTATATGAATATTCAAAAAAAGAGATTTAAAGGCAGAATCAATTATATACAAAATATTGATGATTCCATATATGATTGTCTTATACCCAAGATTACTCTACAACCGATTATAGAAAACGCGATAGTTCACGGTATTAATGAGAAAAAGGATATAAGGGGGATCATAAGGGTTGACGGATTTGAAGAAGAGGATAGAGTGATTTTGAGTGTTACAGATGACGGAGTAGGATTTAAAAAGGGTGATAACACAGGAACCGGAAGCCATTACGGAATGAAGAATATCGAAAAAAGACTTGAGGTATTTTTTGGAGAAAAAACAGAGCTGCAGATTGAAAGTACGGTTGGAATCGGAACTTGTGTAATCATAGATATTCCTAAGCGATTGGAGAAAGGCATATAAATGAAAAGGGGTATAGGATATATAATAGCCGGACTGATAAGCGTTTCTTCATTGATGCTTTTAAGTTGTGGGGCTCGGGAGCAAAGCAAAGAAATCGCCGGTGATTACGAAAATTACGAAGAACTTGATATTGTCATGCTCGGAAATGAACCGAACGGTGGCATGAATAACATATATGATGCTTTGGATGAACTCACCGAAAAAGACTTAAACTGCCATGTTAGATTTACCTTTATTCCATGGGGCAACGAGAGGGAACGCCTTAATATTGCAGTGGCTTCGGGCGAGTACGATATAATACCAAACGGTAATTTTTCAGACTACAAGAAATTGATTGAAAAAAGTGCTTTTCTGGATTTATCTCCTTATCTTAGTGAGGTACCGGGGTTGACAGAGCATTATGTTATAGGGGATACGGATTATCTGGAAAGCTGCAAAATAGACGGAAAAATCTATGGTATTCCACAGCTGAATAATGTAGAACTTTTATATGATTCGGAAGGATTTTTTTACAGGAAAGATTTACTGGAAGAATGGGGACTTTCAGAGGTAACAGATATTGAGACCATGGAGGCTTATTTATACAGAGCAAAAAAAGACGCAAGATATAGGGATAAACCTCTAATTACAGATAACCGGATATGGCAATCGCTTTGGATTATGCTTGGAAATGACAGATATGTTGAAGTAGAGAGTATGCAAGAAACACCTTTTGCGGTTGTTGACACTAAAACCGGAAAGGTGGTAAACAGACTTGAAACAGAAGAATTTAACCTGATTCTTTCATATATAAAAAAATGGAAGAGGGACGGGATTCTATCCTCAGATATGCTGTCCTTATCCGATAATGAGGGAACAAGGGGAATAGAACTTATGGCAGCTGACGATAAACCGTGTGAGACCAACGTTCCTATATGGTCCATCAGCAGCAGTGCAATAAGAGTTCTGTCAGATACAAACGATGAATGGGAATTTGATTTTTTTCCGTATATCATGGAGAGAAACGTATATTACACAAGTGATTTGTCTAATGCGTCGGTAATCTCTGTATCTTCCAAATGCAAGAAGCCTATACTTGCGCTTAAGTTTTTGGAGAAGGTTCATTCGGATCAGCGCTATTATGATTTGATGATGTATGGAGTCGAGGGAGAGAACTACAATGTTGTTGAAGAAAAAATCAGCTACAAGGGGATAGACAGTGCAAACAGATTCAGTTACTCCATCATGGGTGATTATAGGATGGATAAGATAGAGGAGCCATATAATTACCAGTTTTATAAGGATGCAGTCTTAGAACATGATAATTGGGCGAATTCGGTGATAGGGGAATCCGAAAAAAATAAATTTTTAGATTCGGATATCAGTTACAATGGAATGTACGAAGAAATAAGAAACCTTGAAAGTATCAGATTAAAGTATTTTCAGCCTATCGTATGTGGGTACTATGATGATGTCGAGGAAAAGATTGAGGAACTCAATGAACTGTTATATGAAAATGGATTCGGCAGTTATTTGGAAAAGTTGCAAAATCAGATTTAGATTAAAATAAAATACAACAACGATTAACACCTCTTGGAATTAAGAATGGGTAAAACCGGACTATTTCCAAGAGGTGTTTTTTTATTAGTTGTAAAAATATCCGATATTAAGGTTTTTTACCATATTTTCCAAAATTCACTGTCAATATAATTATTTCATAAAGTAAGTAAAGGAGAGGCAACAGTGAAAGCAGTATTTAGTGAATTATGGAAAAATAAAAAATTATATCTGATGACACTTCCTCCAATTATATGGATTTTGGTTTTTTGTTATTACCCGATGCATGGAATTCTTATAGCTTTTAAGGATTTCAGTTACAAAAAAGGAATTATAGGAAGTGATTGGGCAGGGCTTGAAAACTTTAAGTTCCTATTCAACTACAATGGAATCTTCAGAATTTTTTTCAATACGATTTTCCTAAATGTCTTATTTATCGGTATGACGACCGTATTGTCAATAATACTGGCTCTGGCCTTTACGGAGATTCAAAACAAGGTATACAACAAAATCGTGCAGACAATTGCAATTTTGCCTCACTTTGTTTCATGGACGGTAGTTGCCATGTTCCTAAGCGGAATAATCGGAGGGGCAGGAACCTTAACGACATTTTTAACGTCACTCGGAATGGACAATCCATCATTTTATACAGAAGCCAAATGGTGGCCAATCATACTGGTAATACTTAGATTATGGCAGGGAGCGGGATATGGAACGATAGTCTATATAGCGGCTATAAAAGGCTTTGACCAAGAGATGTATGAGGCAGCTAGGGTTGACGGCGCTTCTAGGTGGAAGATGCTGACAAAGATTACTCTACCGCTTTTAAAAACAACTGCTATTATGCTGACGCTTATGAGTGTCGGAAAAATATTCAACGGCGACTTCGGAATGATATATGCACTGGTTGGAGATAACTCTTCACTTTATGCCACTACTGATGTTGTGGATACATTTGTGTACAGGGCGCTCAGACAGCTCAACAACCTTGGTATGAGTACAGCAACCAGCTTGTTCCAATCGGTTATGGGGTTGATCTTGGTGTTTGTGACTAACCAAATCACCAAGAAGATTGAACCGGATGCGGCGATATTCTAGGAGGCACGAAATGAAAAACGTATTACAAAGCAAAGTAAAAATGTCAAAGGGAGAAAGGCTGTATTCCTTTATTGTATATCTGATTGCCGGAGTGTTCTGCATCTTTTGCATATATCCGTTTACCATTATTCTTGGCAGCAGTTTTGAAACGGAAGCAAATTTTGCAAAATACGGATTTTCCATTATTCCCAGAGACTTTACAACTCAGGCATACAAAGTTGTACTCGGTGACCCTCAGATATACAGAGCATATGCGGTTACGATCTTTACAACGGTGGTCGGGACACTTTTCAGTCTGTTAATGACTATTCTGATGGCATATCCTCTTTCGTTAAAAAAGCTAAAATACAGAAATGTAATTACCTTTTTTACGTATTTCACAATGCTTTTTTCGGGGGGATTGGTACCGACATATCTGTTAATAAGCAGGACTCTTGGTCTCACAAATTCTATATGGGTGCTAATACTGCCGGTGGCATTCAGCGCATGGAATATGCTCCTTTTAAGAAACTTTTTCGCCGGTATACCAAAGGAATTATCGGAGTCTGCATATATAGACGGTGCGGGAGATTTTACAGTCCTTTGGCAGATAATACTGCCGATATCAAAGCCCGGACTTGCAACCATCGGATTGTTTTACGCTTTAAGCTATTGGAACCAATGGTTCAATGCGATGCTTTATATAGACGATTCTAAGCTTTTCCCTCTTCAGTACTTGCTTATGAGGATGCTAAGAAATATGGACGCAATGAAGGAAATGGCAAGAACTGTGGGTATTTCCGTCGGAGAAGTCCCGGCAAATTCGCTCAGAATGGCTACAACGGTTGTGGTAATAGGTCCTATAGTGCTTCTTTATCCCTATGCTCAAAAGTACTTTACTTCGGGAATGACGGTGGGAGCTATCAAAGGATAATTGAATAAGTATGGCTTTAGCCATGTTATATAGATCAAAGAGAGGAGATCGAAATGAAAAGGAGAAACTTATTAAGAAAGGTCACATCATCGGTACTTGTATCAGCACTGGCACTTGGAATAACTGCTTGCGGAAGCAGTACTTCAAGTAAAAATGACACAGCTGCTCAAAAAGGAGAAGAGGTTGTGCAGGAGGCCGCCGCAATATCTGCGGACGAGTTCAAGGACACTACCATTAATATTCGTGTAATGAACGAATATAGGAATCTGGACAAGGTAGTTGCTAAATATGAGGAGATGGTAGCGAATGATCCAATCCTTAGCAAGATTCATTTGAATTTCTCCTTTGTTGCAGGCGGAGATTACAAGGATAAACTCACAATGGCCCTTGCAGCTCAGGAAGACTATGACCTCATGTTTTGCGGTGGATGGCACGGATTGTCCAATTTCATCCAGGAAGGTGACTTTGCGGATTTGTCAGGCTATTTTAACAATGATAATTACCCCGGACTTAAAGCTGCTTTCCCTGAGGATTTTACCAAGGCTATGACTACCTATTTAAGACAGGAAGACGGAACTTATAAGACCGGTATTTATGGAATCAATCTGGCTTCTTTCTATGAGGACTCAAGAGGTTTCTTATACAGAGAAGATCTTAGAAAAAAATATAACTGCGACCCTATAACTGATGAAGAAAGTCTTATGGAATTTGTTAAAACCGTAGCAGAGAACGAAAAGGACATGGAAGGTGTTTCCCTCAGTAATTTCTTCAGACTTGATTCACCCTGGTATACAGCTAAACATGAGCATGTTTATACTCAGGACAACGTAAATATTTTTGGCGACCAGACATGGGTATACGTTGGACTCAGCGATGATAACGGTACAGTGTTAAATGCTGTTGTTGCAGGCGATGATTCTGCCGAATTCGAGCTTATGCCGGAAGGATATCAGTATGACTTTATAACTGAGTACACTCAGGAAAGAACTAAATGGAATGATTATCTTTTCGAGTCACGTGGAACAACAGATGTAGTAGAGCCTGATGCAGCTATTACATACTGTGCACTCACTGAGTATGAGTCCAAGGTAAAGACCTTGCTTGAAAAGATCCCTGAGGCTGAATGCGGATTTTATGTAATCGATGAAGCTCAGCGCAATCGTGAAGAGGGTGCTGTTGTATGTGATATGGTTACCAATAACTGGCTCGTTGTCCCCGAGTGGTCTGAAAAGACAGATGCTACTATGTATTTCCTCAATTGGATGTTCGGAAGCAAAGAGGCTCATGATTTGTTTGAACTTGGTCTTGAAGGTGTGGATTGGACCGCCAATGGAACCGACGGTTATATTCCTGCAGATATTTCTGAGGATGAAAAATATTTTATGCCCACATATTCATTTACCCTTAATCCTAATTATGTACGCAAATCAGAGTTTGTAATGAGCAATGAAGAAATCAATGCACAGTATGATTATATACTTGATGCATCTTCATATAAACTCAGCCCTCTTGCAGGATTTGTCTTTGACGCTTCCAATGTTGAAACTGAAGTGGCTAATATCTCAGCACTTTCAAATGAACTGCAGCTTACTCTTTCTATGTATGATGCTGATACAGCTAAACAGAAAATCGATAAGTGGCATGAAGAAGCCGAAAAGGTTGGTCTTGAGACCGTAAGAGACGAGCTTGTTAAACAGATTCAGGAGTTTTTAAATGCAAAGAATGCAAACTGATGATGTAAGTAGTCTTGTAAAAGTGTATGCGGCACCTTCGGGTGCCGTTTTACAAAATAATTATAAAGTGCGTGTAAGAGCCGTGGGTGAGAATGAATGGAGAGATTTACCTACTTATCGGGTCAAAGTTGACATGCATGATGTCAGATATGCTGAAATGGCGTATTTCGATTTTTCGGGGAAAGCGGAAGTAGAGGTGTCCGGACCTTTCTATATCTGCGAAGCTGTCGTGAGACCGCTTGCTGCAGGAATAGATATAGAAAATGATACAAAAAGAGTACGTTTTACTTTGGATAGGCCTGTCAACATATCAATTGAGTTGAACAAAGATAGGTATCATAACGTTCATCTATTTGCGGGGATGATAGATGAACATGCCCCGGACAACGATGAGAAGGAAGCGTTTAAATATACAAAGCTCGAGGGGGATTTATCGAAGCCCGGATTTATAGGACCTGACGTATTTGAAAGTCCGGAATTTTTAAATAAAAGAAAACTGTGGATTACACCGGGAATATATTATGTTGATGAGTGTGTAATGGATATTCCGGGGGATTCTGAAATCTACGTTGAAGGCGGAGGAATCATAATCGGTGGGTTTAGATGCCAAAATGCCGAAAATGTGAAAATATGGGGCCGTCCTGTATTTTATCAGGCGGGATTTGAGCGCTTCAACGGTATAAACGGAATCCGACTGAGTTTTTCAAAAAATATTGTACTTGAAAATATAATATTCGTTAACCCTTGCCACTATACAGTTTATATGGGCGGCTGTGAAAATGTGTACATAAACAATGTCAAGTCTTTCAGCTGCGAGGGATGGAGTGACGGTATCGATATGATGAGCTCAAGACACATTCGTATTGAGGGAGGTTTTTTAAGAACCTCTGATGATTGTATTGCGATATACGGCAGCAGATGGAAATATTACGGCGACTGTTACGACATAGTGGTACAAAATATTGTTTTGTGGGCCGATGTGGCTCATCCAACCATGATAGGTACACATGGGGATCATAAAGGTAATGGAGATAGGATATCAGGAATATGTTTTAGGAATTTAAATATTTTGGAGCATAATGAGCCACAGGCCGGATACTTGGGGTGTATGGCTATAAATGCCGGAGATAAAAATATTATAGAGGATGTCACATACGAGAATATTAATATTGAACCTTTTTTACATGGTAAGGTTATAGACTTGCAGGTAAGGTGGAATAAAGATTATAATCCGGCTCCCGGAGGTGGGATAAAGAACATTACTTTTAGAAATATATATTATCATGGAGATAATGAGGTTACATCGGTAATAAACGGTTACGATGAATCAAGGAAGGTTGAAAATATTACTATTGTCAATTTTGTCAGAAATGGTTTAAGGTGCAGAGATTTTGGTGGTGCCAACATTAAAGTCGGAAGGCATACAAAAAATGTTGTAATAGATTAGTAGGGAGATATTATGTCTGCTGATAAAATATGGGCGGAAGCCGTGAAAGAGAAAATACTAAACAAAATGGTGTGTGTAAGAGAGAGAAATCATGGTAAGCTCCCATACACAACAGATTTAAACGGAAGATATGATGACAAGAGTGACAAAAAAATTGCTTATGGTCCGGACGATGGTTTAAATTGGTGGACCAACGGCTTTTGGGGCGGAATTCTATGGCTTATGTATGAAGAAAGTCCTAATAAAGCTGACAAAAGCCTGTACAAGAGTAGTGCAAGGATGTGCCTCCAAATGCTGAGTGCTACCCTTGATTCCTATACGGGATTGCATCACGATGTAGGCTTTATGTTTATGCCTACAGCCGTGATGCAGTACAGGCTTACAGGGGATGATCGGGCTAAGGATATAGCACTTCACGCAGCGAATATACTTGCAGGAAGATTTAACATAGCGGGAGGATTTATTCGCGCGTGGAATGATATTCCGGGTTGTGATACCAAGGGATGGGCAATTATAGACTGTATGTTCAATATAACGCTCTTATATTGGGCTTCTAAAATAACTGACGACCCAAGATATAAACAAATAGCCATGGCTCACGCGGATACAGTTATGGAGCATTTTATAAGGGCTGATGGCTCATCAATACATATAGGTGAATTTAATCCATATACGGGGGAGTATATATGTAACCACGCCGGACAAGGTTATAGCACCTCATCGGCGTGGTCGAGGGGGCAGGGATGGGCACTATACGGATTCACTTTAAGCTATCTTCATTCTAAAAAGGAAGAATACCTGACTACGGCGTGTAGGGTGGCAGATTATTGCCTATCACAGATATCGGACACGTATATTATACCTTCTGATTTTAAGAAAAAAGGAGAAGGTAACATAGAGGATAGCTGCGCCGCATGTGTGATAGCAGGTGGGCTTATAGAACTGTCAACGGTAACAAAAAACGGTAAATCACAAACCTATTTGAGCACAGCGGTAAATATTTTAAAAGCACTGGACGAGAATAGAAATGATTACTCCGAAAAAACCGACGCGATAGTCACAGGGTGCTCTGCCGCATATCATAGCAATCAGCACAATATAACAATGAATTATGCCGACTATTTCTTTATTGAAGCCATATGGAAACTCACTGATACAACGACAGAAACATGGTGATTTTATGGGTGATTATGATCCTCCTGACAATATATTTTATGTCAGGAGGTATTTTTTTATTAATAAATCATATTTCAATTTAGTCGAATTATTGTATATAATAAATATGTCAGAGTAAAATATAGGAGGACATTTACTATGAAAAAATACGTACCTGAAGAGATGGTAAAAATTAGCAGGTATCAAAATTTTTTCCCAAGTCTTTCCGAAGAAATCAGGCAGAAAATATATTTACGTATGAAGAAATTGATTGAGGAAGAAAAGGAGTACTGCGACAAAGGAAACTACGAACACATGGCGCAGATTCTTACTTCTATAGCAATGTATGAAGTATTGCAAGAGACCGGTAAGAGCGAAGAAGAGGCCTACAAAATCGTATCCGAGGAAATGTGGAAATTCCTCGATCCTTCAAAAATGCAAAAGCTTGCAAAAAAAGGCTTCTTTATGTCTCTTATGAAGAAGGTTGTTCCCTTCGGATTTAAACATAAATCCGGAACAGGATGGAGATATACCTGGCACATTAAGGAAGACCCTAAGGACATATTCCATTTTGAATGTAATGAGTGCATCTATGCTAAAATTCTCGAAAAGAGAAATCTTATGAAACTCGGATCCATGTGCTGTCATGCAGATATCATAAATTACGGAAATCTGCCCTATACCGATTTTATAAGAACAAAGACCTTATGTCAGGGCGGTGACTATTGTGATTTCAAATTTGTAAGGCACACAACTGATGCCGGTGACGGATGGACAAGAACAGAAAGTATTTAGATTGCAGAAAGATTCAGATATTATTTAAAGAAAGTATTAAGATAACCGGAGTTTAGCGAATAGAACAATGAGCTTACTTGACTATTTTCAAACAAATTTTGCCACGGTGCTATGCTCATTCGGGCTGATAATTATATTGGTATATAACAGAGGCGCGGAACAGCGGATTAAGAAACTGATGTTTCTTAGTGTGCTGGTTGTTTTGGTACTCTCTGTTGCGGACTATGTGGAGGTTGGGGTTTCATATAATATGGAGCTTCTGAATCTGCGTATGGTCGTGTCGATAATCGGATATATCCTGAGATCCGTTCCGCTGTATTTGATGCTTCTGTGTGTGAGAAATAAAAAATTAAGCAGTATGTTTATGGCGATTCCGCTTGTTATTAATACTGTGGTGCTTCTAATAACGCCGTTTACGGGGAGCGTTTTTGCGTTCAATGAATTTGGCAGTTTTGCGCGTGGACCATTGGGCTATGTGCCGCATATTGTAGGGATTATCTATTTGATCATGGTGGCGTATTGTGCACTAAGAATGTTCTATGATAGATATATCAATGAAGGCTTTATACTTCTTTTTATGGAAATAATTGCTTGTATAGCTGTTTATATGGAGACCTTCAGTTCTGACAAAATTTATGTAAGCACAGCATATGCAATATTTAACATTTTATATTATATGTTCATACACGTACAGGTTGTTTCAAAAGACCAGCTTACCGGACTTTTAAACAGGGCTTCATTTTATGAGGATTGTCACCGATATAGAAGCAAAATATCCGGACTTGTTTCCGTGGACATGAATGAACTCAAATGGATCAATGATAACTTCGGACATGAGGCAGGAGATAAAGCGCTTATAGCGGTGGCAGAGTGTATAAAACAGACTTTTGGAAGAAAGTATCCCGTATACCGCTTGGGCGGCGACGAGTTTACCGTTATGATATGGACCGGTAATGAAATCGAGACCGATGAAAAAATAGCATTATGCAGAAAAAATCTTGAAGAGCGTGACTACAGTTGCGCCTTCGGAACTGCATATTTCGACAAAGCATCCGAAGGCGAGATCGACATAAATAAACTTCTTAAAAAAGCCGACGAACAGATGTATATGGACAAAGAAAGAATCAAAAAAGAAGCTGTATTAGGTAATCGCAAATTGCATATCAGAGAATAGTCGGAAACAATATGAAGAGAAAAATTAAAGTTACTTTACTGACAATAGCTATCACATATATTTCAGTCACTCTTTTGGCAGGTCTTTTCTGGTTTTGGTTTGGCGCACACATGAATTTTTTCGGTGAACAGGGAGTTCACTATGATATTTCAGTCTTTTACACTGGATGTGCAGGTGCATTCTGGTTTATATGTCCCTTTGTGACAGCAATAGCGTTGTTTATAGAAAAGAACTGGAAAATAGCGCTGGGATTTATTGCTTGGGGCTTATTATCAATATTCTTGATTTTTAAAGCAGGAATATTTATGTAATTTGTAATTATAGTGTCTTTCAGAATGTATATCTCTTATTTTTCTGTAATTTCGTATATTTAAATCCGGATTGTTTATCATATAATCCCTTTTTAATATAAAATTGATAATGAGTTTTTTTGCGGATGAAGGGTGAGGCGGAAACAGAAAAAGGTCCGGTGGACCTTTTTCCCGCCGAACCGACCGACGAAGGCGCTCTGCGCCGAGGAGACCTCGAACTTTTTTTCTACCCAATAAATCCAGTAAAGAAGGAGGAGGAAACGTCAACACTTCTTGGGTACCTTGGTGGGTACCTCAGTTTAGCGCCTTGAGAACTTGCTGCTGAGCAGCTTCAACTTCTTCAATTCTTTTTTCCTCCGATCGTTAATCTATAAACATCGCAGCCATCATTTGATCCCGCATAAACAAATCCGTTCTTTTCAGCAATATGCTTAGTAACAGTTTGATTGGAATCGTACTCAATTACTGCGTTTTTCCCTTCTCTCTTTGCCTTACTTATCAAGAGTTCTGTCAGCCTTGAAGCATATCCCTTGCCCCATTCTTGCTTGTTAAGCAGCCATCCCAGTTCAACGGAAATCTCATCGTAATCATGATAGATTACATAGCCTATATATTTTCCGTTATTGTCTTCAGCTGCATAAATCAATGGAGGATCTGAAAGAGCCGCACTATGAAGGAATTCTCTTGTCTTAATAATATCAAAGACCGGCTCTATAACTCTCCTCCAAGAACAAATACTCGACCGCTTTAAAAAACATTATACCAAAACAAAAGACACATAAAAAGAAACTCTCATGAAAAAACAAGCTTGTACGCAGGTTTTGTGCCTAAGGAGGGGGACGAGGTGGGTTTTAGGCACAGAAACTTTTTGATATTTTGCAGGTTTTGTGCCTAAGGAGGGGGACGAGGTGGGTTTTAGGCACAGAAATCTTTTAGATTTTCCAGAATCGTTCATATTTGTTTATTATCACTTGAAGCGTTTTTGTGCCTAAGAATGGAAATGCAGAGGAGGTTAGGCACAAATTGAATGGAAACAAGAGTAAATAAG
>JAIKXH010000147.1 GCA_024684215.1 Lachnospiraceae bacterium
TTTCACCGCTCTATCTTGTTACAGATCATACTGGTTTTTATGAGCGTTATGGATGGGAGTTTTACTGTATGGCTCAAGGGGATGATGAACCGGAGCAGACGAGATTGTACATTCATCGATGATACATTTGAAATAAACAACGGTGATTTGATATTTCCTCTTTTTCAGCATTTATTTACCGGTTCACAGGAAAATAATCGGATCATATGCTTCAGGAAGGATATATAGGGTACGAAGAGATATAATGAGGTCTGACTATGGAGTTTAAAGAAGGGTATGGTTGGAAAGCCTGCTATGATGAGGAAAGAAATCTCTATACGGCAGAACGTGGCGGAAGCGGATGCTATAATCTGTATGAGATTACTTCCGAGATTTATGATGCACTCCAAGATGGTATGGACGACAAGGATTCGTACCATCTGATCAAGGAAGGACGGCACCTTTACATGGATGTCAATGATCGTTGCGGTCCGCCCTATACGGTCGTATTAGATCCTGATTATGAAACACTTTGTCCTTGGGCGGATGTTGTTTCAAGTGGCAAGGTTTGGCCGGATGTTCTGACTGATGCAGCGGTAGAAATCTTCGAGTCTGAAAAGAATAACCGCGAACAGCGGCGCAAAAGGCGTGAAGAACGGGAACGGAAAGATTGAGTACAGCTATCATGGCGCAGGGACTTGTGGGCGATGCGTTAAAACATCATATCATGAATGCGAAAAAACATGGCGTGACCCAGAAGGAAATGGCAGCACTGATCACGCATGTGGCCTTTTATGCCGGTTGGCCCAAGGCATGGGCTGTGTTTAACCTGGCTAAGGAAGTATACGGAGAAGGCGGTGAATCATAATGAAGTATGAGACAAAAGAAGCTTTTGATAAAGCTAATATGTTCGGACAGGGTACTCCGAATGACGGTTATGCTCAGTACTTTATAGGCAACAGTTTTCTGAATCCGCTTACGGATTTTAAGAATGGCCAGTTCCCTCTTTTTAACGTTACTTTCGAGCCGGGCTGTCATAATAACTGGCACATCCACCATGCTGATAAAGGTGGCGGACAGATCCTGATCTGTACTGCCGGAGAAGGCTGGTATCAGGAAGAAGGAAAAGAACCGCAGGAACTGAAGGAGGGAACAGTTGTGGTAATACCTCCGAATGTAAAAAGTAAGTCTTCCGAATGATTGGAGCTATGAGCTTGCGGTTGATGTTATGAGAGATTATCTAAGGCGTAATTTTGTTTCTGAAGGAATGTGTGTTGATTTTGCAATCAATGATTCTGAAAACGACAAGCATCAGCGCAATCTTCATTGCCATATTATGCTTACAGTTCGACCAATGGATGGGAATGGAAAGTGGCAGGAAGTAAAAGAGAAAAAAGAATATGCCCTTGATGAAAATGGCGAGAGGATACCTGTTATTGACAAAGAGACAGGACCAAGAAGAACTTAGAACGGATTATCCGAAATGAAAAATCTGAACCTGTAAGAAACAAAATTACTGCTCGTGAAGAAATAAAATAGTTTTTTTATTTGAATTTGTTGCTCTTTGTTATGCCTTGTGTGTATAATGGAATTATAAATAAAATGGAGGTAACGAAAAAAAGCCTATATTAAATAAAAATAACACACCTATCTCAGATAAGGATGCTGAAGCAATCGAGCAAATGCTTAAGGGTTCGCTTGAAGAACATATTGCAAAAATAAAGAAGGAACGGGATACCGATTATTGTGATGATCCCGATTTTTATAATCCTGTTATTGAGGTTTATCAGAATCAGCTGGATAACCTTAAGCAGACTATTCAGGAATATAGAAATCAGGCTGACACTGATTTAAGTGTTGGTGATTTTATGGATCAGGTATTTGATAATATAGCAGAGAAAACCATTGAGGTTATGGATAAGGAAAGTCCTGAGTATGCAGAGTTTAGCCAAACTGTAATGAATAACTTTGGAAATACAAAGTTATTAAACGATATGATGGGGGAAGAAGGAAAACTTCTTGATAGAGATACTACACAGGGATTTAATAATTCAGCCTCTAGTTTTAAATTTGTTAATAAACCTATGCCCGGAATAGAAAAAATAGGTGAGTATAATCCTGCGACAGACAGTGTGAAGGATCTGTATAAGGGCAGAACTGCCAATTCGACTACACTTAGTGCTGATGTAGAAAAATTGCAGGAGCAACTGGCTGGCATCCCAAATGATGAAGGACATCAGAAAGAGAGAGACAAGATTCAGGGAAAGATAGATGGATTTGTTCAGGGTACTTTTGGACTTAATTCCGGAGCAGAGGTAGCCAGAATTCATTCTGTAGAGCTTATGAATAAAGAACAGGTTACATTTGGAGATCTGTTTAATGCAATAAGTGAAATAAATGAAGCTGCCAGACCAGGTGATCCGGCAGGTGGAAAACTCCGCGGTATTGGTGTTAGAGCCGGTAAGATAGATGGTACCAGTGCGTCATATGTGCCAAAGCAGTTATATAATATCTTAGAAAAAGTTGCTGATGGAATGAATCAGATAAAGCAGGTTGATGATAAAAATCTTCAGAAGACTATGGCGGTTCAACTGGCTGCATTTGCTTATCAGATGACACTGTCAGCTCATTCGTTTGGCGATGGCAATGGAAGATCCTGCCGACTCTTTAGTGATACAATACTTCAGACATTTGGACTTCCTCCAAACACACCTATTCCAGAGCAGCAGACTCTTGCTACTACAATGGGCGGAGAAATGGACTTCTTAAAGGGTGCTGATGCATTTTATAAGAGTGTTCAGCTGAGTGATATTGAGCTAAAAAAAGACCCTGAGATTAGAAAGCAGGCAAGAGTTACAGCTATGCCTGAAAAGCAGATTGATAATACAAAGACCAGTATAAAGCTTAGTGCATTATATGAAGTAGATGATGAAACAATCAGACTGCTTAAGGAACTCCAGAAAAAAGCCAAGAAAGCAAGCGGAAGATTTAAAGATTCTGAACAGTATAAGGATTTTCGTGCATCTATTGATAAGAGCCTTACTCTTGCCCAAAAAATTCTTGATAATGAATTAAATCCGGAGTTTGATATGAAGAAAGCTGAGGCAGAATATGCATCATCGATTCGTGGAATGAGAAAGGCTGCTAAGTCATATAAAGATTACAAGCTTAAGGATAAAACAGCAGATAAGAAAGCTGAACCAGGAAAGAAAAAGCTTAATTCTGATGACAAGAAGAAGCTTGATCTTATAGATAGTGTTGAGAAGAATGAGAAGCTTATTACAGTAAAACAAAAAAAGCCGCCGGTAATGGGTATGTAAATATATAAATTGGAACGTAAATAGCATTAGAGAAGGCAGGGACTATGTAAAAGTAGTCTCTGCTTTTATTATCATAAGAACATAGGAACGTAATATTATGGCGTCTATGGGTAGAAATACTTATAGGCGCTTTTTTAATGCCTTTTTAGGGCGGAAAGGATTAGATTTCCCTCAAAATGTGAATCTAACAGCTTCTGCGATTTGCAGGGTGCTTTTTTCTATGAATTGGGTGGGGATAAATCGTGCAAACATAGTAGCAAAAAGAGTAGCAAATAAGGTGGAAAATAAAGTAGCAAAAAGAGTGGAAAAAAGGTAGCAAATAGATTATAATTACAAGGAGCAAAGATAAAGAAAAAACTATTTCACAATGTTAGTTAGTATATCGGAGGATTGAACCTATGAATATTGGAGTGGAAACAGAGAAAGTAGAATTTAAGAAAACAACCGGTGAACTGAAGGAAGGAATAACGTCCTTAGCTTCTATGCTCAATAAAAATGGTTATGGAGTTTTGTATTTTGGGGTTAAGGATAATGGAGATGTAGTTGGTCAGCAAATGGGGGACAGAACGCTCAGAGAAGTATCACAGGCGATTGCAAATTTTCTTAAGCCCCAGGTTATACCAACTATAGAACATGAATTGATTGATGAGAAAAACGTAATAAAAATAGAGGTGCGTGGTTCAGAAATACCGTACTCGGCATACGGGCGCTATTATATGAGGTCAGCGGACGAGGATAGAGAACTGAGCCCTACTGCTTTGAAGGAGTTAATGGACAGACAAACTTCGTCAGACATTTTGACTTTAGTTCCGGCGCCGGTACAAAATCTTACTTTTAATAAACTTAAAATCGCATATGTAACTGCAGGACTTACAGTTGATCAGTTGACTTTTGAAGATAATGCAGGATTGAAAAATAGCGATGGAAAATATAATTTAATGGCTTTTTTGCTTGCTGATGAAAATGATATTTCTATAAAGGTGGTAACTTTTTCAGGTAAAGACAAGACAGATCTTGTAAAGAGGAATGAGTATGGGGGCACCTGTCTGGTTACAGCCATTGATAAAGTGTTAGATTACGTGGAATCCATAAATGAAACTATGGTTACAATGGGGAATCATAGGCGAACAGAAGAGAAACTTTTTGATATGGCCAGCTTTAAAGAGGCTTGGCAAAACGCTTGTATCCATACGAAGTGGGATAAAGGTAATCCACCTGCGGTTTATATCTTCTCTGACAGAATAGAAATTATATCTACAGGAGGATTACCTGTCGATCTGAATAAAGAAGAGTTCTACAAAGGAATAAGTAAGCCGGTTAATGCTAAACTTCAAAAGATATTTGGACAACTGGGATATGTAGAACAAACCGGACACGGTATTCCCCTTATAATCAGTAATTATGGTAAACAGGCTTTTGATATTATGGAGAATTTTGTAAATGTTACTATTCCGTTCAATTATGAGAAAAAGAATAGTGGCGGAACGGATGTTGATAATGGAGTCAGTATTAATGAGGCGGAGCAGCGTGTTATCGATTATATAAGTCAAAACTCCAGCATCACGATAAAAGAATTGGTTGCGGTAAGCGGATACTCTGATGGATATATAAGAAAAATACTTACTTCATTAAAAGAAAAGAAGGTTATTGAGCGTCAGGGCGGATATAAAACTGGGAAATGGGTCGTTATAAGTTAATGAAGAAGGGAGAAAGGATATGAAATATCAATACAAAGATATGCCGGAAAGCTTGAAGGGAACATACGGAGATTTTTCCAAGAATTTTGGCTTCTCATGGAAGGAATTCGTGGCGACTGTTCCGTCTCCGCTTTTTCTTGTTACCACATACAAATCCAATGGTATGCCAAATGCCTGCATGCAGTCTTGGGCAACCTTTACAAGTGCCGATCGTGGTAATGGATTCTATGCTATTCTTGCCAGCGTGAATAAAAACGGACATCTGTATCAGAGCATAAATGAGACAAAAGAAGCCGTTATCAATTTCATG
>JAIKXH010000002.1 GCA_024684215.1 Lachnospiraceae bacterium
TATTCTCCATTCTCTTTTATCTTAGATTCTATAGAACTACTTAATTCTTTAGAAATACTTAATTTATATTGACTTTATTTTTTCAATAAAGTAAGGTATACTGATTTAGTACGGTAAAGTACTTTTAAACTATATCATATAGAAAGATTACTATCAAACAAAAGATTGCGTACTTTTTACTTTCCTGTTTTACTGCAATCTACGGAGCATGAAATGGAAATCGAACGTAAATTTTTGATCAAGAAAATCCCCGCCAATCTCGAGGACTATCCTTCAAAACGCATCGAACAAGCATATTTAAACATAAACCCGGTTGTGAGAATTCGTCGTGAGGATGACGATTATTATATGACTTATAAGGGAGAAGGAATGATGGCCAGAGAGGAAATGAATCTTCCCCTTACAAAGGATGCCTATTATCATCTCCTTTTAAAAGCCGACGGAAATGTTATTTGTAAAAGAAGATACATTATTCCACTCGAACATCCAATGGTTATAGATGGTGCTCCGAAGCCACCCGATGGTTACAGCCTCATCATAGAACTTGACGTATTTGATGAGCCCTTTGCTCCTCTCGTTATGGCCGAGGTTGAGTTCGGAAGCAAAGAAGCTGCCGATGTATTTCTCCCTCCAGAATGGTTCGGAGATGAAGTTACTTACATAAAAGAGTTCCACAATTCCAATATGGCTATGGCTGATGTCTACAAGGACGATCCGGAATAAGTGCATTCACAAATTTATAACTGCTTATAAAATTCAAGGCCCCGATAATCTCGGGGCCTTTTAATTGCTTTTATTCTGACTTTGTTTTTTACTTGCTATACCTGTTACCTGCTGTTTATATTACTTGCTTTCCTTTTTGGGAATTCTGCCGTATGTCTTTGCATATCCCTTAATGTATTTTGCAAGCTTTGAGTTTAATTCGTTTTCATCAATACGCCATCTCCAGTTTGTACCAAGCGTAGACGGCTCATTGATCCTAGCCTCGTTTCCGAGCATCATATAATCCTGAATAGGTATTACACAGGTTTCGGAAGCAGTCTGGTGTGCTGCTCTTAGATATCCCTCAAGTAAATCTTTTCTCTTTTTTACATGAAGATATTTCTTGGCAAACTTTACATCTTCTTTTCCCATCTGGTCAATCCATGCTTTTAGCGTAAAGTTGTCATGGGTTCCTGTATAGATAACGTAATTCTTGTCACAGTAGTGAGGAAGGTGCTCGCTGTCTCCGTTAACATCAAACGCAAACTGTAAAATCTTCATTCCGGGATATCCGCATCTGGCAATAAGCCTTCTGACACTGTCCGTAATAAATCCGAGGTCCTCGGCGATAATTCTGCCCTTGCCAAACTCTTTATTGATTGCAGCAAAAAGGCTGTATCCGGGGCCTTTTAGCCACTTTCCGCCGACTGCGTTTTTATCTCCGTAGGGCACTGCCCAATACTCATCAAAGCCTCTGAAGTGATCGATCCTTACAATATCATAAAGTTCAAAGCACTTCTTCATGCGCTTAAGCCACCAGGCGTATCCGGTAGCCCTGTGCTCCGACCATTTATACAGGGGATTTCCCCAAAGCTGGCCTTCCGTGGCAAAGCAGTCGGGAGGACAACCGGCAACCTTTGTGGGATATCCTTCCTTATCAAGTTCAAAGAGCTCGGGATTTGCCCAGGTATCGGCACTGTCAAATGCTACATAGATAGGAATATCACCGATGATATCAATTCCTTTTTTATTTGCATACTTTTTGAGTTTATCCCATTGTGTAGCAAACAAAAACTGCTGAAACTTATAGCAGGCTATCTCGGAAGAGAGTTTTTTCTCATAAGCAGCCATGGCTTTTTTGTCACGCTTTCTTATAGGCTCATCCCACTCCATAAAATTCACGCCGCCGAAAGAATCCTTTACAGCCATATAAAGAGCATAATCGTTAAGCCAATAGGAATTACTTCTGACAAATTTTTTGTATTTATTTGTTTCTAAGATGCCCTTCTTTTTAGCATTATCATATGCTTTTCTGTATAATTTAAAGCGACCGAAATAGAGCTTTTCGTAGTCGATATCAAAAGGATTGTCTCCAAAATCTACAGCATCGCACTCTGCCTTAGTCAAAAGACCATCCTCTATAAGTGTATCCAAATCTATAAAATAAGGATTGCCGGCAAAAGAAGAAAAAGACTGATAAGGACTGTCGCCGTAACCGGTAGGTCCCAAAGGCAGTATCTGCCAAATAGACTGTCCTGCTTCCTTAAGGAAGTCCACAAAATTATATGCTCCTTTTCCAAGAGTGCCGATTCCGTAATTTGCGGGCAAACTGAATACGGGAAATAAAATACCTGCTTTTCTCATAGATTATTCCTCTCAATAAGAAAAAACGTGATAAAAGAAAACGTTTTTAGTTACTTGTTTCTTGAGTTTAAACTTATATTACTCTACTTTAAGGAAAGTTTCAATAGATTTTTGAAAACGGTTTCCAAGGTATGAGGATTGTTTCTTTTTTAGTTGACTAGATTAATAAAATATCGTAAAATAATCCTTGTTTTTGCGGATGTGATGGAATTGGTAGACATGCAAGATTTAGGTTCTTGTGCGCAAGCGTGTGGGTTCGAGTCCCTTCATCCGCACTTTTAGAATTTAGCTGAAAGCCTTGATTTTACTGAAGTCTGGGCTTTCTTTTTTTGATTTGAAATCTACGATTTTGAGGTACCCTGAGGTACCCCTCTCACCGAATGGCGTAAAACCGCTGTTTTCGGCATTGTAGGCGTTCATTTTTTCGCACAGTTCATCGATATAATCGTCTGTCCTTGCGAAGGTGTAATACTTAAGATTTGTCTCTACAGAGTGCCCTAGCAGCTTTGCTCTCTCCGTGGCCGGTAATCCCATAGGAACGTACACATACGAATTGAGCGCCATTCTGAATGCGTGGTTGTTGCTCAAAGCCAAGCCGAGTTTCTTTGCTACTCTGTAAAGTGCTTTGTAGTAAGATACTGTTGTCATCCAAGTGCCATCTTCTTTGCAGAATACCCATTCCGATCTGATTCCAAGCTTTTCCTGCTTATCTTTTAATTCACTCAGGATCTCACGTATGCGGTTCGTGATAGGAATATATCGTCCGTTACTGCTGATTCCCTTTTCGTTCTTCGTAGAAGGATTGTAGTAAAAGACTCTTACTCCGTCACGATACTCATCATTCTGCTGAGAATGGATGTGTATTGCATTGCCTGAAACATCCGACCATTTGAGGGACGGGATTTCTCCTTCTCTCAATCCGGTCTCGGATGAAAACAGAATCGCATAGCCGTTCACATCGTATTCTTCCTGATGAACACGTTCCCAAAGATATGAGCGAATGCGCTCTACCTCATCGGGCTGGAATGCTTTGTCCTCGGGTTTACGGCTCGAAGGAGTGAAATTCTTTGCATATGCTTTGTTCTTTAGCGGAACAGGATTGAATTCCAGATATCTCCGCTCAGGATCACAGGCATACTCAAATGCAAGATTAAGTACTCCTTTGAATTTGTAGAAACGCTTCTTGGTGGGGGCAAGTCTTATGGATGTCGTCTGGATATACTCCTTGATCTCAGATGGGCTGATAAGCCTGATATCCCTGGCACCGAACTCATCCGTAATAAAAGCTCTGTAAGAAATGTGATAATCCCTTACCGTTTTCTCCTTGGGGCGCTCCGTCCTAATTTTCTCATCTAAGGCTGCCTCAAAGACAGTTTTAAACGAAAAGTTAGTAATGGCAGTCTTGTCAAAGTAAAACTTATAGAGCTTATCGATCAATGCTTCGTATGATGAGCATCTCGGTCTTGCCTTTTCGCACCGGGTTTGCCACTTTGTAATGGTTTTCCCCTGCTTCTTTACCGTAACTTTGGTGATGGCATTTTTATGGACGCTTAATACCTTAGTTTCTTTAAGCTTTAGTTCTTTCTTAGTCAACTCTTGTATTACAACGTCAACACCCTCTATGATACCCTTCTTCCGCATTTCAATCAAGCGGTCCTTTTGAACCGCCAGATCATTAATCTCGGAAAATATATTGTATTCAGTTGCCCTTGGTTGCGTGTTTTCCGCCATAGACTGCCTACTCCATAATCCTGCATAACGTAAAGGCCTTCTTTGCCTTTCAAAAGCTATGTGGGGCATGGAATCGGCTAATCGGAAAAAAGAAGAAATATTTGAGAATAAAAAAATAGATTGAATCGATGGTGACCCAATCTACTCTATTTGAACGAAATGACTTCATTTGGAGTACATTCAAGCAAGACGCATATTTTTTCAAGCGTCAATAATGTTATATTCTTCCCCTTTTTCAGGCTATCCAGAGTTTTGTTGTCTATCCCGTGCTTGAGAAGATAATATTGCGAAATATTCTTTTTTTGCATGGTCTCCCAAAGCGGGGAATAATCAATAATAGTAATCGCCTCCCAAGAAGAAAATTGATAATAAAATTATAGAAAAGTGTTGTGAATAATAACATTGTGGAGATATGCACAATGTGGTAAAATATAGTCATTCAATAGAGTCTTTTGTCTAAGAACCACCAGAACATTACTAACATTTCGTATTATGTAAGTTAAGCATTTATTATTTGGAGGTATTGATATGGAACATTCTGAAGAAGTCGAAGTAGTTAAAAAAGCTCTCGAATTAGAAAAAGGAATTGACAAGGCTACAAAAGAATATAACAGTCTAATTCAAGAGCAGTATCCGGAGTTGCCACCAGCACCAATAAAAAGAGAAGTAACAAAGGCAAAATATCCTGCGATTAAATCTAATGTAAAGTTTAATTATCTGTTATGCATAATACCAGCAGGTACAGCTCTACTTTTGTGTTTTATCTTTTTTGTTTTATCTATATATTCAGGATTGGGACTTAAAGGACTTTTTATTTTTGGATTTTTAGGATTCCTCTTTTTAGGCGTGTGTGTTGCATGGACTCTTATATACATTTTTAAAATTTGGAAACCCAAAAGGGATGATGATATAGAAAACATTAAACGAAGTCCTCTATATAAAAGCCAATGTGAAGTAATAGATTCCAGATATGTCGAAGAATGCAATGCTGTTGATGCTGAATATAAAAATGCATTAGATGAGTATAATAATAAAACAGTTGCAGAATATAGTTTAAATAAACAAAAGTGGCAAGACCAGCGCGACTTGAGATTACACAAAATTGAGGATCTAGTTGGTAGGGCAAAAATTGCTCTTTCAAATCATTACGAAAAAACAAAACTTATACCTGAAAAGTACCATAGGATAGATGTTCTTGAATATGTGTATTCTGTAATAAGCACCTCGGAGTATACGCTTAAAGAGGCTATACAAGACTATGAGCGAGAAACTCAAAGGCAGATTGATATAGCTCAAGTGCAGGCTCAACAGGATGCAAACGATATATTAGATAGACAGAATCAAATAGCTGAAAAAGCAAGGCGAGATCAATTAATTGGAAATATTGTAGGTACTGTCCAGCGACATAATACTAATAAGACCTTGAATAATATCTTTAAAAAAATGTAGAACTATATAGGTCGTCATTTAGACGTCAACTATAGAACGGAGTTGACACCTAAATGACGCCTTTTGTTTTATTTTACCTTTCTGTGGGCGTGAGGATGTTCTGATAACTCTAATTCTTTGAGAATTTCTTCTGTTGATAAATTCTTTTTCTTTTTATCCAAGTAAACTTTATAGGAGAATAAAAATTCTGTCAGATAAAACAGATATGGATATTGTTAAAATCAATACTAAAACTGAAGACATTGGAGAATTAATTCATGTGATTCGTGGAAAACAGGTAATGATCGATAGTGACTTGGCAAAGCTTTATGGATACGAGATAAAAGCATTTAA
>JAIKXH010000022.1 GCA_024684215.1 Lachnospiraceae bacterium
CGTCGGGATCTATGCAGTGCTCATCAATTCGATGACGATATCGAGCGATGTTCATATGGCACTGTTTTCCATCATGGCATACACGATCGTATTATGTTTCTCGCTGTTCCATACCGGAACACTGAGTAAGTCAGTATTTAATGCGTCGTAATTGTTTATGCCGATAAATGTTATCAAGCGTACTCATAGCCTTGTTTGAAATATAAAATAATCGGTCTAATTTTTTGATAGTTAACCTCTACTCCCTCCTATACGATACTTTTTTTGTAACAATTAACCCTGTATCAATAGGAGGAGCGGAAATGAGTTTTAATGAGCAAAGGTTTCGCAGGCTGGTTGACGAAACCGAAAAAACTGTAATCGCCTTAGGAACAACTGCACAAGTTGTTCTCAACAGGCACAAACGGTTCACGGAACAGTTAGTCTGTTTTCTCCGTGAAAGGAACTGCGAATTCGACTTGCAGCTCTGTCTTGATTATGTGAATTCCATTGATCATGATCCGGCGTCGAAATTAAGCAGTTCTTATGTCGAATGGATTGCGTTCCATCGCTTTGTTCACCTTATTGATGAACAGAGAAATGGAACGCTGACAACTTGGAAGCATTACTTTACCAATAAGCCTGATCTCCCTATTAGCGTGTGCTTTAATGAGGTTTTGCTCTCATATGAGCTATATCAAGTATCCACAATGGGGTTGGCTAAAAGCACTGCGAAAAGTAGATGCTCAAGGGTCAGAAAAATGCTTCTCTATTTCGAAGCAAACGGTAAGTATAGCTTTGCTGAAGTAGATCACTCCGATGTTTCAGGATATCTCATAACCGAACGTTTTAAGGATAGAAAACCTAGAGGCATACAATCCGAGCTTTACACCCTTAGAGGATTTCTGATATATGCTGAAGAAAATGGCTTTATTGATAATAAGAACCTTCATGCAGCAATCATCATCCACAAAATAAATACTGTACGGATAATTACTACTCTGACTTATCAGCAGGAAAAAGATATCCTCGAAGACGAGCCGGATTCCTTGGTTAACAAAAGAGATATCGCGATAGCTTTGTTGGCACTCCATAGTGGTTTAAGGACCTGCGATATTCGTTCCTTAAAGTTCTCTGATATAAACTGGGAAAAGCAGTGCCTTTCCTTGACCCAAAGGAAAACCGGCGTTCCATTAGAGATTCCTATTGATGCCGAAACAGAGAATGCAATCATCGATTATGTTTTGAACGAACGTCGTAATTGCGACTCTGATATAATCTTTATTACTGGCGTAGGCCCGACTCAGGAATTAAAACGCAGGCATTATCGCATCAGGTATAGAGCTAAAGGCTCTGTATCCGAAAACACAATTCCTCATGATGGTCTGCACATTTTCAGGCGTACATTTGCTTCAAGGCTTTTAAATGCCGGAGTTGAACTTCCTATCATATCGGAAATGTTGGGACAGATAAGCAAAAATACTGTACAGTGCTACCTTTCAACAGATGAAACGAAAATGAAGAGATGTTCTCTTTCTCTTTCGATGATTCCTTATGAGGGAGGTGCATACAATGTATAACAGTGCTTTTGCTTCCGACATTGAAAATATGTTGAAACAGTTACATACCTCTGGCTTGCAGATGAAATATATCGACTATTTTTTACATGATTTTGATGATTTCTGCTCCGAGAAGTATCCTGAAGCAGATATCCTTACTATGGAGCTGTCTGAAGCCTGGATCCATAGCATGAATTCGGATTCACAATGCCATTACTCCCGGCGTGTTACAACTATGAAACACTTGGGGCAATATCAGCAATCCATCGGTAAAAAAGCGTATATGCCGAACTATAGTATTTGGTACAAAACAAAGGAGGAACCTCATTTATTTACGGATGAACAGCTCCAGAAATTTTTCAAAAGCTTAGATGACAGCGTAAAAACGACACCTGTATTTCCATACAATAACCTAATTCTTCCATGCTTTTTTCGATTGCAATACTGTTGCGGCATGAGAAGTTCGGAGGTTTGCAACCTTACGGTTGACGATGTAGATCTTATTGAAGGATCCGTATGCATCTACCGTTCAAAAGGATATCTTGATCGAAAGATATTCATGAGTGATGATATACGCGATCTCTGTTGGAAGTTTAATAACCATTACTCAAAGGTTTTGCCCGGACGGAAATACTTCTTCCAGCCCAGCGAGAGCAAGTATTATTTTAACAGCGGAAATATAGTAAGATTTTTTGACGCTGTTCTTAAAAAAGCCGGACTGTATGACATAAATGGAAAGAAGTTTACGCCTCACGGACTCAGACATCTGTTTGCAGTTCAAAACATAAAAAAATGCGCAGAAAGCGGAGAGGATTTCTCAAACTGGATTGAATACTTATGCCGTTATATGGGACATAAGCACATAAAGTACACTCTGTATTACCTGCATATGACTTCGCAGCTGCTCCCAATATATAAAGACAAGCTTTATGAGCTTGAGAAAGGGATAGGTGTAAAGTATGTCGAAGAGTAAAGCAACCAAGATGTTTTTCATCTATACCAAGGACTTCTTCGACTGTATGCGGATGGAACTGAAAAGCGAGCGTACCATCCAGACGTATAAGGAGTCGTTGAATTCCTTTCGACTATATCTGTTACAGGAGCATAACAAAAAGGTAGATGATATCACCTTTGAGTATGTAACCGAGAATCTGGTTCGCCAGTTTACCAGCTGGGTTGCTGAAAATAATAGTGTAGGTACACGTAACATCCGATTATCAGCTATAAAATCCTATCTCCAGTATGCCAGTACACGGGATATAGAAATCATCCCGCTCCAGTTGAAGGTGTCAAGAATAAAGTATAAAAAAACATATCCGAAAAGGCATAACTGGATGACAAAGGAACAGGTTCTGTTACTATTGGAACAACCGGATACAACAAGAATTGGCATAAGAGATCGCTTTATTATGCTCTTTCTCTTCTTGACCGGAGTCCGGCTTGATGAGCTGCGCCATATACACGTGAAGGACATCATCGTCGAGGATAAATATCCGTATGTTAAGGTTACCGGTAAAGGAAACAAAAATCGGATCATTCCGATTTCGGATGGAGACTTCATGGACAATTTCAACTATTACTGCACGCTTTATCATGCTGATAACGATCCTGATCAGTATTTATTTTATACAGTATTACGCGGTGTAAAGGGGGCGATGTCTGAAGATAATGTTCAGCGTATCCTCCGTAAATATGCAAATATAGCTCGTGTAAGTGATACCTCCTTTCCGAGTGTTCATCCGCATTTAATGCGGCACTCATATGGTGCACAGTTATATCGTCTTGGTCTTTCGCTTGAAGAAATCGCAAAGCTGCTTGGCCATGAAAATACATCAACAACTGAGATCTATGCAGAAACAGATCTCGAAATGGCAACCGCTGCTCTCAGAAAAATGATTGGTAACCAGCCTGCCCGTTTATGGGATCAACTTTCTGAGGACGAAAAGATAAAATTTCTTGGATTAAAATAACTATCAAAAAATTAGACCGATGTTTATGTCTCAAACAAGGCTATGAATCATGCTTTGGGCGCAAATATCGGTCTTATTATTTATGAAGCATTAAATATGTTAGACCGATATCGGTCTAAGATATTTAACGCGCATTAAGGAGGAAAAAGATGTTTTATATACCAATACAGAAGGACTTTTCGAAAGTCAAAAACAAGGTTGCCCTGGGGCTTACAAAGAGGCAGCTCACATGCTTTGCCTTGGCAGCTTTAGCCGGGATACC
>JAIKXH010000026.1 GCA_024684215.1 Lachnospiraceae bacterium
ATCGGTGCAAGGGATCTGGATCCTTTGGAACAAAAGAAACTTAAGGACAAGGGCGTTAATGTCTATTCCATTAGTGATGTTCATAATTTCGGTATCAGAAAAATAATGATGGATGCAGTCGACATCGTGTCTGAGGGAACCCGGGGAATCCATTTGAGTTTTGATCTGGACGGACTTGATCCCGCGGATGCTCCGGGAGTAGGAACACCTGTGCTTAACGGTCTTACGCATAAAGAAGGTTTTATTATATGTGAATTGCTCTGTGATACCAACAGGCTGCTGGCCATTGATATGGTTGAGACCAATCCTCTTCTGGATATAAGGAATAGTACGGGAATCATGGCTGCAGAGCTTATTCTGACATGCATAGGAAAAACAGATTATCAGTTATTCGGATTATAAGAAGCTGCCAGCTCATCTATTGTATGCCTTTCTTTCAGTTTCTTTTCCGGCACCCGGTACATGAGAGGGGAGATGAAACATGTGAGGAAGAGCACCTTTATCCGATCTTCTCGTCTAAGATAAACAGGACGTATCTTCTACCTTGCATTCTCGAAAACGTGACGAGGCAGAAGCATGTATATGTTAAAAAATCAACTAATTTTAGTCCCTACATCGTCATGTTCCTGCGGACATTAAACATGACGAGAAATCCCGCAAATTCAATCTTTTGAGCACCTCGTCATGTAAAGATGAGAATCCAGGTTCTATATGTAAATTAAAAATCTCCGACGCAGAATTGTTGCTTGACTTTTTTGGGTTGAGGGCGTATATTCCCTCTTACTTTCATTTTTTAATCTAGCCCTTCGGCTCCGTGGCATTGTTTCGCCACACAAATCTCGAAATGAACGATTGAGGCACTCACGAGCATGCATCTTGCTCTTTTACGTGTATCATGTAGGGGCTTAGAGCCAGTTTGTTTGGGCGGTGACACGTGGAAGAGCAGGCGTAAGTGAAATGCGTGTCGACAGATCCTGGCGGTGACACGTGGAAGAAATATAAGTGTAATTTTGCGTGTCAGCCGTTTCTAAGGGCAACACGTGACAAGATTGTTTTCGTTGTTATACGTGTTCAAAGAGGACACTTTCTATGGGTGAGCAGCGGTACTTAACACGCAAACAGAGGTAAATACTTGATATGCGTGTTGGCTTCACAATTCTTTGACACGTGGTATCACATTAAAGCGTACTTTGCGTGCCGAGAGCCAAAAAGGTAGACATGTGAATTGAAGAGAAACTCATATCTGCGTGCCGGACGGAAAAATGTAGGCAGAGAAGGAGGGGATAATAGTCATGGAAGATTACAGGAATAAATTAAAGGAGCAGGTGGATCAATTTGACTTCTATATTCGCCTGGCTGAAGAACGTCTGAAGAAAAGTAAGAAGATAAAAAAGCAAGTGGTATGTACCTCGACGCGAAAGAAAGGCTATCAATACTATTTAATGGAAAATGGGAAACGCACCTATGTGAAAAAACGGGATATGGATATGGTACGAGGTATCGTGCAGAAGGATTATGATGAAGCGATGTATAAAGCATTGACGACAGTTCGACATCACATTCAGCGATTCATTAAAGAATACGATCTGAGCCTTATTGATAAAGTGTATTCCGGAATGGCAGATGCAAGGAAGCAACTGGTGCAGCCGCTAATCCCAACAGATGAACAATTCGTGGAAGAATGGTATCGTACTCACAAGGGTAATCAGAATTCTTTCCCTGAACAAGGGACCTATCTTACTGCACATGGAGAGCGTGTTCGATCTAAATCTGAAAAAATAATCGCAGATTTATTTGAAAAACATAAAGTACCATATCGTTATGAACCAATGCTTAAACTATCGGAGGGACGATTCGTGTATCCGGACTTTGTAGTTTTGAACGTACGTCGGCGTAAGACAATGTATTGGGAACATTTTGGACTGATCACTGACGGAGATTATGCTAAGAAAACTCTGCAAAAACTAAGTGCTTATGAGGATAGCGGGTATGTGGTTGGTGAGGATCTGTTGTTTTCTATGGAGTCGGAGCAGATACCACTGAACGTTACACTTATAGAACAGAAAATTCATAAGTATATATTGTAGATTGTTGGTGAAACAACAGAAGTATACTATAAGCAGATCAAAACCATAATCTTTGGAGATAAAAAAATTCTGCATCATATAATTAATATTACCGGTTTTTCAAAAGTAGATTTTAAAAATCCCTTTTCGGAATTATGGGGTGGCTCACTTTCAAGTCATCGTTTAGATCTAAAATGGCTCATTTTCAAATTATCATTTATATCCGATAAATAATATTGTGTAAATATGCAAATTTCATAAATAAAATTAGTATAAATAGATATAAAAATGAATAAATGTATAAAACATACATTAGGGACACTTTTCCGAAAAGGGAGTTTAGAAATACATTTCAGATAATTATAATTCACCTTGAATTGCAAAAGTAAAATCCGTATGAATGAATTACAATTTACGTACAAATCATGTTGCAACAGGATACACCTCTTGATAAGATGTTTTCAAGAGGGGGAGGTTCTGTTATGTCTAATAGAAAACCAGTTTAATAATCAGCACTTTGTAAGAGAAGCCCGGAGACATGGTGGCGATACTTGATAATCAATAGAAAACATTTTAATAATAAGTTCTTTGTAAGCCTTTGGGTACAAACAGGAGAAAAGGCAAGAGGCAAAAAGCAATATAAAGTTGCGATCGTAAACAGAGGTCTTTAGAAATGTCAAAAGGAGGGGAGACTGGACATGGAAAAATACGCAGATATGGTTGTTTTGGGTAATGTTATTACAATGGATGAGCATAAACCCTTTGCGGAAGCGGTAGCAGTAAAAGGGGATAAGATCCTCTATGTCGGTGCAGCCGAGGTGGCGAGGAAACTCTGTGATGAGAATACGAAGATTTATGATTATGGAACCAACAGCGTTTATCCGGGTTTTTTGGAGGGACACTCCCATCCCGGAGGAACCGGCTGGAAAATGTGCCTGATGGAGATTCTGGATCCGAAAGCCAGCCTGGAGCAATGTGTTGAGAAAATGAAGGAATACATGGAAGCCCATCCCGATAAGAAGGTTTATCAAGGCATGGGCTTTGAGGTGCACGGCGTAGAGCCTCACTATAGTATGCTGGATGCAATTTGTCCTGATAAGGTGATGATGCTGACGGAAAATGCCGCTCATTCCATGTGGCTTAATTCAAAGGCAATGGAGAAGTTCGGCATAGATAAGAAAGCGGTGGAGAAATGGGGAACCGACTGTGTCAAAGTCGATGGAAATGGGAATCCCACCGGGTTTATATTGGAGGGCCCCGTATTCTATATCCGTGCTGTAAACAAGTATACGGTGGATGAATTTAAGGAGGCAGTG
>JAIKXH010000074.1 GCA_024684215.1 Lachnospiraceae bacterium
CCATTCTTCTTAATCTGATCTTAACTGACATTTTTGTTTCCTCCATTAAATAAATTAAAGAATTGTATATATCATCATCATTCGCAAATTTAGCAAAATGAAAATGTCTCATTAAAAAGGTCTGCGGCCTCCGCCGAAACCGCCGAAGCCTCCAAGGCCGCCAAACATTCCTCGTCCGTGTTTGTTTCCGCCCATCTGCTTCATCATTTTCTGGCTCTGTTCAAACTGTTTAACAAAGCGATTAACTTCAGCGATATCTACACCCGCGCCCTTTGCAATCCTGAATTTTCTTCTGGGATTAAGGAGCTTGGGATTGCGTCTCTCCTGTGGGGTCATGGATAATACGATAGCTTCCATATGAGCCATCTTCTTTTCATCCACCATGCCCTCTATATCGGAGGCTTTCATGCCCATTCCGGGGAGCATTCCCATGATTCCGGCAAGTCCGCCCATGTTTTTCATCTGCTTCATGCTTTCAAGATAGTCCTCAAAATCGAACTGTCCTTTCTTCATGCGCTTAGCCATGTCACGGCTCTTGTCTTCATCTATATCAATGCTTTCCTGAGCTTTTTCAATCAGTGAAAGCACATCGCCCATTCCAAGTATACGGCTTGCAATTCTGTCAGGGTGAAACTGCTCAAGATCGTCAAGCTTCTCACCCATGCCGCAATAGAATATCGGCTTACCGGTTACCGCTTTAATTGATAAAGCCGCACCGCCTCTGGTATCACCGTCAAGTTTGGATAAGATAACTCCGTCGACTCCTACCTTTTCATCGAATTCCTTGGCTACATTGACAGCATCCTGACCTGTCATAGCGTCGACTACGAGAATGGTCTGATGAACATCAACAGTCTTTTTAATCTCTTCAAGCTCGGCCATCATGTCTTCATCAACATGAAGTCTGCCTGCCGTATCTAAGATAACAACATTATGTCCGTTCTTCTCGGCATATTCAACTGCCTGCTTTGCGATAACCGGCGGCTTTACATCGCTTCCCAAAGAGAAGAAATCAACATCTACCGTCTCAGCATTTATACGTAACTGCTCTATAGCTGCAGGTCTGTATATATCACAGGCAACAAGAAGGCTCTTTTTGCCTTTATTTTTGAACCTCTTCGCCATCTTCGCGGTGGCGGTGGTTTTACCTGCACCCTGGAGGCCGGCCATCATAATTACTGTAATCGCTTTACCGGGCTTAAAGCTTACCTCATCGGTTTCACTGCCCATAATAGCAACAAGCTCATCATTAACAAGCTTGATAACTGTTTGAGCCGGATTAAGTCCGTTTAAAACATCAGTACCGACTGCTTTTTCTTCAGCAGTCTTAACAAATTGCTTAACTACCTTAAAGTTAACATCCGCTTCAAGCAAAGCCATCTTGACTTCCTTGAGAGCTGTCTTGACATCCTCTTCGGTAAGTTTCCCCTTGCCTCTAAGCTTTTTAAAAACATTTTGAAGTTTATCGGTTAAGCTTTCAAATGCCAAATTACAATTCCTCTAATATCTTATCAGCCAGCGATTTAATATCACTCAGGCTCTTAGCCAAATCCGTTTCCTTATTACCGGAATCGGATAAATCTTCAATTTGCTGTACTTTCTTTTTTATAGATACGAACTTCTCAACAAGATGAAGCTTGTCTTCATAGCCCTGAAGAATCTTTTCACACCTTTTAACAAGGTCATGTACACCCTGGCGGGTAATACCCTGTTCGGAAGCGACCTCCGAAAGTGACATATCTTCAAACACAAAGCTTTCGTATACAGCTCGTTGATGCTCTGTTAAAAGCTCTCCGTAAAAATCATATAATAAGGATTTCTCAAAAAGCTCATCCATAAATCTGCCTTTCTAAAATACTCAATTCTCGCTTAATAAAGCGAGGGTTTTCTCTCACAGAGATAAACAATTAGAAAACAGCATACTAAAAGCGCACATATATTAAAATAATACATGTGCGCTAATATGTCAAGTATTTTTTCTTTACAGTAAAGTATTTTTTCTTTACAGTATAATATTTATCAGTCTCTATATGCAGTATATGGACTTTAAATTACATAAGCCTCATCGGTAACATATATTACCTGAAATTTTTAAAGCATTAAAGCTTAAACTTATTTACGATATCGATAAGGTTATAAGCAGTTCTCTGCTGCTGCTGAGCCATATCAGCAACACTTTCAACAGCACTTGATACGCTGTTTACGGAATCGGTAATCTCAGCTGACTTGCTTGAAGTATCCTGAGTAGATTCGGCGATACTTGAAACAGCCTCATTAACCTCATTCATGGAATTACTGATCATCTCAGTCATCTCATCGATCTGAGAAGCAAGTTTACCAAAGAGCTCTGCGTCTGCTCCATATTGATGTCCGACCTCCACGAAATTATCATAATCGGGAGTAACGGTCTCAGTTACAAATGAAAGAAGCTTATTGGATCCTTCAGCCATCTCAAGGAAAGCAGTCTGGATTTCATTGGTGGTTCCCTTAATCTTCTCAACTGCATCTGCGGTCTCGGAAGCAAGCTTATTAATCTCCGAAGCAACAACCGCAAATCCTCTTCCTGCTTCACCTGCTCTTGCAGCCTCAATAGAAGCATTGAGTGAAAGAAGGTTAATCTGCTCTGCAATCTCGGAAATAGTAGAAGCAAGAGTATCGATCTCGTTGACAACCGCAACCTTTGCATTTGCTCTCTCAAGCTCTACTCTGCGAAGCTCTGCAATTGAAATAGCCTCGTCATGTGCCTTGCTGCTCTTTTCCTGAATTTCCTTTGCGCGCTTGGAAATACGGGTAACCTCAGCGTTAGTAGTCTCGGTCTCCTCAGCAAGTCCTCTTACAGATTCGTTAACATCGGCAACAGAAGCGCTAACCTGCTCGGTAGCTGCGCCGGTCATCATCATAGCATCATTTACGACTGCCATATTCTCACGAATCTTCTCGAACTCAGCGTTGAGTTCCTCAGACATGGCTCCGAGAGTAGTTGATACATCATTAACATCATGTGACTCTTTTGCAATACCCTGAATAATGGATTTATTGCTCTGGTACATATTATTGAGCGCATCACTTACTCTGCCCACCTCATCCTTTGATTTAACCTTAAGCGGATCGATGGTAAAGTCTCCGGAGGCAAGCTCTCCCGCAAATATGCTGACTCTGGCAAGCTGCTTTGTCATTGCATTGATTACAAAGAATATAACAGCAGCTCCTATAAGCAGTGCTGCCACAAGGATGATAACCATAATATTCATCATCTTTTTAGTTTCAGACAAAAGCTCGTCGTCCTCAATCTGGAGCATTAGCTTCCAGTTAACCGCGGGCAATGTATCATAGAAAACATCATATTTCTTTGAACCGGCGGTATAGGTTGATGATCCTTCTTCATTAGCGATTACAGTCGCGCCAAGTTTAGAAAGTGAAGCATTGGTATCATCCAAAATATTTACACCGTTTGCAGCATTTTCCGGATCCTGCGAATAAAGATATACACCACTTGATGTGGTAAGCATTGCGGTACCGGTCTCTCCCATTTTGATATTTGCGGCAGCTGCCTCAATGGAGCCAAGCTGAATATCAACGGTAACACAACCAATAAAATCTCCCTTGTAGTTGAAAA
Source organism: Lachnospiraceae bacterium (assembly GCA_024684215.1). Taxonomy (GTDB): domain Bacteria; phylum Bacillota; class Clostridia; order Lachnospirales; family Lachnospiraceae; genus AC2028. The sequence goes on from JAIKXH010000074.1 coordinate 3,617, forward strand.
TAGGTGCAGAACATGTTGACATTACAGTTCCCGATACAGGATCATAGTAGGGGTCGGTAATAATTGCCTCAGAGGTGGTAATTCCCTTGGCATTAAGATAATACTCCTTCTCGAAGTAATTATAATCCTTATTACTGTACTCCCATGTAACATCTACACTATCGCCGTTTCTATAGTAGTACGGTCCATAAAAGCGCTTGTCGGGATCGGCTTTAAAAGGCTCAAACCAAATACCGGAACCTGAAATCATATCATTATCCTGAATGATAAATCCAAGCATTCTCTGGTAAGTTGACTCATTAGCTTTTACATAAACGGCACTAACACTTCTGGCAATATTTAGAGCAGTATAACGAATTACATCAAGATCTCCGTCCATCTCGTTGATGGCTGCCTGCAAAGTCTCATCCGCAATATCATTTGCTTGTTCAGTGATGATACTGTTACTCTCCTGTAAGGAAAATACAGCCATAAAGATAAGCATAACAGCAAATAAAGGAAGAAGGCTGAGAAGCATTTTAGCTTTAATACTCTTCATATAAAAAACCTCCTAAATGTATAATACAAATATTATACTTTAGAAGGTTTACATATGTCTATCAAAAACTTTCCTAATTATATAACCAGAAATTAGGAATAATTCTGTAAATTTATTGATTTCACCCTGCTTTTAGATGTTTGTATGAACCAATTTCGGCTTATATCCCTCTTTTTCAAGAGCATCAATTATCTGATTTTTATGCTCAGTTCCAAACGCCTCAAGTGTAATACGAAGCTCAACTGCAGCATTTCTGTTAATTGAAACAAACTGATTATGCTCAAGTTTAATAACATTACCGTTAACACCCGCAATTATACCGGATACTCTTGAAAGTTCTCCGGGCTTATCGGGCAAAAGTACGGATACAGTAAAGATTCTGTCTCTTAAGATAAGGCCCTGCTGAACTACGGAACTCATTGTTATAACGTCCATATTTCCGCCGCTAAGGATTGATACGATTCTCTTGTCCTTTACATTAAGCTGTTTTAATGCAGCAACAGTCAAAAGTCCGGAGTTTTCAACAACCATTTTGTGATTCTCTACCATATCGAGGAATGCAACTACAAGGTCCGCATCATCAACGGTTATTATATCATCGAGATTTTCCTTTAAATAAGGGAAAAGTTTGCTGCCCGGAGTCTTTACGGCTGTACCGTCAGCTATAGTATTAACGCCGGGAAGCGTCACTACTTTTCCGGCTTCAAAAGACGCTTTCATACAAGCTGCGCCTGATGGTTCAACTCCGATAACTTTAATCTTTGGATTAAGGAGCTTAGCAAGTGTAGATACACCTGTTGCAAGTCCGCCGCCGCCAATGGGCACTAAAATATAATCTACCAGGGGAAGCTCTTTAACAATTTCCATTGCAATGGTACCCTGACCTGTGGCAACAGTTAAATCATCAAAGGGATGAACAAAGGTATATCCCTTTTCATCGGCCAGCTCATAGGCTTTAGCGCATGCTTCGTCATAGACATCACCGTGAAGAATAACTTCAGCGCCGTATCCCTTGGTCCTGTTTACTTTAATAAGAGGTGTTGTGGTAGGCATAACAATCGTAGCTTTCGCTCCGAAAGCTTTAGCTGCGTATGCCACACCCTGTGCATGGTTTCCGGCTGAAGCTGTAATAACGCCCTTGGCTCTTTCTTCTTCAGATAAAAGGCTCATCTTATAATATGCACCGCGGAGCTTATAAGCACCGGTATACTGCATATTCTCCGGCTTAAAGTAAACCTTGTTGCCAAATCTTGCACTGAAATATTCAGAATAAACAAGTTTTGTCTCGGAAGTAACTTTCTGTACAACTTCGGTTGCTTCTTCAAACGCGTCTAAAGTAAGCATTTCCTTTTTCATTTTTCCATCCTCTTCCCGGAGCTTTTATTTCTCCAAAATTCGATTATTATGTATTTGTAAATAGCATATTTGTTTTATATGCTTATATACATCACAGCGACGGGTATAACATGATTCGCACCTCGCACATTGTGAGGCCGCCGCGTAACTGATATCAGATTAGTTAAATATTGCTTCAACAAATGCATCGGAATCAAATTTCTGGAGATCATCGATTCCTTCGCCGACTCCGATGTATTTAACGGGAATATCAAGTTCAGATTGAATAGCCACTGCAATACCACCCTTTGCGGTACCGTCCATTTTGGTAAGAACAATACCTGTAAGCGGGGCTACCTCAGAAAATTCCTTTGCCTGAACAAGAGCATTCTGACCTGTGGTTCCATCCAATACAATAAGGTTTTCTCTGTGAACATCAGGAAATTCCCTAGAAATGATCTTGTCCATTTTACGGAGCTCTTCCATAAGGTTTTTCTTGTTATGGAGTCGTCCCGCCGTATCGATTAAAAGAATATCCACGTTTCTGGCCTTGCAGGCTGAAACAGCATCGAATACAACGCTTGCGGGGTCCGCACCGTTAACGCTTCCGACAATGCCGACATCAGCGCGCTTTGCCCATACTTCAAGTTGTTCTCCTGCAGCAGCTCTGAACGTATCGGCAGCTGCGATAAGAACTTTTTTACCTTCAGCCTTAAACTTCGATGCAAGCTTTCCGACGGTTGTCGTCTTTCCAACACCGTTAACTCCGATAACCATCACAATGGATTTTTCAGTCTCAAATTTATATTCTGCCTCACAGACAGCCATATGTTCTTTGATGGTCTCTTTTAAAATCTCACGGCATTCTTCCGTCTTTTTCAGATGATCTTTTTTAACTCTTGCTTTAAGATTATCAAGTATATTCTCAGTGGCGGTTACACCGATGTCCGCCATAATAAGAATCTCCTCAAGTTCCTCATAAAAATCATCGTCAATTTCAGAAGAAGTAAAGGCATTATTTAAACTTTTTACAAAACTGTCTCTGGTTTTTGTAAGTCCGGCTTTCAAACGGCCGAAAAAGCCACTCTTGTTTTCTTCCATTTATGCGTCCAAATCTTTCTCAATAAGGTTAACGGATACAAGGGTTGAAACTCCCTTTTCCTGCATAGTAATACCATAAAGTCTGTCGACGTTTTCCATTGTACCACGTCTATGGGTAATTACAATAAACTGGGTATGCTTTGTAAGCTTGTGCAGATACTTTGCAAATCTTCCTACGTTTGAATCATCAAGGGCCGCCTCAATCTCATCAAGCAAACAGAAAGGTGAAGGCTTTAGGTTCTGAATCGCAAACATAAGAGCTATGGCAGAAAGCGCCTTCTCTCCACCGGAAAGCTGCATCATGTTCTGAAGTTTTTTTCCCGGGGGCTGAGCTATGATCTTAATTCCGGCCTCCAGGATATCCTCTTCTTCCATAAGCTCCAAAGTACCTTTTCCGCCTCCAAAGAGCTCTTTGAATACTCTGTCATACTCTTCACTGATTTCCTTGAACTTCTCGGTAAACTGCTTGCGCATCGCGCTGTCAAGTTCCGCAATGATATCCTTTAAAGTCTCTGCCGCCTGAACAAGGTCTGTCTGCTGGGTCTTCATAGTATTGTAACGTTCGGAAATCTCTTTATATTCCTCAATGGCATTAACGTTTACATCGCCAAGACGTTTAATCTTGTCTTTGACCTCGGCAATGTCTCTCTTCATAACAACAAGGTCGGTCATAGACTCGTCCCTGATGTTTGCGGCAGCAGAAAGAGTGATCTCATATTCATCCCACATATAATTAATGTGGCTCTCAATCGACTCTTCACATTTTTCTTTCTGCGCGTTAAGCCTGAACACTTCCTTATCAAGTGAAGCCATTCTTTCACTGAGCGCTTCTCTGTCTTCAAAGAATGTCTTTTGCTTAGCCGAAAGCTCAGCTTTCTTTTTCAGATTTTCCTGCATTTTGGTCTGCTGTGACTCTGCAACGGAATAGGATTTCTCAATCGTCTCCTCAATAAGCGCAATATTTTCCTTATTTTCCTTAACCATCTCGGCATTGGAATTAAGGGCGTTAACTACAGCAGCGAGTTCCTCTTCTGACTTTGCAAGCTCAGAATCGATACGGTCAAGGTTAGCCTGCTTAAAGCCGATGGCCTGACGCATCTTGGAAACCTCAACCTCCCAGGCATTAACCTTTGCGGCAGCCTCAGTCTCTTCTTTGTGCTTATCTTCGAGGATCTTATTTAATTCATTTACCTTTTCCTGAGTAATCTTTTCAAGCTCTTCACTTGCGGCAAGCTCATCCTTTGCGGATTCTCTGCCCTCAATAATTTCAGAAAGCTGAGCCTCTATAGACTGCTGTTCCTGACTTAAGTTAAGAGCATTCTCTGTCTCTTCCTCCATACGCTCTCTTGCGGATGAAAGGTTGATTCTTGCTGTGTTTTGCTTGATTGTAAGGTCTGATATCTCAAGCTTAATATGCTCAAGTTCTGTTCTCTTTTCGGTACGCTTGTCTCTGAGTTCATTTACAAGCTTATCGCCGGACTCAATATCTTTTTCAAGCTTGGCAACGCTCTTTTCAAGGTCAGAGATTTCACGCCTCTTTCCGAGGAAATTCGTATTATTTTTAAATGAACCTCCGGAAATGGCTCCGCCCGGAGCAAGCAGTTCGCCCTCGAGAGTAACCATACGGATAGTGTAATTATATTTTCTGGCAATCTTTGTTGCATTATCAACAGTATCGACTACAACAAATCTTCCTAAAAGGCTTTCCGCAATCTTTTCATAAGCTTTATCTGTGTCGACAAGTGTATGAGCAAGACCGAGCACACCTTTTTCATTAAGAACATCTATAGCCTTGATCTGCTGAGGATTTGTAACCGCATCCATAGGAAGGAAAGTAGCTCTTCCAAGTTTCCCTTCCTTAAGGAAACCAATTAGCTTTTTAGCAGTCTCTTCATCCTTTGTAACGATATTTTGGATGTTTCCTCCGAGAGCGGTTTCTATCGCAGTCTCATATTTTTTATCAACTTTAATAATATCTGCAACAACGCCGACAATACCCTTAAAGCGATCCTTTTGCTCCATTACTTTCTTAACGGAGCCGCCGTAGCCTTCATATCTCTCGGCAATGTCAAGAAGTGTTTGCAGTCTGGTCTTTTCCTGATGATAAGTATTTTGATCCTGTCTTAATTTATCATCGGTTTTATTTATATTGCTGCGAAGCTCTTCAATCTCGGCTTCAACCTCTTTTTCAGATTTCTGTTTTGCCGAGATTTCGTTTGTAGCCTCCTCAAAAGCAGTCTCTAATGCCTTGATGGATTCTTTTCTCTCTTCCTCGTCGCTCTTAACACGCAAAATACGAGAATTGAGTTCAGCTTTTCTGACATTGATCTGCTCATTCAAAGAGTCAAAGCGGCTCATCTTTGCCTTAATTGTGGAACGTGAATTAAGCTCACCGATGATTGTATTTTTGCCCTCTTCTATTTGCTTATTTAATTCTTCTATTTCTGACTGAACAGCAGCTAAAGCATCGGAAAGCTCCTTAGCTGTTTTTTCGGTCTCGGCTGCCTGTTCATCGGCATCCTTGTTATCATTAATGATTTTTTCTCTCTCAGCCTTGCGCTCTTTGATCTCTTCATTTATGGCGTTTTGTCTGTCGAGATAATAAGCATCGGAATCGCCTGCTGATCTGATCTTTTCTTTTAAAAGCTCAATCTGGCCTTCCAAACGGCTTCTGTTTAAATCTGTATTTGAAAGCTCATTTCTCGCATCTTCGATTTCCTTATCAAGGCCGGAAATCTCTTCCTGCATGCGATCGTACTCTTCCTTAACACCGTCATATTTTTCTTTGACATCAGCCAAATCACCGCCGGCAAGACTAAGCTTTTCCTCGGCATCGATAAGCTTATTTTTAAGGCTTTCGTGCTCAAGCAAAAAAGCGTTGACATCCAAAGTCTTTAAAGTGTCTTTATAAGATAAATACTGCTTTGCCTTTTCGCTCTGGCGCTCTAATGGGCCGACCTGTCTTTCCAGCTCGGCTAAAATATCATTGACTCTTACTAAATTGTTCTGTTCATTCTCAAGCTTTTTTAAAGCGGAGGTTTTACGTCTCTTGAATTTTACGATACCTGCAGCCTCATCAAAAAGCTCTCGTCTCTCCTCGGGCTTTCCGGAAAGGATTCTGTCGATCTGGCCCTGTCCAATAATGGAATAGCCCTCTTTACCGATACCGGTATCATAAAACAGCTCATTAACGTCTTTAAGTCTGCAGGGAGTTCCGTTAAGCAAATACTCGCTCTCACCCGACCTATAGAGGCGTCTTGCAATCGTAACTTCCTCAAAATCGGTAGGAAGCGCATGATCGGCATTATCAAGAGTAATGGCAACATAAGCATAGCTAAGTGGCTTTCTGGTCTCGGTACCGGAGAATATGACATCCTGCATGGTTCCGCCACGAAGCTGCTTAACACTCTGTTCACCCAAAACCCATCTTACTGCATCCGCAACATTACTTTTTCCTGATCCGTTGGGTCCAACGATACCTGTTATTCCGTTGTGAAACTGAAAAACTATCTTGTTTGCAAAGGATTTAAATCCCTGTACTTCAATACTTTTTAGAAACATAACCTTTATCTCTCAACCTAAGTAATGCCTGATAAGCAGCCTGCTGTTCGGCAGATTTTTTGGTTCTGCCTTTGCCGCACCCGAGTTTATCTTCGCCCGACATAACACATACTTCAAATTCCTTGTCATGTTCGGGGCCGCTTTCGCTCACAAGAACATACTCAAATTCTTTCTTTAGATCTCCCTGCATAACTTCCTGCAAAGTGCTCTTACTGTCATAAAAAAGTACCTTGTCCTCCAAATCGGACAAAATAAATCTTTCAATATGTTTTTTTGCTTTTTCCATTCCACCGTCAAGGAAAATAGCGCCGATAATGGCTTCCATAACATCAGAGGTAATACTCTCGCGGTTTCTTCCGCCGGTAGTATCTTCCCCTTTTCCAAGAAGAATATATTTACCGAGATCTAAATCTCTGGCACAAAGAGCCAATGAGGGTTCACACACCATAGAAGCGCGCAGTTTAGTAAGACGACCCTCCGGTAAATCCGGATATTTATGAAAAAGGAATTCCGAGGAAACAACTTCCAATACGGCATCGCCGAGAAACTCCAGTCTTTCATAATCACCCGATTTGTTTATCTTTTGTTCATTGGCATATGAGCTGTGTGTAAGAGCCTGTTTTAAAAGGCTTTTGTCATTAAACTCATAACCAATGACATCTTCCAATCCACTAAAATCGATATTATTCATTTTATTTTCCGTTCCATTAAAAGATTCCCAGATGATAATCTTCCATCCGGGAATCTAATGTTCCAAATGTCTGATTAAAGAGCTCAGATTAATTAAGAGCGTCTTTTATAAGCTCAACAGCCTGTCCGACAGTAGTAATCTGCTCAGCTGTATCTTCCTCAACATGGATATCAAAAGCATCCTCAATGCCCATGATAATCTGATAAACATCAAGAGAATCAGCTCCAAGGTCATCGGTAAAAGTAGTCTCAGGTGTAATCTCATCAGGGTCTACGTTTAATACTTCCGCAATAATCGCTTTTAATTTTTCAAGTTCCATAATAATGTATCCTTCCTTTAATACAAATATATATATTAGTTCTCTTCGCTTTCTTTCTCAGCTTTATTCTCAGCATCTATGCGAAGCTGCTCTTTAATCTTGCCGTTAATATCAAGGTCCGTGAACTTAACACACTGTAATACAGAGTTTTTAATTGCTACGGACGAACTGCTACCGTGAGTCTTAACAAGAAGTCCGTTGCATCCAAGGAGCGGCGCACCGCCGTAACTCTCAGTATCAAATATCTTAAGAGTCTTTTTAAGAGCCTTTTTTGAAAGAAGGGCCCCGATTTTGGATTTCAAGGTGCTCATAAGACCCTTTTTAATCATCTTTACAAGCGCTCCGCTGACACCTTCCATCATCTTAAGGACAACGTTTCCGGTGAAAGCTTCGGCTACTATTACATCTGCTCCGCCGTAAGGAACATCCCTGGCTTCACAGCTTCCGATAAAGTTAATACCGCTTGCTTCCTTTAACAGAGGGAAAGTTTCCTTAACGAGCGCATTGCCCTTTTCCTCTTCCGCACCGATGTTTACTATGCCGACTGTAGGATTCTTGATGCCAAGGAAATTCTCGGCATATATTGAACCCATCTGAGCAAACTGAACAATAGCGGTAGGCTTTGCATCAACGTTTGCACCGCAGTCCAAAAGGAATGAAATACCCTTTGTTGTAGGGATAACTGTTGCAAGAGGAGGTCTCTCTATTCCCTTTATACGTCCTACGATAATCTGTCCGCCTACAAGGAAAGCTCCGGTAGATCCTGCGGTAACAAGCGCATCACACTGCCCCTCCTTAACGAGGTACATGGCTCTTACAAGAGATGAATCCTTCTTACGTCTGACCGCATTTACAGGCGGCTCCGCAGTTTCAATGACTTCGCTGCAATGTACAATCTCAATAGCGTCCTGATTGTATGAATACTTATCGAGCTCAGCTCTGATTTCAGGTTCCTTGCCGCAAAGAAAAATCTTTACTCTGGGCTCGGCGTCAACGGCCTCAACAGCGCCTTTAACAATCTCTACGGGCGCATTATCACCGCCCATAGCGTCGACGGCAACCTTTATGATTTTGTCCATTTTATGCTTTCTCCATGTCGCTGGTATTTTTACGCTTTTTCATCTAAAAGATACTATACAAGAGGCAGAAATAAAAATCAACCTAAAAATAGCAAAAAAAAGAAGCTGAAAAATCAGCTTCTTTGTAACCTCTTATTAATGCTCAGAAGAGTATCAATCAACGTCGATGACCTGCTTCTTGTCATAAGAGCCGCACTTCTTGCAAACTCTGTGGGGCTGCATAAGAGCGCCACACTTGCTGCACTTTACGAGAGTAGGAGCAGACATCTTCCAGTTAGCTCTTCTCTGATCTCTTCTTCCCTTGGAAGATTTGTTCTTAGGGCAGATAGACATGATTTACACCTCCTTAGTGGATTCCAATTTATCGAAAATAGCTGCCATGCGAGGGTCCGGCACAAAGGTATCGCATCCGCAATCTCCCTCGTTCAAATCATGTCCGCATACAGGGCATAAACCCTTGCAATCTTCACGGCACAAGATCTTGACAGGCCAGTTTACAGTAATCTCTCCTTGCAAAAGCTCTTCGGAATCAAGATTGTAACCGTCCATGTAATCATAGAGGTCTTCCTCTTCATCTCCGGCTTCATAATCGGGTGATGCCAGATTCTTGTCTATCGAAATATCCAGGTTGACCGGAGTACTCTTAAGACATCTGTCACACTGTCCCTCAAATGAGAGCTTAACATTTCCGCTGATATTAACCTTACCCTTTTCAAGATTAGTGACTTTTAAAACAAAATCCTCGCAAGAAGTCATCTTAAACTCGCCCAAACCGCCATCGTAAGATGTAAGCTCGGGATGAATATTGATTTCCATACTCTTACCGGATGTATTAAAAGCATCAGATAGATTGATCAGCATACTTTGTACCTTTGCAAAATATTACACGCAAAATCGCATACTCGAATATTATAAGAACCCGCCCGATTTATGTCAAGTGATTTTCCAAAAATTCTTTAAATTTTCTATCTCTTTTCAAGAGGTACATAATCTACATGGTGACCCACATACTTGTATGCGGGACGTACTATCTTGCCTGCATTTAGTATTTCTTCAAGTCTGTGTGCACACCATCCGGAGATTCTCGAAATGGCAAATATAGGAGTATAAAGCTCCTCTGGAATGCCCATCATGCTGTAGACAAGTCCGCTGTAGAAATCGACATTTGCGCATACTTCCTTATGTACATGCTTCTGCTGCATGATAAGCTTTCCTGCGATTTTTTCAACTCTCTCATAGAAATTGAAGTCATCGAGGCGGCCCTTTTCCATAGCAAGCTTTTTAGCATATTCCTTAAGGACAACCTCTCTGGGATCGGATAAAGTATAAACAGCATGTCCCATGCCGTAAACAAGGCCCTGCTTATCAAATACCTTTTTATCGAGGATCTTTTTAATATAAGAAGTAATCTCCTTTTCATCCTCGCGGTTTTTGATATTCTTGTAAAGGTCAGCAAACATATTCTGAACCTTAAGGTTTGCACCACCGTGTCTAAAGCCCTTAAGTGAGCCGATGGATGCCGCAATTGAAGAATATGTATCAGTTCCGGAAGAAGTTACTACGTGTGTGGTAAATGTAGAATTGTTTCCTCCGCCGTGATCCGCATGTAAAATCAGTGCCACATCCAAAACCTTAGCCTCAAGCTCGGTGAATTTACCGTCGGGACGAAGCATCTGTAAAATATTCTCAGATACGGAAAGCTCGGGCTTGGGATTACGGATAACAAGCGCCTGATCCTTTCTGAAGTGACAATATGACATATAAGAATATACGGCAATCAAAGGAAGCTTGTTAATAAGCTCTAAAGACTGTCTGAGTACATTTTTAGCAGATATATCATCAGGATTATTATCATAGGTATAAAGTGTAAGCACGCATCTCTGAAGAGCGTTCATAATATTTGCGTTGGAAGCTTTCATTACAACGTCTCTGGTAAAGCGCGCACCGAGATTCTGAAACTCTCTGCTTACGGAAATGAAATCCTTTAACTCCTTCTCGTTAGGAAGCTTGCCGAACATAAGCAGATATGTTGTCTCCTCAAATCCGAAGCGGCGGTCTCCAAGGCCCTTGATAAAATCAACTACGTTAACACCCTGGTAATAAAGTCTGCCGTCACAGGGACACTGATTTCCGTCTATAAGGTCATAAGCTACAACGTCGGAAATCTCCGTAAGTCCTGTAAGCACACCTTTTCCGGCAGCATCTCTGAGTCCTCTCTTAACATCGTATTCAAGATAAAGGTTCTTATCTATACGATGGTTAGTGTCAAGAATCTTCTGTAACGCATCAATTTCATCCTTGATATGTTCCATCTCGGAAAAATCAAGCATTTCATTATGTTCGTTGATAGAATAAATATCAGCCATATCAGTTCCTCCTCGGATTGTATACAAGTATATTTGTATAACTTTTTAGATTATATCCCATATTATTTAAAAAATAAAGGGAAATATGTAAAATTATTCAAATTCTCTGTATAAAGCAAAAATCCCCAAAGCTTCTGAAAAGCACTCTCCTTACTTTTTATCCGTAAAAGAGGATACATATCATCGCCTTGGGGACTATAAAAAACATTTATCTTACTGCTTTGCTATTTCATCTACTGCTTTGCTATTTCATCTACTGCTTTGCTATTTCATCAAGAAGAATACCTGTAGCATAGGAAGTTGCCTTCTTAACAGCGCCATCTTCAAAAGGACATGAAACATTTGCAAGCTTTAATGTCTCAAGGTATGTGAGGCTTCCTCCGCACTTACAAAGATTTAAATAATCCTCCCAGGCCTTTTCGTGATTTTCATGGTCTTTGGCCTTAAATTCCATAGCTCCCATGGTTGTAAGACAGTAATTGATGTAATACATAGGATAAAGGAAAATATGAAGCTTATGATACCAATAGCCTCCTCTTTCCATGAATTCATCATCCTCGTATTTTCTCCAAGGCATATATTTTTCTTCGAGCTTATGCCATTCGTATGTTCTTTCCTTAGGTGTAAGGTCAGGATTTGCATAACAAATATGCTGGAACTCGTCAACGCTTACGCCGAAGGGAACAAAAGTTATAGCTTCCTGAAGATGAGCAAACCTGAATTTATCTGCATCATCTCCGAAAAATCTCTCCGCATAGGGGTATGCAAACTGCTCCATAGACATGGAGTGAATCTCTGCTATGTCGGTAGTCTCTGAATAATAGTCGGATATAGGCTGATTTCTCATCGCCATATATCCTGCAAATGCATGACCAAGCTCATGTGTAAGAACCTGCATATCAAAAATAGTACCGTTAAAGCATGAAAATACAAAAGGAGCACTGTATTTTTCAAGGCTTGTCATATAACCGGTAGAAGCCTTTCCGGGCTTGTTTTTGAGATCCATAAGCTCATGCTCTATCATAAAATCAATGAATTCGCCGGTCTCGGGACTTATCTCATGATACATTTCTCTAGCCTTAGAAATCATGAAATCATCATCTCCGGCAGGATGAGCATTTCCGTCTGCAAAAACCATCTCTTCGTCATAAGCCATGACTTTATCAACACCAAGTCTTTTTGCCTGTGCTTCATAAAGCTTCTCGCATACAGGTACGATAACATCTTTGACCTGCGCTCTGAAAGATTCTACTTCCTTAACACCGTAATCGGTTCTTCCCTGTCTTAAATATCCGAGAGGAATGAAGTTATCAAACCCTAAATTGCGGCCCATCTCGTTACGAACCTTTATAAGCTCGTCCCAGATTTCCTCAAGCCTTGTTTCATTAGAAGCATAAAAATCAGAATATGCTTTAAATGCAGCTTTTCTGATATTTCTGTCCTCATGCTCAAAATATTTCATTATACCGTAGAGATTAACGGTTTTTCCGTCAAATGAAATCTCACATCCGGCCATAATCTTCTGATATTCATCGGTAAGGAGCGCTTCCTTTTGCATAAGAGGAATGTTCTTTTCACAAAATCTTTTCTTTGAAAGATCGATATTTACGAAAAACATCTTTCCATATTTTTTTACGATATCTTCCCTGAAAGCACACTTATCAAGAGCATCTCCGTAAGCAATGCCAACAGCGGAAAACTCAGGAAGCTTTTGATGAATCCACTCATTCTCTTCCTCATAGAATTTATCCTTGGTATCAAGAGTGTGTCTGACGCTGCATACGGTAACGTTTGCAGAAAGCTCGGCACTTTCTTTTTCAACCTCTTCAATTACCTTAAACACATCATCTGCTGATTTTGCGTTATTAATCTTTTCAATTTGTGCCCTCAAAAAATCAGCCTCAGCTTCAAAATTTGGACGCTCATACTTAAGTTCGCTAAATTTCCAATTGTCCATAAAAATAAAACACCTCGCAAAAAATATTTATACAGAAGCTACCGCATCTTTCATGCTCTTTATATAATCATAAAGATAAGGCGCAGCATCTTTTCCGTACTTTTCAATAATTCGAACAATGGCAGAACCGACAATGGCTCCATCGCTCTTTGATGCCATATCGGCGGCCTGCTCGGGCGTACTTATACCGAATCCTATAGCACAAGGAGTATCGGTCACTTCTCTTATATGTTTTACAATACCCTCAATATCGGTTTTGATCTCGTTTCTTACGCCGGTAACGCCCATTGAACTTACGACATATATAAATCCGTCTGCACCTTCTGCAATATTTTTAATTCTCGCTTCAGATGTAGGTGAAACCATTGAGATAACCGAAACATTATGCGCGTTTGCGGGGCCTTCCATTTCCTCCTTTTCCTCAAAAGGAATGTCGGGAACGATTATACCGTCAACGCCAAGCTCTTCGCATTTTGAAAAGAACTCATCGTAACCATAGTGAAATACCGGATTTGCGTAAGTCATAAAGCAAAGAGGAATATCGCTCTTTTCCCTGACTCTTTTAACTATATCGAAAACACCGTCGGTTGTCATTCCGTTACCAAGAGACCTTATATTTGCCTCCTGTATTACCACTCCTTCGGCGGTAGGATCAGAAAAAGGAATACCTATCTCTATAAGGTCACATCCTGCTCTGTCCATTTCAAGAATAAAATTAACAGTTGAATCTGCATCGGGGTCACCGGCGGTTAAAAATCCTATAAACGCTTTTTTGTTTGTATTGTCAAAAGCTTTAGAAATCTTGTTGTTTAATTTTTTACTCATTTCTTTCATCCTATTCTTAATATTAACTGCACTTTACACTGATTTTCTACATAAATATTTCGCGTTTTACGATAATTTACCTGTTAAAACCATCAGTCATGCAAATCAACTCCTCTGTATCTCGCGATAGCAGCTACGTCCTTGTCTCCGCGTCCGGAAATATTTACAATAATGCAATCATCCTTAGAATAATTCTTTGCCACCTTGATAGCCTGTGCCACAGCGTGAGCACTCTCAATCGCAGGAATGATACCTTCTGTTTTTGACAGATATTCAAAAGCGCATACCGCTTCCTCGTCAGTTATAGGAACATATTTAGCCCTTCCGGTATCGTGAAGATAAGCGTGTTCCGGACCTATTCCGGGATAGTCAAGACCTGCTGAAATAGAGTATACAGGTGCAATCTGCCCATACTTATCCTGGCAAAAATATGATTTCATACCGTGGAAAATTCCGAGTGAACCGGTAGCTATGGTAGCGGCAGTCTCAGGAGTATCAACGCCTCTTCCGCCTGCCTCACAGCCGATAAGTTCAACCTCTTTATCCGGAATAAAATTATAAAAAGCGCCTATTGCATTGGAACCGCCTCCAACACATGCTATTACAGCTGCGGGAAGCTTGCCTTCCTTTTCAAGTATCTGCGCTCTTGCTTCCTTACTGATAACACTCTGGAAATCACGCACAATTGTGGGGAAGGGATGAGGTCCCATTACAGAGCCGAGGCAATAATGAGTATCGCTTACCCTGTTAGACCACTCTCTCATTGCATCGTTAACCGCATCCTTGAGAGTCATGGTTCCTGTTGTTACAGCGTTAACCTTTGCACCTAAAAGCTCCATACGGTATACATTTAACGCCTGGCGGATTGTGTCCTCTTTACCCATAAAGATCTCACATTCCATACCAAGTAGTGCAGCAGCTGTAGCGGTCGCAACACCGTGCTGTCCTGCGCCGGTCTCTGCGATAAGCCTGGTCTTTCCCATTTTCTTGGCAAGAAGTGCCTGACCTAATACATTATTTATCTTGTGCGAACCTGTGTGATTTAAATCCTCACGCTTTAAATATATCTTTGCGCCTCCAAGGTCCTTAGTCATCTTTTCGGCATAGTATAAAAGCGATGGTCTTCCGGCATATTCATTTAAAAGCTTATTAAGCTCAGCGTTAAATCCCGGATCGTTTTTATAATGATTATATGCTTCTTCGAGTTTTATAAGTTCATTCATAAGGGTCTCGGAAATATACTGACCGCCATGTATTCCAAATCTTCCTTTTTCGTTCATCCTGTTTTCCTTCTTTCTCGCCAAATTATGCTGTTAGTTTATAAGTAAGTATTTACTTTATATCTTTGTAAAAATCCAACTTCAAGTATTAAAATTATCTGCCTGACAATTCTTTAAGCATCGCCGCTTTATTATCACTTCTCATGAAAGTCTCGCCGATAAGTACAGCATTGGTTCCGTTTTCCTCAAGCCTTGCGATATCCGCTCTTGTCTTCATACCGCTTTCAGACACAAATAAAATATCCTTCGGAACCATTTCTCTAAGTCTTACAGAATTTTCTATATCAACGGTAAAATCCTTTAAATTGCGGTTGTTTACACCTATGATCCTTGCTCCGGCTTTCATTGCTCTTTCAACTTCATCAGCGTCATGAGCTTCAACCAGCGCGGAAAGTCCTAAACTGTCAGCAATCTGAAAATATTCTTTAAGCTGCGTGTCAGAAAGTATCGCGCATATAAGAAGAACCGCATCAGCCCCCATAACCTTTGCCTGATAAATCATGTATTCATCAACTGTAAAATCTTTACGAAGCAGAGGCAACTTAACAGCTTTTCTGATTTCGGAAAGATACTCGTCCTTTCCCATAAACCATTTAGGCTCTGTAAGAACGCTCATAGCATCTGCTCCTGCCGCCTCATATTGCTTGGCAATATCAACATATGGAAAGTCTTCGGCAATCACACCTTTTGAGGGAGAAGCTTTCTTCGCCTCGCAGATAAAGCTGATTCCGGGCTTTGCGAGAGCTTTTTCAAAGGGAAAGCCCGTATTCGCGCTCATGGAAAAGGCTCTGGCTTTTAAAACCTCAAGCGGAGTAATCTGTTTTTCGTGTGCAATTCGCTCAATCGTATATTCCGCAATCTGATCTAAAATCATAATATCTCCTTAATTATTTTATTTCACAGCAAGGAAATTCTCCATGATTTTAGATCCTTGCGGTGTAAGTACCGATTCGGGGTGAAATTGCACACCGAAAACAGGGTACTCCTTGTGTTCTACAGCCATAACCTCTCCATCGGGCGTAGTGGCCGTTACCTTTAAAACCTCCGGTATGGTATCGGCTTTAGCTGCGAGTGAATGATATCTCGCAACAGTCATTTCCTTTTCCATTCCTTTAAATAATACAGAATCATTATCAAGGCTTGCAACAGATTGTTTTCCGTGCATAAGCTTTTTTGCGTAAGTAACTGTTGCTCCAAAGACTTCACATATAGCCTGATGTCCAAGGCAGATACCCATTATAGGCTTTTTACCTGCAAAATACTTTATAACCTCTTCGCAAATTCCTGCATCGGAAGGCTTTCCCGGACCCGGTGAAATAATAATGTGGTCGGGATTTAAAGCTTCGATTTCAGGTATAGTCATTTCATCGTTTCTGATAACCTTGATATCAGGGTTTATGCTTCCTATAAGCTGATATACATTGTAGGAAAAGCTGTCGTAATTATCTATTAATAATGTCATTTTCGCTCCTCCTTATATACCTTCACAGGCAGTTTCAATTGCAAGCTTTACAGCAGCGGCCTTTTGAAGACACTCTCTAAATTCGTTTACAGGTACCGAGTCAGCCACAATTCCTGCGCCGGACCTTATAAATACTTTACCGTTTTTTGAAAATGCAAGTCTTATAGCAATACATGTGTCAAGATTTCCAGTAAAAGAAATATAACCAATGGCACCACCATAAATTCCGCGTTTATTATTTTCGAGTTCATTTATGATCTCGCAAGCTCTAAGCTTAGGTGCTCCGGAAAGTGTTCCTGCCGGTAGTATCGCATCTACCGCATCCAGTGCATCTTTATCGTCTCTTATATTTCCGGCTACGGTAGAACCAATATGCATAACATGTGAATATCTTTCGATGGACATGTATTTTTCAACTTCTACTGAACCTATCTTACTTATTTTTCCGATATCATTTCTGCCAAGATCAACCAGCATATTGTGCTCGGCTCGTTCCTTTTCGTCGGCAAGAAGTTCTTTTTCAAGTGCCCGGTCCTCTTCATCGTTTTCACCCCTGCGTCTTGTTCCGGCAAGTGGGAATGTATGGAGCCTGCCGTTTTCAAGTTTAACAAGTGTTTCGGGACTTGCTCCCACGATTTCACCGTCGCTTCCGGAAAAATAAAACATATAAGGGGAAGGATTTGATGTACGCAGAACCCTGTATGCATCAAGAAGGCTTCCTTCCATCTTAGCTTCAAGCCTGTTGGAAAGCACAACCTGGAAAATATCTCCCTCGTATATATAATGCTTTCCTTTTTCAACCATTTCACAATACTGCTTTTCATCAAAAAGAGGCTTAAATTCGCTGTTTAATTTTAGTGAAATATTTGAAGCCGGTGTATTTGACAAAACAAGTTCTTTCATTTCCGAAAGTCTTTTTTCTGCTGTATTGTAACTTAAATCCACGTCTTCGGTTCTGATATTGTAGATAAGGATTATTTTTTGTCTGTAATTATCAAAGCAGATTACTTTATGGAAAAGCATCAGATTGCAATCTTTAAAACCGTCTTCATCCTTTGCGTCAAGCTTTAAAGTAGGCTCACTGTATTTTATATAATCATATGAAAAATAGCCTACAAGACCACCTGTAAAAGGAGGAAGATCTTTATTTTCCGGGCTTTTATAAGTATCTACTATATTTCTTATCTCTGAACGTATGTCACTTTTAAAACTTCTGCAACCATCCGGATCTGTAATTGTAACTTCACCGTTATAGCTCGTGATCTCCATTAGTGGATCATATCCTAAAAATGTATATCTGCCCCACTTTTTATCAGCCTCTGCGCTTTCTAAGATATAGACATGCTTGGAAGTGCTTTTTAATTTTTTTAAAAGCTCTATTGGTGTGGTTGTATCTGCAAGCATCTCGCACCAGACAGGAATTACCCCGTACTTTCCGCTGTCAGCTATTTTTTTGCATTCCTCTAATGATGGTAAAATCTTCATCCGGTGCTCCTTTCTAAAAAAATGAATTATGTTAAATAAAAACGCCCTTAGCAAAATAAACTATTTTGCCAAGGACGGGATAATCTTCTCGCGGTGCCACCTTGATTCGCATAAATGCGCTCTTATGGGAGACTAACATCTCCTTTACCTTTAACGCAGGCATAACGTTGCAGAATACTCGGAATAAATCCTTTGACTGCACCCTCAGCGGCCCATTTGACAGCCTGTATATCCAACCTTTCTCAGCAACCGGTCTCTCTGTAAGCACATATACTGCCTTTATTTCCGCATCAACGGTTTGTTTTTAAATTGTTTAAATATTACTACGTTGCTTTAATGTTGTCAAGCGATAAATTCACTGCTCCGCTATCATAGAATATTGCAGTTCATTTATATTTATTACTTTTTCCATCAAAAAAGCATCGCTTATCTTTGTTTATTATATATATCTGACCTTTATAAGTAAAGCTTCATAAGGCTCTAATATCATATAATCGATAGGGAAAGTAAAGCTGTCGTTTTTAATGTTCTTTAAAGGATAATTAGATATAGCCACTATTCCTTTATGTCCCCTAAAGTTTTTGGGAAGTACATAAGGAATCTTTTCTTTAGAAAAAGAAGCGATAACTATATAACCGACCTTCCCGAGTCTTCTTTCGTACATATAAACATAGGGATGATTATGTTCATACTCTTTATATTTTCCGAATAAAAGAGTTTTGCTTTTTTGCCTAACGGAAATACATTCTCGGTAAAAATTCAGTATACTGTTTTCGTCTTTTTCCTCCCTCGAGACATTGATCTTTCGGTAGTTTGGATTTAAATAAAACCAGGGCTTAACTGTAGAAAAACCTGCATATCTTCCACCGTTCCACTGCATCGGTGTCCTTGCCGAATCCCTGCTCGATAAATGAATCCTGCGAAGTCTTTCACCCGGATCATCCTTTAAATGATATTTAAAATAATTGTTTATGGACGAAACATCTATATATTTATGTATTGAGGACAGGCGGATATTGGTCATACCGATTTCCTGACCTTGATAAATAAAAGGTGTACCATGCAAGAACAAATAGCTTAACGCCAGAGCAGTGCCGCTTTTATTATGATATATTTCACTTCCGTATCTGCTTATCACACGCGGATGATCATGGTTTTCAAGATAAAGAGAATTCCATGCCCTGCCTTCCAAGCCATATTGCCATTTTGACAAAGCCTTTTTAAACCTTATCAGTTTAAAAGGCCGGTGTATATATTCGGTAAAAAGGCAGTCCGCCGTCATATGGTCAAAGGAAAACATCATATCGAGAGACTTTGTATTACCGCTTAAATACTTTTTCGCGTTTCCAAGAGATGTCATAGGGCCTTCGCCTATCTGGAGAGCGCCGTATTCATCACATACTTCCCTGAATTCTTTCATGTATTCATGGATATGCGGTCCGTCCTTATAATGCATCATACTGCCTATTATAGGCAAAAAGCCGATTCCATTGGGAAGACCTTCTCTTTTGGAAATGAAATTTATGACATCCTCTCTAAATCCGTCAACGCCCATTTCAAGCCAAAAACGAAGTATATTCTTTACTTCCTCTCTAACCTTTGGGTTATCCATGTTTAAGTCGGGTTGTTTTTTTGCAAAAAGGTGGAGGTAATACTGCCCTCTTTGCTCATCATATTCCCAAGCAGTACCCTCAATAATGGAATCCCAATTATTGGGCTTATCTCTCCAAATATAGTAATCACTGTAAGGGTTATCTTTTCCTTTTCTGCTTTCTTTAAACCATTTATGCTCATCTGAGGTATGATTAATAACAAGGTCCATGATAACCTTCATTCCAAGCTCATGAGCCTTATTAAGGACTTTCTTAAACTGCTCTAAATCTCCGTAATCCGGATGAATATCGCAGTAATCCGATATATCATATCCAAAATCCGCATTTGGTGAAGGATAAAGCGGATTAAACCAAATTGCTGTAACGCCGAGTGATCTAATGTATTC
This sequence comes from Lachnospiraceae bacterium, assembly GCA_024684215.1. Taxonomy (GTDB): domain Bacteria; phylum Bacillota; class Clostridia; order Lachnospirales; family Lachnospiraceae; genus AC2028. The sequence goes on from JAIKXH010000074.1 coordinate 23,615, forward strand.
GAGCTTATCATATACTCCATACAAATCGCCTATCCCGTCATTGTTACCGTCAGCAAAGCTTCTGACCCAGATTTGATAAAATACTGCCGTTTTATACCAGTCTCTGCCTGTATTTTTCAAATATATACGCCTCTTTTCCGATATTAAAGGAAAAAACTTTATCTTTTATATTTTATATTTTATCTTTTATATTTTATCTTTTATATTTTATATTTATGTTTTATCTATTATCTTTTATCAGCTAAATCATAATAAATAATGAGAATCAGCTCTTTCTGCGAATGATCCATTCATCTTCGCTGAATATCTCATTCTTTATCTTACCGGGGATATCCATAAGCTTTTTAAACTTCTCTGTTACTTCACCGGCAGCCTCGATCAAAAGGTCTGACTTTTGTCTTCTTTTTTTCAAAAGACTTCCGTCTTTGGTCTCTTCACGTATCTCTTCATACCTTCTATAGGCGTTTTGGACGCTTTCTTCCCATGAAATATAGATTTCATTCATGGCATTTTCGCCCACCTGATGAACACTGTCCATATCTTTGCAGATTCGCAATAGGAGCTGCGCCATTGATGAAGCGTTTTCCTCAATCATATATCCGTTTTGACCATCGGTTATTCCCTCGGATGCACATGAGTCTTTAATAAGCACTGAAGCAAGCCCGCAAGCCGCAGCCTCACGTACTACTATTCCGTTGGTATCGTAGGTAGAAGGGAAAAGGAATAAGTCACATCTTGTATATATAGCTCTTAACTCTTCTCTGTCTCGAATAGGTCCGGTAAAAATAACTTTTTCATTAAGTCCGGAGTCATTTACCTGCGCCTTCATGCTTTCTTCGTAATCTCCGCTTCCGACAAATACCATTCTAAAATCCATACCGGCGGCATTTATCTTCTTTAATGCATCTAAGATTATTGGAATTCCTTTATATTCCATAAGCCTGCCGACAAACAAAAATATGGGCACATCGCCGGGGAGATTATATCCTTTGGTTATTTTTTCGACATTTTCCGCAGAAGCTCTTCCTCTTTCAAAATCAACTCCGTTGACCATTACACGATAGTCGCCTTGATATCCGAGGCTCCTTAGATTTTCGCCTGCGCCTTCTGACACGACCCACACTTCATCACAAGCGCTAATGTTACTGACAATCATCTTTAGCGTTTCTTTTTTAAGAATTCCGTCTCCGACAGCTTTTGAAATATCCTGATCAAACTTGGTGTGATATGTAAAAACAACAGGAGCACCTGTTTCGTACTGTAAAATTCTTGCCATAAGAGTTGATGCGGCAGGACAATGAGTATGAACTATATCCGGCCCGAATTTACACATCTCGGAAATTTCTCTGACAGAAAGCAAATATCCTGTGCGATATCCGGAAGTAAGTCTTGTGGTATCGACGCTCGGATAGGCAACAACCTTATATGGATAACCCGTATAATCAGTTCCCGGATATCTGGGCGTACCTACTATAACATCGGCACAAAGATCATTTGTAAGAACTCTGCCGTAATTCATCACAGTATTTGCAACGCCGTCTATAACAGGCGGAAATGAATCGTTTAAAAGACAAATATTCATAAGTTTTCCTCTTATTTCAAGTCCCACTTAGATAAAATAGCTCCTGCCTAGATTTAAGCAGGAGCCACAAGCAGTAATTATCTTATTTTGTAAGTGCAACGGTCTCTCTTGCAATAGCAAGTTCTTCGTTGGTAGGAATAAACATAACGCACACTTTAGAATCGGGAGTAGAAATAACAGTATCTTCACCGCGCTTTCCGTTAGCAGCTTCATCAAGCTTTACTCCGAGATATCCGAGATACTCGCATACAAGCTTTCTGACAAGTCCACAGTTTTCTCCGACACCGGCTGTAAACGCAATACCGTCTACTCCGTTCATAGCGGCAGTATAAGCACCTACATATTTAGCTACTCTGTAACTGAAGGTCTTTACCGCAATAATAGCATTTTCGTTTCCGGCATTATATGCTTCCTCGAGATCTCTGAAGTCAGATGAGAGGTCTCCCGAAAGACCGTATACTCCGGATTTTTTATTTAAAAGGGTCATAACTTCATCGATAGACTTGTTCTCTTTATGAGCAATAAACTCCATGATGGCGGGATCGATATCACCGCTTCTGGTTCCCATAATAAGTCCCTCAAGAGGAGTAAGTCCCATTGAAGTATCTACACACTTGCCGTTTTTAACCGCAGATACGGAAGCACCGTTTCCGAGATGGCAAATGATAAGCTTTAAATCCTCAGGCTTTTTGCCCATATCCTCAGCCATTTTCTTTGAAACGAATGAATGGCTGGTTCCGTGGAAACCGTAACGACGAATCTTGTACTTCTCATAATATGAATAAGGAAGTCCGTACATATAAGCTTCCGCGGGCATGGTCTGATGGAAAGCGGTATCAAATACAGCAACCATTGGCACGCCGGGCATAAGCTTTGCGCAAGCATCTATTCCGATAAGGTTTGCGGGATTGTGTAAAGGCGCAAGATCGTTGCAATCCTTTATAGCTTCAATAACCTCAGGTGTGATAACCGTGCTTGAAGAGAACTTCTCACCGCCGTGAACAACTCTGTGTCCTACAGCATCGATTTCCTTAAGGCTCTTAATTGCTCCGCTCTTTTCATTGGTAAGAGCTTCAAGAACAAGTCTGATTGCCTCGGTGTGATCGGGCATGGGAGAAACGGTAACTTCCTTATCTCCTCCGGCTTTCTGATATACTATCTGGCTTCCTTCAATACCGATTCTCTCGCAAAGTCCCTTTGCAATCCACTGCTCGGTATCGGAATTAATTAACTGATATTTCAAAGATGATGAACCACAGTTGATAACTAAAACATTCATTTTAAATCTCCTTTTAACCATTCAGTCCCGGATAAAAAACATGGCGGCTGAAGAATATTTTTATTAAACAAGCTGAGCCTGAACAGCAGTAAGCGCTACAACGCCTACGATATCCTGCCATGAGCAGCCTCTTGAAAGGTCGTTAACAGGCTTTGCGATTCCCTGAAGCATAGGTCCGTAAGCTTCAGCATTTCCAAGTCTCTGAACAAGCTTATATCCGATATTACCTGCATCAAGGTTAGGGAAGATGAGAACATTGGCATGTCCTGCCACAGGGCTTCCGGGAGCCTTTGTTTTAGCAACATGAGGAACAAGAGCGGCATCAAGCTGAAGCTCTCCGTCGATCACAAGGTGCGGGTATTCTTCCTTTGCGATCCTTGTAGCCTCTACCATCTTGGTAACAAGGGGATGCTTTGCACTTCCCATAGTTGAGTGGCTGAGCATAGCGATCTGAGGCTTAGGTCCGATAAGCTGCTTAAATGAACGTGATGAAGAATCTGCAATAACGGCAAGTTCCTCAGCTGTAGGATCCTGATTAAGTCCGCAATCAGCGAAAAGGAATGCTCCGTTCTCGCCCATATCCTTCATAATGGTATCTACGATAAAGAATGCAGAAACAAGTTTTACACCCGGAGCAGTCTTAAGTATCTGAAGCGCAGGTCTAAGCGTATCGGCTGTAGAATGACAAGCACCTGCAACCATACCGTCCGCATCATTGTTTTTAACCATCATGATACCGAAAGTAAGCCAATCCTCCAAAAGAATCTCTCTGGCTTTTTCCGGTGTCATTCCCTTAGCCTTTCTGCACTCATAAAGTAAATCAACATAAGTATCAAGTCTGTCTGTATGATTAGGGTCAATAATCTCAATTCCGTCAAGTTCAATCTCAAGCCAGGTTGCACCATCCATGATCTTTTCTTTATTACCGATCATGATAATATTGGCAATGCCTTCTTTTAAAATCTCAGAAGCCGCAATAAGAGTTCTCTTATCGTTTGATTCGGGAAGAACTATAGTCTTCTTGTCCATTTTTGCTTTTTCTTTAATGCCATCAATAAATGCCATTTCCCTATTACCTCTCTTTTAAAAAAATTATCAAAAATTATTAGCAACCATAAATATAAGAATATATTACCACAACAAAATGCAAAATGAAAGCCCTTACATTTTATTATTTGCTTTAAATTAGGCTGTTTTTATATTATAGTAAAAATATAACAAATTTTATATGCTTTTTAAGTAAAAAATTAAATTTTTTTCATTTGCTTCTTACAAACCAGTTTTAGCTCACATCGGGAGTAATCTTATGATAGTAAACGGAATCGTCGCCGAATATAACCCTTTTCATAATGGTCATATCGCTCATATTGAACAATCAAAAAACCACACAAATGCCGATTATACTGTAATAGCCATGAGTGGCAATTACGTTCAGAGAGGCGCTCCTGCCGTTATTGATAAATATACTCGCACTAAAATGGCACTGGAGGGCGGAGCCGATCTGGTGCTTGAGCTTCCCACCTGCTATTCCACCGCAAGTGCGGAGTATTTTGCCTGCGGCGCTGTAGCACTTCTGGATAAAATAGGTGTGGTAGATTATCTTTCATTCGGAAGCGAATGCGGGGACATTGAGGTTCTCAGGCATATAGCCTCCATTCTCTTAGAAGAACCTCCGGAATTTTCTGAGTATATGCAGCGATATTTGAAGGAGGGTTATACCTACCCTCTTGCAAGAAATAATGCTCTTATCCAATACGAGAACTCTTTGTTTGATGCAGCCAAGGTTTTGGAGGAGCCCAACAATATTTTGGCAATAGAATATATTAAAGCTTTAATCAGACGCAATTCTGCCATCACCCCTTTTACCATCAAAAGGCAGGGTTCAAATTATCACGACAGATATATGGCTGACAATGCAACCACGGCTTCCGCACAGGCTATCAGGGAGGCCATTTCCGCCGGAACCGACTTCTCTAATGCTATGCCCGAAAGTGCATTCAATGATTTATTTGACCAGATTGAAGCCGGAAATATAATTGATTTGGATGATTTTTCATCCATGCTTTACTACAAACTACTGTCTGAAAAAAACATCGGATATACTTCATATTTTGATGTCAGCACCGCTTTATCAGACCGAATAGCCAATAAACTCGGAAGCTTTACTTCATTTAAGAATTTTATTGATGAGGTTAAAAGTAAGGACAGAACGTATACAAGAATTTCAAGATGTCTGATGCATATTTTATTGGACATTACAGAACGTGATGTTGAAAGCTACAAACTTATCGATTTCATTCCTTACGCCAGAGTGCTTGGATTTAGAAGGGATGCAGAGCCTCTTCTCAGTGAAATTAAATGTCGCAGTAAAATTCCGCTTATAACAAAGGTAGCCGATGCATCGGGCATACTTTATTCCGAACCATGGAAAATGTTCAGAAACGAAATTAAAGCCAACGAAATATATTATTCCACCAGAGCAATCAAGACCTGCACCCCGGCTAAAAATGAGTATTCAACACCATTGGTTATTATTTAATTATTAGTTCTTAAACGAATGTATGGGCGCAGGAATTCTACCTGGTCTGTTGACAAAAGCATCGCATGAATACTGGTTAACAGGCATAATAGGCGCATATCCGAGCAAGCCGCCAAATTCAACGGTCTCGCCAACACCTTTTCCTACAACAGGAATAAGTCTGACGGCAGTAGTCTTTTGGTTGATCATTCCGATTGCAAGCTCATCTGCTATGATTCCGGAAATAGTTGTTGCCTTTGTATCACCCGGAATAGCAATCATGTCAAGTCCTACAGAGCATACGCATGTCATAGCCTCAAGTTTTTCCAAAGTAAGAGCACCTGCTTCAACAGCATTTATCATACCCTGGTCTTCGCTTACGGGAATAAACGCACCGCTAAGTCCTCCGACATAGGATGATGCCATTACACCACCTTTTTTAACCTGATCGTTTAATAGCGCAAGCGCTGCTGTAGTACCGGGAGCTCCGGCGTATTCAAGACCTATTTCACATAAAATGTCCGCAACGGAATCTCCTACAGCAGGTGTAGGTGCCAGTGAAAGATCTACAATGCCAAAAGGTACTCCAAGCATTCTTGAAGCCTCCTTGGCAACAAGCTGACCTACCCTTGTAACCTTAAATGCGGTCTTTTTTATAGTTTCGCAAAGCACCTCAAAGCTCTCTCCTCTAACGGATTCAAGGGCTGTCTTTACTACTCCGGGGCCGCTTACCCCGACATTTATAATTCTGTCAGCCTCGGTAACGCCATGAAAAGCTCCCGCCATAAAAGGATTATCATCGGGCGCATTACAAAATACAACAAGCTTTGCACATCCAAGTGAATCCTTGTCCTTTGTAAGCTCTGCCGTCTCTTTGATGATTTCTCCCATAAGTCTTACTGCATCCATGTTAATACCGGTTTTTGTCGAGCCGAGATTAACCGAGCTGCACACGAAATCTGTACAAGCAAGTGCCTTGGGAATTGATCTCATCAAAAGCTCGTCAGCCTTAGTTGTTCCTTTACTTACAAGAGCAGAATAACCTCCTAAAAAGTTTACTCCAACCTCTTTGGCAACATCGTCAAGTGTCTTGGCAATCTTTACAAAATCATCGCTGTTTTTGCAGCAGGCTCCACCTACAAGTGCAATGGGAGTAACGGATATTCTCTTGTTTACAATCGGTACTCCGTATTCCTTGGCAATCTTTTCACCTGTTTTTACAAGGTCTTTTGCAGATTCAAAAATTTTATCATGAATCTTCTTGCAGCAAGCATCCAAATCTGAATCAATGCAGTCAAGAAGACTGATGCCCATCGTTATTGTTCTGACGTCGAGGTTTTCTTCCTCAACCATTTTATTTGTTTCAATTACTTCAAACTGATTAATCATTTAATAGGGTCTCCTGTAAGATATTATTCCGGTCACACTCTTTAGGGCCACCGGCTTTAGGGCCACCGGCTTTAGGGCCGCAAACTTTAGGGCCGTAAACTTTAGGGCCGTAAACATAGAAGTGTCACTTTGTAAGCAATCAGATTCTGTGCATAGAATCAAAAATCTCTTCCTTTTGGCACTTAATAGATACACCGATTCCCTCTCCAATCTTGTCGAGGTCATCAACAATCTCGCCAAAATGCTTACCGGAATTATTCATATCCACGATCATCATCATATTAAAATATCCGCTGACGATAGTCTGAGAAATATCAAGTATATTAATTGAATTCTCCGCAAGATAGGTGCAAACCTTGGCTATGATACCTACAGTATCTTTTCCAACAACAGTAATAATTAATTTTTTCATAGTTTCCTCCGCATATATAGTGCTAAATAGCAATTAATTCCGACATTTCATCGCGCTTGGCGACACTTATATAAAAATCATCGCCGCGATATTTGTTTACAGGGCTTAAAGTAACTTCGGTCCTTACAGCCTCATAGGCAAGCTCCGGTAAATTGTTTTCCTTTGACAAATGTCCCAAAAAAACATATTTCATATTGTCATGTAATATTCTGGATAAGAGCTGTCCCGAAAGTTCATTTGACAAATGCCCTCTGTCTCCGAGAATACGTTGTTTTAACGGATAAGGATAAGGCCCAAGCTGCAGCATCTTAACATCATGATTCGCTTCAAGCAGCACCGCATCTAATCCTTTTAAACATTCAACGGTATAATCATCATATTTTCCAAGATCGGTACAAACGGCCACCTTTTTATTTCCGTATGAGATGCGATACCCAACAGGGTCTGCCGCATCATGTGAAATCTTCATCGGATTTACCGTAAGATCACCGATCATAAATTTCTTGTCAGCCTCAATAATATTAAAAAGAGACTCATCAATATTTCCGACAGATTTATCCCTTTTAATGGCATCAACCGTTTTTGATGTCGCATAAATAGGAATTCCGAATTTTCTCGATATCACACCAAGTCCGCATATATGGTCCGAATGCTCATGGGTGATAAGGATTCCGTCCAAATCTCTTCCGTCAAGTCCTGCGGTATTTAAAGCCTCACAAACTCTCTTACCGCTGATACCGACATCCACAAGAATATGTGAATTATCGCTTCCTGCGTAAGTACAGTTTCCGCTACTGCCGCTGGCAAAAGCACAAAATCTCATTATTTATTTCTTCTCCCAGTATATTTCGAGATTGTCCCCCTCGAAAAGCTCCTGCATATAAGCTGCGGTCTCACCGTTTACTTTAGTGATAACGCTTCTTCCGGCAGGATTGCGCAGATCAAAATCAATATAATCAAACACGTCTACAAATACATAATTTGTCTTGCCGTGCATCACGATGTTTTTACCGTTGGCGACAATATTAATATCATGAACTACAGGTGCTTCGGGCTGCGCATTTTCTGCAGACTGCGCATTTTCTGTAGACTGCACATTTTCAGCAGACTGCACATTTTCTGCAGACTGCACATTTTCTGCAGGCTGCGTCTTTTCTGCAGGCTGCGTCTTTTCTGCAGGCTGCTCCTCTTCTGCATTACCTGTATCTGCGGTTTCACTTTCCCGGTCATTATCTTGGTCATTTTCATCTGCATCTTCATAACCATCGGTTTCGTCAGATGCATATGTATTATTTACAATATCTTCAACATTGAAATCAACCGTAAAATCTTCATAAAC
>JAIKXH010000130.1 GCA_024684215.1 Lachnospiraceae bacterium
GGTAGTTAATCTGAAGGGCAAGATACTCTTTAGAACACATTCATAAATCAGCAGACATACTATTACAGTTATAAGCTGCTTTTTAGTAACTGCCTTCAAGCCTTTGGTTATAACCGGCGACAGCATATATACAACAACATATGCCGTTATAAACCAATATGTATCCATGTGAATCGGGAGGAAATTGTTTAGAAGCTGATATATTCCCTTTTCTTCGGGGTCCAGCTTTCCACTTGCTAAAAAGACAACAAACGGAACAGCTGAGTAGAAAAACGTCTGAAATATTAGTTCAATAAGCCTTTTAAGCTTAAACTCAGAATTAACAAGAAAATATCCTGAGATAAGCATAAAAATGTTTACCGCACCAATTGAAAGCACTTCAAGTATCCAGGCTACCCATCCATTAAATGACACGTCCATCACAAATGTTGGCAAAAGATCACTCTTCGCCAAGGCATGAAGCATCGTCACCATAATCATTGAGATTATACGTAGCAATTCCATATTTGCATTTCTAGAACTATTCTTTAACATTAATTCTATAATCCCGTTGTCACACCTATTTTGAAAAAACTTTTAGTTTCTCTGCTTTTCTATGAATTTCCGGATCTTCATACTTATCCATAAAATCATTTCCCAGCATTACTTTTTCATCTACAAAATCCACTAATCCAAGTTGTGTGTATACACTTACTATCTTCTTGAAATGAATTTCCTTAAACAATCCTAATATTTCCATCGGAATTGTTCTGTCAAAGACCCAATAATCAGGGAAAACTTCCTTGTAGTTTAAATTATCACGAGGATGAGGTTTTATGTAGATAGTTCCTTCTTTCTTGTACTGTTCTGTCAAATCTTTAAACAATCTCTCCCTTACATCAAGAGCGCACAGCGGTTCTGTAAGAATAAGCACTCCATCCTCAGTTTTTTTCTTTGCGAATTCTTCCAATTCATTTATATCTTTGACAAAAATCCGAATCAATTTCTGTCTTTTTTCTGCGCTTAAAGATTCAATTAGTTTTTTTCTTGGAACTTCTTTATATTTGTAAAAATCATCATCCAGGCAACTTATGTCATTTACTTCCATATCGATGCAATATTTGCTGTATCCATCACACATGAAAATAAGATTAAGATTCATACTAAAGAATTTCTTCAAATTAAAATGAGTCCTATTATCATATTTTGCCTGAATATATGGTTTCAAAGTATCCAAGCCATCTTCTACAGCATGATATCTAATCCTGTTTTGGTTTAAATATATGCCTATGGGATCTCCGTCGCAAAAAACATAAATATCTTCATACCGTCTAAAATCCACCGGAACATATTTAGCCTCAAGTCGTGCTAACTCTCTGGTGAACTTTATTCTAGACCACATATTTGAGATGATATTTCCTTTGTCTTTCTTTAGCTCTGACAGCTCCGGAAAAAAAGTATCTCTTTTCTCATCAAACTCTATAACTTCCTGAAAAAGTCCGTTTTCTTCCAGGCGATCGCCAATAGTCTCAAAATCATTTGACATTTTGCTTAGAAGAATTGTAGCTTTGCCCACCTTAGAATCAGGTAGATTTAATTCTTTCAGTACCGCTACAAGTACATGATAATATGTGTGACATACATATATTCTGGACTCGGATATCTTATTGATATTTTTCAATTAGTTTTTCCATCGCTTTCTTTGAGTTAAAGTTTTCCGGTATCAACTCATCTACAGAAATTTCTATTCCCAATTCCTCATTAATTCTCGACACCAGCGTAATAATATCAAAGGAATCAAGAATATTGCCGTCAACAAGGCTTTCTGCACTATCAAAATCTATATCCGGTCTTATGTCTTCCAATATCTCGTTTAATTTATCCATTCTCGGCCTCCCATTCTTTCTTTAACATAATCCTATCTATTTTTCCGTTTTTATTCAACGGAAGGGCCTCTTTTTTTACAAATGAGTTCGGCCACATATATTTAGGAAGTTTTAATCCCAATTCGCGAATGATTTCCTTTTTGCATTCTTCATCTGCCTGATAAAAGCAAAGAATCGTCTCCTTCGCCTCGATATAAATACATACAGCTGTGGTTACAAAGGGAATACTGTTTAACGCTGCTTCTATTTCCCCCAATTCAATTCTGTGCCCCATATGCTTAATCTGGTGATCTTTCCTAGAAGAGAAAACTATATTTCCATCGTCGTCATACTGTCCCAGATCTCCTGTTTTGTACATACGAGAACTATATCCATTCACAAATGGATCCTTTGGAAAAGATTTCTCTGTTTTCTCAAAATCACTCCAATAACCCAGCGCAAGGCATCTTCCTGATACGCAGATTTCCCCCAGTTGTCCGGCCTCAGTTATTAGTTTTCCACTCTCATCTATAAGTTTTATTCTGGTATTTGTAAAAGGCTTTCCTGCCGGAATCTTTTCCTCCGGTGAAAAATCCCTATCAACTATATAATACGTACAATTACAAGTTATTTCCGTCGGTCCGTATAAATTAACAAACTTTGTATTAGGAAAATGCTTTTTCCAATACATGAGTGATTTTGGAGGCATCACTTCTCCGGAAAACATTGAATACCTCAGTTTTGGCAACTCATCAACTGCGTCAAGTGCGGCAAAATCTGAAATGATTTTTAATGCCGAAACTGCCCATATCATTGTATTTATCTCTTTTTTGACAAGAAATTCAACTAAGAGTTTAGGAGACATAAATAGCTTTTTGGGTGCTACTACTACTTTTCCTCCACAATATATACTGTTGTATACATCCTTTACAGAAACATCAAAATCAAATAGCGCTTGATTACAAAAAACTGAATCATTTTCAAAATGAAATGCCTCATTAAATGCATCCAAAAGATCGATTACGGATCTGTGAGATATTAATACGCCCTTCGGCACTCCTGTTGACCCTGAAGTAAATATCGCGTAAAGAGGATCTTCATCTATCATGTTGTTTCTCACCTTTTGAAGAAGATCATCACAAACTGTATAATTATTTAACAGGTCTATATATGATTTTGAATTATCGTAATCTCCGCTTTTAATTCGAGAATCTATAATCGCTATAGGCTTAACACTTTCTAGTATTAAATCTACTCTTTCTTTAGGCATATTAAGATCTATCGGTACATAAAAACCCCCCGCATATACAACACCAAAAAAAGATACTATAGAATCTATGTTTCTATCTATTAATATTGCGACAGCGGCGTTTGGTTTATAATTCTTTAAACTGAGAACATATGACGCGATCTTCTTAGCATATTCTACGGTTTTAGAATATGTAATTGCTTCATTTTCGTCTTCAAATGCAATCTTTTCAGGAAAGCGCATGCAGCTCTCTTCCAAATACTGCAGTACATTATATTTCATTTATGTATCTCCCTACAGAAGCTTGAATTCTTCCAAATACCTTATTTCGTATACTTTATTGTCCGAATTCCAATCAATTTCATAATCGGTAAACCTGTATATGTTTTTTCCACCGTTATTAAAAAAATCGTCCTTCATTAAATCGTAGGCTTTGCCAAGTTCTACACCTATCACGTCCCAATCATGAAACCTTACCTTTGTTGCAGTTCCGCCATTGATATAGAAATCATCATTCTGACAAGACTCTAACTGTACATTAAGATCTCTTACATACATAGAATATGCTCGTTTTTCTACTATACCGTCTCTATCGATATAGTCTCCCAAAAAGAACTTAGTATGTCGATAGGGAACACCTATGCTCTCTTCAACATAATGCTTAAATGTCATACTTCTAAGTGTATCTACGCTTAAATCCAATTCTATCGCGTTGTTCTTGTGCATATACGCATACGGCGTATTTCCCACCCAGGCATTTTGGTTGTCCATAGCCGCCAATAATTCTGCATCTTTTCCCCACACCATAAGAGAATACATGGGATGTCTTGTTCGGATAAAATCTGAACGATTATTTAAAATATAATTACAGATTGCACCTACTTCGCCTTGCGTTTTTTTATAATCAAAGGATTTTCCTTTACAGAAATCCCATGAATACACAGGGAATAAAATAGTTCCACTATTTGTCACTACCTCCTGCAACGTATCCACAAATGTATCTATAAACAGTTCTGACTCTTCTTTCCCTTTTAATCTCAACTCTTTAATAGCGCTATATACTATCTTAGTTGCGTCTGTTCCAACATAAATAACACTACCCTCTTTAACTCCGACTTTTTTAATTGTCTCAGAGAAGTCCGGCCAGTACTCTTTCCACTTTACTTCATCCATTTACAGACTCCATTAGATTGTTCTCAACTAGTTTATTTTTAATAGGTATCAGCTCTGTTGCAGGGACTTTTATAATTCGGCTAATATCCAACAGATCGTTTGTGCCATCGGCATACGCTATGAAATCCCTCATAGCCATAATACCATCGTAGCTTCCTTTTTTGCTAATAGTAGGATAAAGTCCTCTTTTTCCAAGCTGCGGTTCGCACAGACAATTAACTTTGTAGTAACCGTTATTCTCCATAATGTCTATAACTTTTGTAATAACATCATATGCTCCGGAAAATCCCGCAACAGATACATAATCCATATCATCCTTGGAGGTATGATACACAGGATATTTACCATATTTAGTTCTTGAAAAGCCTACTACAGGCATATCTACTCCCGGTGCATTGTATTGCCTTTCGTCGGAGCCTCTTTCAAGGAAACTGTACCTTGTGTAAGTGGTATAATTATCCAAAACATTGCTCAACACTTTATCTGAAAGAGTATTTGCATACCTGGATTCGATTATCGAATAATCAAAATCATCACCTACGCAAGATAAAACATATCCTGCAATCACATTCTTCTTTAAATATTCAAGATTTTTTGAAAGATATACAATTGAACCAATGGTTTCCGG
>JAIKXH010000133.1 GCA_024684215.1 Lachnospiraceae bacterium
AAAAAATGAATCTAATTCTGATAATGAGCCTAAAAAGAAAAAGAACAAGAAGCCTTTGATTATTTTTATAGCTGCTGCTACGGTTGTTGTTATAGGGCTTATAGTGGCAGGCATTATTGCTCTCGGTATGTTCTTTCAGAGCAAGTCCTTTAGGCAGGGTGCTTTTACAAACTGGTATGACGAAAGCGCCGATACCACTTATATAATCTATAACGGTGACGTATTACCTAATTATTTCTCCGGTAAGGCGGATATGCTTAAGGTTAACGGAGACAGTACATATGCACTTTTTTCTTGTGATGATGATTTATATGTAGCTGATTCTAAACTTACATTGAGACTTGTGGGAGAGAATGTTTCTACTGCTGATATTTGTTTTGATGGTAGTGCTATCGCTTATGTTGATTTAGAGGGCGATTTGTTTATTTATGATACCGCCAGCGGAAATATAGTAAATGTTTCAGGCAATGTACTCGATTATCCTGTATTGTCTCCCTCAGGTAAGTCGGTTTTATATCTTACTCCTGAAGATGGAGAGGACAGATTGTATGTTTACACCGGAAAGAAGAGCTATAAGCTGACCGGTGATGTGCTTCCTGTAGGGGTTTCGGATAACGCTAAGTACATTTACTATTATGACCAGTACAAGAATGCTCTTTACGTTACGGACAAAAAGTATAACAATAACAAGATTGGTTCAAATGTAAAGAAATCATTTGTATTTTCTAAGGATTTGTCATCGGTTGTATTTACAACTGATGAGGGGACCTTTATCTCAAATAAGGGCGGAGAAAAGATCCTCATAGCCGATGCATATGATGATTTTTATCCGATTTTGTTAAATACCGACGGCGCTTATTCTACAAACTATAATATGGTTACAAATGCTATAATTTACAGCGGCGAGCTTAACAATACTTTTTATGTGGGCGATTATTCCAATGTGATTTATGTAGATAAAGCATATAATTCCGAGAAAGTAGCAAAGAATATTTACTATTTCAATATTGATCGTGCATCCAGAAATCTGTACTATCTTAACAATGATTCGGTTCTTTATTATAAGGACTTAAGGATGCCCGGAGAAGCTGTTAAAATAGCTGATGATGTAAAGTCATTTATGGCTGATGAAAAAGGTAAGTATGTATATTATATAAACGATGAAGATTCTTTTTATCGCGCAAACAATAAGGGCAGAGCTAAGAAACTGGCCGATGATGTAGATAATTATACGATTACATTTGATAATAAGATTCTTGTTGTTACAGACACTGTTGACAATTGCGGAACTCTGTATGAAATCGCTTTATTTGGCGGTAAAAAGCTAATTGATGAAAAAGTTATGAGTTTATACAGTACGGTCAGCTCATCATATTATCTTAAGTATACTAATGACAGTGCACTTAACTATGATGTATATGTTACCGATAAGGGTACAAATTTCTGGAATGCTTTAACAGGTGTGTATTAATTTATGAAGGCGGCTAAAACTTTAATTTCAGTATTATTCTCTTTCTTGATGTTTTTTATACTGTTTGACGGATGTGTCTATTTTGTCATATTCAGTAAGGGCTATCTTAATGCAAAATACAAGGATTATAAGGTTGGCGAAGCGCTTGATATGTCTGATGAAGACCTGGAGAGCGTAACAGCAAGGCTTGTGGATTTTGTAAAGGGAAAAGCCGAATCAATTGATATAGAGGTATCTGTAAGAGGTTCTTACGGAAGATTCTTTAATGACAAAGACATATCTCATATGGTGGATGTGAAAAACATTATTTTAAGAATGAGAGATTTACTGGTAATTACGAGTTTTGCTGCCTTTATTTTTGCAATTTTCCTGCTTTTAAATAAAAGCACAAAAGAATTCAGAAACGGAATACTTATAGCTGACGGAATAATTGTTTTGCTGGCTGTTGTTATAGTTATTGCTGCCACAACAAATCTAAATTGGCTTATCGTATTTTGCCATAATATATTTTTCAATAATACAAATTGGCTCCTCGACCCAAAATACGATAACTTAATTTTCCTGTGTCCCGAAAAGTTGTTTATCGATGCCGGTAAGGTCTGCGGAGCCATATGGGGTGTCTATATTTTGTTAATAACGGCGCTTGGAATCGTTATTCCGTTACGATTGTCGCATCGTCGGTAGTTTCACCGTTTAAGAAGGAAACGATTACGTTTATCCTTTTATAAGCTCTTGAATAATTTTCGCCTGCATAATTGTACTTATTTTCAAAAGATTCTTTATCGGTGCATTGTTCAAAAGCCTGGTGATAGGAAGTAACCGCAGTACTCATATAATCTGCGGCTTCGTCAGCGAGATTCTCGAGATAGTCGTAATCTTTAGGAAAATCTACCGAAGCAAACTCTGCAAATGATGTATTTAAAGTATCAAGATTTGACAGAACAGATGCGGTATCATCCGAATCGCCTGCATTATTTATACTGCTGTCAAGGCTTGCTATAGTTTCACAGAAAGTATCAACAGTATTCCTGAACTCAGTTAGCTGTGCTGATTTGTCCTCATTAGAAGTGCATCCCGTAAAAGATAACGCAGTTAACATACAGGTAGTTAAAATTACTGCTATTAATTTGCCAGATTTCATTACATAAACCCTCTCAATTTTAATTTCTTGATATTTACAAACTAAATAAGATTTTATACCAAAATCTATTTTTTTCAACTACATTAATCTATCACAAAGCGTAATATTAAACAAGGTCAATTGATTATTGTTATTACGATAAATTGAGTACTTTTATCATTCGCTTAAACTATGATATAATCAGTCTTTAGAAACTTTTATGTTAACGGAGGTCTCAAATGATTGGAGCCGAGGCTATAATTAAATGCCTGGAAGCAGAAGATGTAAAATACGTTTTTGGTTATCCCGGTGTTGCTATTTGTCCTTTTTATAACAGTATTTTAGAGTCCGATATCAAGACTGTTTTGGTTAGAACCGAGCAAAGCGCAGCTCATGCGGCGAGCGGTCTCGCCCGCATTACCGGAAAGCCCGGTGTATGTGCGGTTACAAGCGGCCCGGGTGCAACCAATATTATTACAGGTGTAGCAACGGCATATGCCGACTCAATTCCTCTTATTGTTATAACCGGGCAGGTTAAAACGGACCTTATCGGCAGTGATGTGTTCCAGGAAGCCGATATAACGGGCGCAGTTGAATCATTTGTAAAATACAGTTATCTTGTTAAAAAGGCAGAGGACCTTCCCAGAATCTTTAAAGAAGCATTTCACATAGCGAGTTCCGGACGTAAGGGGCCTGTACTAATTGATATTCCGATTGATGTTCAAAATGATAACATCAAGAATTTCAAATACCCCGAAAGCGTTAATTTAAGAACATACAAACCTACCGTTAAAGGAAATGCTTCGCAGATTAAAAAAGTAATTAAAGAGCTTGCAAAGGCCGATAAGCCGATTATGTGTATCGGAGGCGGTGTCCAGCTCGGTCAGGCTGACGATGAAGTTATTAAATTTGCTGAAAAGCATAATATACCGATGGTTACCACAATGATGGGTATCGGAACAATTCCTACCGATCATCCTTTGTATTTCGGAATGGTCGGAAACAACGGAAAGCCTTATGCTAATAAAGCAATGAACGAGTCAGATTGTGTAATGATGGTCGGCGCAAGAGTTGCTGACAGAGCAATATCTCAGCCGGATCTTATCACCAAGGATAAGGTTTTGATTCACATTGACGTCGATCCTGCGGAAATCGGAAAAAATGCTGTTTCTTCGATTCCGCTTGTCGGCGATTGCGAAGCTATTTTTGAAGATTTAAATAAAGAGGATTTTTCATCAGACACTTCCAAGTGGCTTAAAGCTCTTGAAGGCTTTAAAAAGGAGCTCAAGATCGTTAGAAAGCCCAACAAAAAATATGTTGATCCTCAAAACTTTATCGAAACTCTTACCGATAAGCTGAAGGACGATGCAATCTATATTGCAGATGTCGGTCAGAACCAGATTTTTTCATGTGCTTATGCCAAGATCAAGAAAGGAAAATTCCTTACTTCAGGCGGAATGGGCACAATGGGATATTCAATCCCCGCATCACTCGGAGCTAAGCTTGCCGCTCCTAAAAGACAGGTTGTCTGCGTTTGCGGAGACGGGTCTTTTCAGATGTCTATGTGCGAGCTGGCTACATTTGTTCAGCACGGTGTACAGGCTAAGATTATTGTGTTTAACAATAATTTCCTGGGAATGGTAAGAGAGTATCAGCACTATTCTTACAAAGATAATTATTCAATGGTTTCTTTAGACGGAAGTCCGGACCTTGAAAAGCTTGTAAAAGCATACGGATTTGATTATTTGAGACTTAAAACGGCGAAGGGCCTTTCCGAAATCATAGATAAATTCCTTGAGGATAAGAATAACTGCCTTTTGGAGGTAATGATCGATCCCATGGATTTGGTTAAATAAATTGCTGTAGGGAAGATAATATGAAAGCAAAAAGAATTTACTCTGTTACAGTTGAAAACAGATCCGGTGTACTTAGTAAAGTAAGCGGACTTTTCGCAAGAAGAAGCTTTAACATTGATTCTCTTGCCGTTGGAGAGACGGATGATCCGGAAGTCTCTTCTATGACGATAGTTTCAAGCGGCGATGAGAGAACGCTTGAGCAGATAGAAAAGCAGCTCAATAAAAAGCTTGATGTCATCAAAGTTAAAACCTTTAACGAATATCAGTGCGTATCGAGAGAACTGATGCTTATGAAGGTTAAGTATAATAAGTCAAACCGCAATGAGATCATGGAGATGTGCGAAGTGATGAAAGCGGACATTGTAGATATGTCGCTTCATTATATGATGATTCAGATTTGTGATACTCCCGAGAAGATTCAATTGCTTATTAATATGTTTAAATCCATAAGTATTGTGGAAATAGCACGAACCGGCACCCTTTCTCTTTCAAAATGTATAGAGAATGATGGTTGACACTAGCGCGTTAACGTGTTAAAGTTTTGTTTAAAGTTCTATAAAGAATAAATTTTTGTGAGGCTTATGATGCAAAAGAAGGTTTTTCAGCTCTTGGCAAACAATACAAGCGGTGTTCTTTCCCGTATATCAGGTTTGTTTTCCAGAAGAGGTTATAATATCGAAAGTATTACAGCCGGTGTAACGGCGGATCCAAGATATACTCGCGTCACTATCGTTACAAGCGGTGATGATGAAGTGCTTGAACAGATTGAAAAGCAGGTTGCAAAGCTTGTTGATATCAAGGATATCAAGGAACTTAAGCCTGATGAGAGCGTATACAGAGAGCTTGCGCTAGTAAAAGTAAGATGTGCTCCCGATGAACGCCCCAGTATTATTGCAATTACCGATATTTTCCGCGGTAAAATCGTTGATGTTGCCACCGAATGCCTTATTATTGAGATAACAGGCGGCATTGAGAAAATCGATAAATTCCTCGATCTTTTAGAGGGACATGAGATACTTGAACTTGCAAGAACCGGTATGGCCGGGCTTTCAAGAGGTATCGAGAATGTAACATTTTTACCTTAATAAGTTGTTCATTTGCTTTGTGCCTTTGATAATATCAAATACATAAAAGCTTATAAAAAATATAGCCAAATGGAGGAAAAAACAATGGCAAGAATTTTTTATCAAAAGGATTGTAATCTTTCAATGCTCGAGGACAAGACCATAGCCATTATCGGTTACGGTAGCCAGGGACATGCACATGCACTTAACCTTAAGGAGTCAGGATGCAAGGTCATTATTGGTCTTTATGAAGGTTCAAAGAGCTGGGATAAGGCTGTAAAGCAGGGATTTGAAGTATTTACCGCTGCTGAAGCTGCAAAGAAAGCTGATATTATCATGATTCTCATTAACGATGAGAAGCAGGCAGATCTTTACAAGAATGATATCGAGCCCAATCTTGAGCCCGGAAATATGCTTATGTTTGCACATGGCTTCAACATTCATTTCGGATGCATCAAGCCTCCCAAGGATGTAGATGTTACCATGATCGCTCCCAAGGGACCCGGACATACCGTACGTAGTGAGTATCAGGCCGGAAAGGGTGTTCCCTGTCTTATTGCTGTTGAGCAGGATGCTACCGGAAAAGCTTGGGATCTTGCACTTGCTTATGCACTTGGTATCGGCGGAGCAAGAGCCGGTGTTCTTGAGACAACCTTCAGAACCGAGACTGAGACTGACCTCTTTGGTGAGCAGGCAGTTCTCTGCGGTGGTGTTTGTGCTCTTATGCAGGCAGGATTCGAGACCCTTGTTGAGGCAGGATACGATCCCAGAAATGCTTACTTTGAGTGTATCCATGAGATGAAGCTCATCGTTGACCTTATCTATCAGTCAGGATTTGCAGGAATGAGATATTCAATCTCCAATACTGCTGAGTACGGTGATTATATTACCGGACCTAAGATCATCACCGAGGATACAAAGAAGGCTATGAAGAAAGTTCTTTCCGATATTCAGGACGGAACCTTCGCTAAGGAATTTTTACTTGATATGTCACCCGCAGGTAAGCAGGTTCACTTCCAGGCTATGAGAAAGCTTGCTGCAGAGCATCCCGCTGAGAAGGTTGGTGAGGAAGTTCGTAAGCTTTACAGCTGGAATAATGAAGATGATAAGCTTATCAATAACTAATCAGATTAATCAATTTTAAACCATTTAATAAATCTTAAATGATTTGATTAGTATTAGTTGACTTAGTGACGCTCGGATCAGGCATATGTTCCACGCAAGAAGCTTGCGCTTTCATTACGCAATGTAGCGGTACTAAATTCGCAGTATAGCTGCTCATTAAGTACCGACATGCTTTAAAACTTGCTTTGGAACATATGACCTACTCCGAGCTGTTTTGTTAATCAGAATGTCTCTATAATTATGTTTAAGGAGGAACCGGTCATGGGTATGACAATGACTCAGAAGATTCTTGCCGCAGCGGCAGGACTTCCTGAAGTTAAGGCAGGACAGCTTATAATGGCTAAGCTCGATCTTGTTTTGGGAAATGATATCACCAGCCCCGTAGCTATAAAAGAGCTGGATAAAATGAAGGTTAACGGCGTATTTAACAAGGATAAGATTGCGCTTGTACCCGATCATTTTGCTCCAAACAAGGATATTAAGTCCGCTGAACACTGCAAATGTGTAAGAGAATTTGCCAGAAGAAATGAAATAACAAATTATTTCGAGATGGGAGATATGGGTATTGAGCATGCGCTATTGCCCGAAAAAGGTCTTACCGTACCCGGCGATGTTATTATAGGTGCCGATTCTCATACTTGTACATACGGTGCTTTGGGAGCTTTTTCTACCGGCGTCGGATCAACCGATATGGCGGCAGGAATGGCTACAGGAGAAGCTTGGTTCAAAGTTCCTTCAGCGATTAAATTTAACCTTATCGGAAAGCCCTCAAAATGGGTTTCGGGTAAGGATGTCATACTTCATATCATCGGTATGATAGGAGTTGACGGTGCTCTTTACCGTTCAATGGAATTTGCCGGACCCGGAGTTGCCGAGCTTTCTATGGATGACAGATTCACCATCTCAAACATGGCAATAGAAGCAGGCGGTAAAAACGGTATTTTCCCTGTTGATGAAAAGACTGTAGAATACCTCAATGAGCATGCAACACGTTCTTATAAGGTATTTGAAGCTGACGCGGATGCTGAGTATGATGAGGAATATACGATTGATTTAAGCGCGCTTCGTCCTACCGTCGCATTCCCTCATTTGCCTGAAAATACTCATACAATAGATGAAATACATGATATGGAGCCTATTTATGTAGATCAGGTCGTAATCGGTTCCTGTACTAACGGACGCATTGATGACCTCAGAATAGCTGCCAAAGTGTTAAAGGGACGTCACAAGACTCCTGATATGAGATTAATTGTAATCCCCGCTACCCAGGATATTTATATGCAGGCTATTGAAGAAGGACTTGTAAAGACCTTTATTGAGGCAGGCGCCGTAGTTTCAACACCTACCTGCGGACCTTGCCTTGGCGGATATATGGGCGTTCTGGCAAAGGGTGAGAGATGTATTTCCACCACAAACAGAAACTTTGTCGGACGTATGGGTCATGTTGATTCTGAAGTATATCTTGCAAGCCCTGCCGTAGCCGCTGCAAGTGCCGTTACAGGTAAGATTTCTTGCCCCTGTGAGCTTGATTAAGGAGGATAAAGATGAGTATGAATGCTAAAGGTACTGTATTTAAATACGGAGATAATGTTGATACAGACGTTATAATTCCTGCAAGATATTTAAATTCTTCCGATCCTGTCGAGCTTGCTATGCATTGCATGGAAGATATTGATACAGAATTTGTTAAAAAGGTTCAAAAAGGCGATATCATTGTTGCCAACAAGAATTTCGGCTGCGGTTCTTCAAGAGAACATGCCCCTATTTCAATCAAGGCCAGCGGAGTTTCATGTGTTATAGCTGAGACTTTCGCGAGAATCTTTTATCGCAATGCCATAAATATCGGACTTCCTATAATCGAATGCCCCGAAGCTGCTAAGGCTATTGATGCAGGAGATGTGGTAGAAGTAAACTTTGATACCGGTGTTATAACCGATGTCACTAAGAATCTTACATTTAAGGGACAGGCTTTCCCCGAATTTATGCAAAAGATCATCGCTTGCGAGGGCCTTGTAAACTATATCAACAGTAAGCAGTGATTCTGATTTTATGTATCAATAATTCTAATTTCATATATCAATAATTGAAAAAGATTATTGTATTTTAATAATTGATTTGTTTTTATTTTTAATAATCGGTATTATAATTATCAAGTACGCATATTTTTGTGCGTGCTTGATTTTTTTTATATGGAAATAAATATATTCCGTAAAACGCTTTGTGCACCTATGCAGTTCACCGCGCACACGGCTCGCGCCTCCCATCGTTCTACGCAGCGGTACTAAATTCGCATCGCTAAAGCAATGCTCATTAAGTACCGGCGGAACTACAGGGTGCGCTTATGAATCTGCACAGATACACAGCGTTTTTAAAAATATAATTATTTATAAAGGCAATCATATGGCAGAAACAAAAAGATACGAAATTGATATGTGTAACGGATCGTTACTTGGAAAAATGCTTAAATTCTACTTTCCGTTAATGGCATCAAGTATGCTTCAACTGATATTTAATGCGGCAGATGTAATTGTAGTTGGAAGATTTGCGGGCTCTGATGCACTCGCGGCCGTTGGTTCTACAGCTTCGCTTATAAATTTGCTTACCAATTTGTTTATAGGTTTATCTATTGGTGCAAATGTAATGGTAGCAAGATACTATGGTGCAAAACAGGACAAAGAGCTATCGGATATGGTTCATACCTCGATGCTTACAGCTCTTATAAGCGGACTTGTTCTTACAGTGATAGGCGTACTGTTTTCAGGACCTTTGCTTAGAATGATGGGCACCACAAAAGAAGCTCTGCCTTTAGCGATCATCTATATGCGTATTTATTTTGCCGGAATGGCATTTATGATGATATATAACTTCGGTGCGGCTATCCTTAGAGCAATCGGCGATACTAAAAGGCCGATGATATTTTTACTTGTTGCCGGTGCAATAAATTTTATTCTAAATCTCATTTTTGTAATTCCTTTAAAAATGAGTGTTGCCGGAGTTGCTCTTGCGACGATTATTTCACAGGGAATATCTGCATTTTTAATCGTCAGATGCCTTGTAATGTCTGATGGCGCTTATAAGCTTACTTTTAGCAGTTTACATATAAACAAAGATAAGTTTTTAAGAATGATTCAGATTGGTCTGCCCGCGGGAGTTCAAGGTGTTTTGTTTTCATTCTCAAATGTTATTATTCAATCATCCGTGAACAGTTTTGATACGATCGCCGTTGCGGGAAATACCACCGGTCAAAACCTTGAAGGCTTTGTTTATATGGCTATGAACGCTTTTTCTCAAACCGCGTTATCTTTTTCCGGACAAAACTTTGGAGCAAGGAAATATGATAGGATTAAAAAGGTTTTGGGATTATCCCTGGCATGTGTTTCCGTAGTTGGAATTGTGCTTGGAAATCTTGCTGTACTATTTGGTAATCCTTTGCTTTCGCTCTATACCGACGATCCACAGGTTGTATCATACGGACTACTCAGAATTACTTACATCTGTACGCTTTATTTTCTCTGCGGCACAATGGATGTGGCAAGCGGCGTTTTAAGAGGCATGGGATACTCTATAATGCCAACCATTGTAAGTTTAACGGGAGCATGTATTTTCCGTATTGTTTGGATATTTACCGTATTTAGAAATATCCATACTTTGGAAGTATTATATGTGTCATATCCCATAAGCTGGTTTTTAACTACGGTTGTCCATTTGATATGCTTTATGATAGTATATAAAAGGCTGGTTTCAACGAAAAAAGAAGTCTATGCTTGAAACATATGTTCGATTGTGATATTCTAGATAAGTAAAAAGCATAAAAATGGTGGTATAAGTATGTTTGCATTTGCCGAAGGCTTATTGGACGATATAAATATAGATTCCTGCGTTATCGATGTTGGCGGATTTGGAGTCAATGTTTTTATAACTGCACGTACCGCTATGGAGCTTCCGGGTATAGGAGAGCATGTTAAGCTTTATACCTATACTTCTGTCAGAGAAGACGGTATCAGCCTGTACGGTTTTACAGGCAGTGATGAGCTCAATATGTTTAAAAAACTTATCACTGTGAGCGGAGTTGGTCCAAAGGTTGCGCTTGGAATTTTATCAGCAATGGATGTAAATTCACTTAAACTTGCCATCTATTCAGAGGATGCAAAGGCTATATCAAAAGCTCCCGGCGTAGGAGCAAAGACCGCTGGCAGGATTGTTATCGATTTAAAGGATAAGATTAATTTAAACGATAATGACATTATAGACGGCCTTAAGTCTAAGGGGGATATTTCTCCCGCAGTGAAGGGGCTTGATTTTACTTCGGAAATGGAAGATGCCGTCAGTGCGCTTGCTTCTCTTGGATACAGCGTTACCGAGGCCAGAAAAGCCGTAATGGCCGTCGATGGAGCTGACAAAATGAATTCCGGTGATATTCTCAGTGCTTCTCTAAAGATTTTATATTAGTATTTTTTAGAATTTTTTATTATAATAAATTGCGAGAGATTTGATTGATGGCCAGAACTATAGAAACAAAAGTTACGGAAGAAGACAAAAAAATAGAGACGTCATTAAGGCCGCAAACCCTTGATTCATATATAGGTCAGGACCAGATTAAGGAAAGCGTGTCCATCGCTATTAAGGCTGCAAAGGGTCGATGCGACAGTCTGGATCACGTTCTTTTATACGGGCCTCCCGGACTTGGCAAGACTACTCTTGCAGGTATACTATCCAATGAAATGGGTACTCATTTAAAGGTCACAAGCGGACCTGCTATTGAAAAGCCGGCTGAGATGGCAGCCATTTTAAACAGTCTTCAGGAAGGCGACTTATTATTTATCGATGAGATCCATAGACTTAACAGGCAGGTTGAAGAGGTATTATATCCTGCCATGGAGGATTTTTGCATCGATGTCATTATTGGCAAGGATTCTTCGTCATCAAGCAGGTCTGTAAGGCTTCCGCTACCTCATTTCACGCTGGTTGGAGCGACTACGAGAGCCGGACTTTTGACAGCGCCTTTAAGAGATCGTTTTGGACTTATTTACAGATTAGAGTTTTATAATGTTCACGATTTATCAAGGATTATTATGGCTTCGGCTGATAAGCTCGGTGTTGCTGTTGATCCGGACGGAGCAAAAGAAATGGCAAGACGAAGCAGGGGAACCCCCAGGCTTGCCAATCGTATCCTGAAAAGAGTCAGAGACTATGCTCAGGTAAGATATGACGGAATTATTACCGGAGAGGTCGCAATTGAAGCTCTTGATTTGATGGCCGTTGACAGAATGGGCCTTGATCATATAGACAGAAATATTCTTACAACTATTATTGATAAGTTTGACGGCGGGCCGGTGGGCCTTGATACGTTGGCTGCCGCTACAGGCGAGGATGCAGGTACAATTGAGGATGTTTATGAGCCTTATTTAATCATAAACGGTCTTATCAATCGTACACCCAAGGGAAGGGTTGCAACCCCTGCCGCATATAAGCACTTAGGTATTTCTTTTAGGGAAGAATAGTTTTTGGAGGGATTTATGTCAGACAATAACGATCTAAGAATTACAATCGGGGGTAAAACTCTTGTCGTTTCCGGAGGGGATTCGGCTGAGCACATGCAAAAAGTAGCTGACTATGTAAATGGTAAGCTTGAGGAGAATAAAAAGTCTCCGGGATATGAGAGAATGTCCATGGATACAAAGACCATTCTGCTAGAGCTTAACATCGGGGATGATTATATAACGGCAAAGGATAAGCTTGATGATGCTTTAATTGTTCTTGCCGAAAAAAACAAAGAACTATACGAGCTTAAACAGGAACTTTCTTCTGTTAAGTCCAAATATGAAATGGCTAAAAATCAAGTAGTTGAGCTTCAGAGCAAAGCAGCTGAAACTGCTGCTAAGATTATTAAGCTTGAAACTGAACTTAAGAAAAAATGATTTCAAAAAATATAAAAAATGATAAAAAGCCGGAGCTTCTTGCTCCGGCAGGTAATATTGAATCCTTTTATGCCGTGCTTTCTGCAGGCGCAGATGCTGTCTATATGGCAGGTACTCGTTTCGGCGCCAGAGCATATGCAGATAATTTTTCTGATGAAGAACTTATCTGTCTCATCCGCTATGCCCATATATTTAATAAAAAAATATATTTAACCGTAAATACTCTCCTTAGAAATAACGAGTTAGAGGACCTTTATGCCTTTATGGAGCCTTTATATAATGCCGGTTTGGACGGCGTTATTGTTCAGGATATAGGTGTTCTTAAGGCGCTCGGCGAACGATTTCCAAAGCTTTTATTACACGCCAGTACACAGCTTTCCGTTACCGGTCCTGAGGCTACAAAGTATCTAATGGATTTGGGAGTTTGCAGAATTGTCCCTGCAAGAGAGCTTTCTTTTGAAGAAATTTCTGAGATTAAAAAAACAGGTGCTGAAGTAGAGTGCTTTATACACGGAGCTATGTGTTATTGCTATTCGGGACAGTGTTTATTCAGTTCTGTGCTTGGCGGCAGGAGCGGAAACAGGGGCAGATGTGCACAGCCATGCAGATTGCCATATTCCACAGACTATCAACAAGACGGTTATCCTTTAAGTTTGAAAGATATGACTACTATAGGCATTTTAGACAGGCTTATAGTTGCCGGTATTGATTCTTTCAAAATAGAAGGAAGAATGAAAAAAAGCGAATATGCTGCCGGTGTTACAGCTATTTATCGAAAATATATAGATAAATATTTAGAAGACGGAAAAATAGATATTTCTCCTGAAGATATGAACACTCTAAAGCATTTATATATACGAAGTGAGATATCCGAAGGTTATTATAATAAATATAACGGACCTGAAATGGTTAGTATGTCTTCTCCGTCATATTCCGGAGCAGATGAAAAGATTCTAAGTGATATCAGGGAAAAATATATAGATAAGAAAGAGCCTAAAGATGATAAATTTAAGCTTCCGGTATTTTTATTTGCTTCATTTAATGAAGGCGAAAAAGCTTACGTTACGGCAACTTCCGGTGATTTAAGCGCGGAGTATTACGGACAGGTGGTTGAAAAGGCTTCAAGCAGACCTATAAGCGAAGAAGATATCAGAAAGTCTTTTGGTAAATTGGGTAATACTGTATTTTACTTAGGAAATCCGGAGACGGATATCAGTTTATATCTTTCCGAGTCGCCTTATTATCCGCTAAAGGAGATAAATGAGCTTAGGCGTAATGTATTAAAGCTTTTGGAAGATAAAATAATTGAGGCAAACGGATTTGAAGACAGATTAAAAGCTTTAGGCAATAAATCTATTGATAGCATAGTTATAAAGAATAAAGCTATAGAAAACAAGAATATAGCTATAGAAAACAAGAATATAGAAAATAAAGATATAGAAAACGATTCTTTAGCAGCCTCCGACAAGCTACTTCAAAAGACAGATGATAACAATTCTGTTTTTTCTGTATTTGTTAATACAGAAGAGCAGCTTAAAGCCGTTATTGATTCTGAGTCAGTATATTCGCATATTTATGTCAGTGAAACCCTTATTACTTGCTTAAAGAATATTTATGATTATATTGGAAAGGGCTTAAATATATATGCGGCTCTTCCTTATATCAGGCGAAATAATTCATATATGTTAAGAAATCTGATCGTATCATATTTGAAGGATGCGTCTCTTAAAGGAGTGCTTGTCAGAAATCTTGAGGATCTTGAGTATTTTAAGAATCTCAAAACAGAAGGCTATAATTTTGAGATCATATCCGATTACGGACTGTATGCATGGAATAATAGAAGCGTATCTTTGCTTTCTTTGGATTGTAATTGTATAGGCCTTCCTTTGGAACTTTCCGCAAAGGCTCAAAATAAGATCTGTGAATTAAACAAATATATCTATTTTGAAAAAATGATTTATGGCAGATATGCACTTATGCAGTCGGCCAATTGTATATTTAAGACCGGCATGAAATGTCAGAAAAAAGATTCCGACAAATTGCATTTTACTTATCTTACAGATAGAACAAATCGCAAAATACCGGTTCTTGCAGATTGTGCTCATTGTCATAATACGCTTTATAATTCCGTCCCTTTGAGTATGTATAAACTAAAGGACAGGCCGGTAAATCAGAATTTTAGACTTGATTTTACAAATGAGGATTACAAACTGACCCGGAAGGTTCTTTTATACTACAATGAGCTTTTAAATTCGAATTTTAGTAACTCAAATCCTCCCGAATGGGAATATACTACAGGATTTGAAAAGAAGAGTACAGAATGAGTTATCTTTTCTTGGAAACCGCAAATATAATATTGGCAGTAAATGCAGCCTGTTACGGTATTTTAAGCCTTACAAACGTTTTTATCAAAAGCGGTAAGGGAAAGTCAGTTATTTCTGCTTTTTTAAACCTTATTAATGTTATTATAGCGGCTGTGGCATTTATCGATATGTTTATGGTTAAAGGTAAACAAGTTTATCTGTGGATATTTCTGATAACCTTTGTTGCCGTACTAATGCTGCTATTCTTAACAAAAGCAATATACAGGGAATGCAACCGGCTTTTATTAAACAATATGTCCATGCTTTTTACCGTTGGAATGATCATGATAACGCGAATTTCAACCGAAAGAGCAATAAGGCAGTTGGCTATTTTTCTGATTGTTTTAATTACCTGTATGGTAATTCCTTACGTAATAATCAAGGCTGATTTTTTAAGAAAGCTCACCTGGGTTTATGCCGGTGTGGGCTTTTTAATGGTCGCACTTGTTTTGGTTGTAGGAAACGTTATAAACGGTTCAAAAATTGCGATCACTGTTTTTGGACTTACTTTTCAGCCCTCGGAAGCGGTAAAAGTACTGTTTATATTTTATCTGGCAGCTTTATTATGTATAGATATAAATCATACAAAACTGATTTTAAGCGCTATTGTAACTTCCGCTTTTGTAATAGTACTGGTACTGTCTAAGGATCTGGGAAGTGCTCTTATTTTTGTTGTAATTTATATTTTCATGGTATATCTTTCCACGGGTAATTACATATACCTAATTTGTGGCGCTGTAGCGTGCACCTGTGCATCTGTGATCGCCTATAATCTTTTTAGCCATATAAGAGTACGCGTAAGCATATGGCTTAATCCCTGGGCAGATATCGACAATAAAGGATATCAGATTGCCCAAAGTCTGTTTTCAATCAACAGCGGTGGGTTTTTTGGAACAGGGCTTTTTAAAGGCTCACCATCGGGAATACCTTTTTGCGAGACTGATTTTATTTTTTCATCCATTGCGGAAGAACTTGGACTGATTTTTGCAATTTCAGTTATTCTAATATGCATATCTTGTTTTGCGGAAATGATGAGACTTTCATTTTTGGTCCATGATATGTTTTACAGACTTCTTATTTACGGAATAGCTGTATCTCTAAGCATACAGACTATTCTTACCATTGGCGGCGGTGTTAAATTTATACCTCTTACCGGCGTTACTTTACCACTTGTAAGCTATGGCGGTACTTCACTGCTTGTATCTATGTACATGTACTTTATAGTGCAAGGTATATATATAAAGCTGAGAAGACCCGGAGTTAATGATCTTTTTAAGTTCCATAGTGAATCAGCCGTTAAAGCAGAAGATTCTAAAAAATCCAACAGGTTTTATGAGGCTTTAAAGCCGATTAAATCTTTATCAAGAAAAAAGCATGTACTTATTACATTTGGATTTTTTGGTACTTTATTATTGTGTATAGGTATTTATACCATTGTTTTTTGTGCCGTTAATAAAACCGAACTTATTAACAATGGATATAATAAGCAGCAGAAGAATCTCAGCAATCAGAATTTAAGGGGCGAGATTATTTCTTCTGACGGCAAGGTATTGGCATATTCTACTATAGAAAACGGTTTTCAGACCAGAGTTTATCCATATGCGGATGCTTTTTGTCACAGTGTTGGATATTCATCACCGGCAAAAACCGGTATTGAAAGTAATGAAAACTACTATTTATCCGTTTCCGGCGAGGATATAATAAGCAGCGCAAACGATCTGGCTTTAGGCTCGCTTCCAAGCGGAAATAAAGTCAATTCCACACTTAATTATGAACTACAAATGGCCGCGCATGAAGCTTTGGGCGATAGATACGGAGCAGTAATTGTTACCGAGGTTAAAACCGGCAAGATACTTGTAATGCTTTCTCATCCGACATTTGATCCCAATGATATTGAAGCTGATTGGAGCTCATTAATAGACAGCAAGGACAACACAACGCTTATAAACCGCGTAACGGGCGGTTTGTACCCTCCGGGATCAACATTTAAAGTGTTCACTTCTTATGAATATTTAAACGAGGGCGGAGATGTTCAAAATTACAGTTTTGATTGTACCGGTTCATTTAAATACGATGATTTAAAGATAAGCTGTTACCATGGAGAAAGTCACGGAAAGCTTGATTTTATAGGATCTTTTGCTCAGTCATGTAACTCATCGTTTGCAAATATAGGAATGTCTTTGGATCAGACTAAATTTGAAAGCGGATTAAACTCACTTTTATTTAATAGTAAGCTTCCGCCTGTATTTATTAATAACGATGTATCTACATCAAGCTTTGATATCTCTACAGATAACAAAAGGATGCAGACATCCATTGGCCAGGGTGATACATTAGTTACACCTTATCATATCAATCTTATCACCATGGCGGTAGCTAACGGCGGTAAGATTATGAATCCTATGATAGTTGACAGCATATCTAATGTTAAAGGAAAAATTATAAAGACATATAATCCTACTGTTTACAAAGAGGTTATGAGTGAAGAATCCGCCTCGTTTTTACAGACATTAATGGAGGCTGTAATAGAAGACGGTACCGCGAAACAACTTAAGAACGATAATTATACCGTAGCCGGAAAGACAGGTTCTGCAGAATATAACAGCAGAGGAGATTCACATGGCTGGTTTACCGGATATGCTCCCTGCGATGACCCCGAAATTGCGATTACTGTTATAGTTGAAAAAGGAGGAACCGGCTCAGGCAGCGCAGTTCCTCTTGCAAAGAAAGTTCTGGATTTGTATTTTTCAAATAAAACCGAATAGTAATTATTTTCACAAGACCCATTTAGATAAGTTTAACTATATCGAGATCGGGTCTTGTTTTTAAATCCAGGATCTCACCTAATTCGGATTTAAGAATGGGTTTTGAGTAATTTTGTGAATTAATCATAATTATTTCCCATTTGGAGTCGTCATTTAGCATAACATAACTGCCAATCTGAGTATCAGCAATCTTTTGCATAAGGGGCAGAAGAATACTTACATCATATTTATCCATACTTTTCTCGAAATTGCCCAGAATCTGTAACGGAGTAAAAGCATTTCTAAAAGATCTCGGTGAGGCCATAGCGATATATGTATCAACTATTGCCATGTATCTTGCATATTTATCAATCCTTTCTCCCACCATATGATAGGGATATCCGGAACCGTCATATTTTTCATGATGCATTATAACTGCATTTTTAACATGCTCGTTTAAATTGGTGTCGTTTCTGATAGTAGCATAACCGGTTACAGGATGCTTTTTTACAAGTGCATATTCTTCATCTGTAAGCTTACCGGGCTTCCAAAGAATACTGTCAGGAATGCTCCACTTTCCAATATCATAATAGAAACCGCATAGAATCATTATTCTTTTTTCGTCTGCGGGAAATTTAAGCCAGTTGGCAAAAGCACCTGCAAGCAGTGCAGCATTAAAAGACTGGGTATATGTAAGTTCATCCTCATTTGGAACCATATTGTAGAGAAAATCGAGAAGTTCTCCCTCAGTCGTGATGCACGAAGCCACATCATCGTATATGCTTATTAAATCGTCGGGCAAAATGGATTGTTTTGTCTGAAGATAGCTAATAAATATTCCTTTGAATTTTATGAGATTTTCGTTATAAACCTTACAGAATTTTTGAAAATGTTCGTTGAAATACAGCTTTTCGTAGTGGGTAGAAGCGTAATCGGCAGGCTCCATTATGGTTACGCACATAACACCGTGACGCTTTAGACGATCTATGATCTTTTCATCAATTTTGGTGTGCGCTTCATAAAGAATCTTTCCTCCGGCCTCAACACTTTCAGCCAATTCCATATCCTTTTTTAATTCCAGTACGGTAATTATCTTCATGTATAACTCCCCTGTGCAAACACCCGTATTTTTTTTCTATTATACCATACAAAGCCATTCTGTGATATACTTTATTCATGAGCGCAAAGTTTAAATTTTTCCCTCAAGTGTATACGTCAGAAAGCGTCAATCCGCGCAAACTATTTTTTATCAGGCAAAAGATAAAAAAGGGTAAAAAGGGCTATTTTATTGTTGTTCCTTCGGAAAAGGAAGATGAGCTTTTAGAAATAATAGGCTCTGAGGAAGTAAAGAAGAGTATTTATGACAACAGACGTTTCTATGTAGGGGGTATTGCGGACAATAAACCCGATGCTTTTAAACTGGTACAGCTCATGACCATTGATTGTCAGAGAATCAGAGGAGATCTAAACCTCAAGGAATTTATAGCATGTGGGCAATTCTTTTAAAAATTCTATCAATTATCGGAATAGTGCTTGGAGGTATTATGGGGCTTATCCTTGTAATACTCCTTTTTGTGCTGCTTTGCCCTATTGTCTATAAAGCGAGCGGCAAGTTTACCGAAGAATCAAAAAATATAAAAATACGTTTTCATTATTTGCTTGGACTTGTAAGGGGCGGATATACTTACCCCGAGCCCGGAAATATCTATTTAAAGGCCGCCTGGTTTACTATTTATGACAGTAAAGCCGATGATAATAATGTTAAGAATGCTGTAAATGATGATTCAATAAATGAAAAATCCACTGAAATAACAGCAGAAATATCTGAAAATAAATCTACAGATAGATTGACAGAAAAATCTGCAGCTAATGATATTTCGAAGAGTGAAATACACAGTAAAAAAATTAAAGCCGACGATTCTGAAAGTCAAGATACTATAGATAATCAGGATGCTATAGATAATCCGGAGCCTAAAACAGATAAAAAACAAAGCTCAGATAATAAAGCAAAAGAAAAACATTACAATCCTATTTACCATATAAAAAAGGCATATGAAGCCTTTAGGCACAAAATAATATCAAAGATAAAGCTTCTTTTTAAAGATATTTCATTTTATAAAAAGCTTATAGAGCACGATGATACTAAAGCATTAATCAGTAAATTCAAAAAGCAGTTAATCGGTATTTTAAAACAGATATTTCCTAAAAAAGGACGTTGTGATTTAGTCTACGGATTTGACAGCCCTGATATAACGGCTTATATATTTGGTATTTATTCGCTTATAATGCACAATAAATCAAAGAAATATATCCTTGTTCCTAATTTTGAAGAAAAAGTTATTTTAGGCGATTTTTCTATAAAGGGATATTTTAATCTATTTGGAATAGTTATTAAGATCATTCCTATTTTGCTCAGCAAAAAGCTTAGGATCACAAAAAACCGCATAGATAAGCATTTAGAGAATATGAATGCGGCAAAGCGCAAGGAAGAGAAAAAACACAATAAAAATCTAAAAGACTTGGAAGAAGAGTATTCGGCATAAAACTCGAAGAAGAGTACTTAGAACTGAAAAATAGTACTTAAAATTGAAAATAGTTTACAATTCAGAATTGAATAAGAGTTAAAATAACTTTACATAATCAGTCAAAAATTGTAATATAAAGACAGTTTGTTATGCTAATTTAGGAGGGAACGATGGCTGACAGAGAGAACAATTATAAAGAGGTTATATCATCACTTCTGGGCGGAATGGAAGGTGTTTTATCGACAAAGACGGTTGTGGGAACTCCCACTGTTGTAGGCGATACTACTATTATTCCACTCGTGGATGTATCCTTTGGTGTGGCAGCCGGTGCGGGAGCTAATAATTCCAAGAATACCAATAACGGAATGGGCGGAATGGGCGGAAAGATGTCCCCCTCTGCCATATTGGTCATTCATGACGGAAATACAAGACTTATAAATGTCAAGGATACTGATGTTCTTACTAAGGTTCTTGATATGTTACCCGAAGTAGTAAACAAGATTACCAAGCCAAAAAACGGCGAGGTTACCGATGATCAGGCAAAGGATATAGCTTTTCCCGAAGAAACCTGATCGTTTGGATTTAAAGGACATATTTTCAAATGATAGATTGGGAAGAAATCGAAGAACAAGACTCTATTGAAGAGCTTAAAAAATTGAAAGTCTTTCTCTTTCAGGAAAATATGAGAATTTCTCAGGAGAAAAAGCGTCTGGACGAGGAAAGGGCACGTATAGTTAAGCTACAAGACGATTTTCTTAAGGACAGAGTTGTCCTTCGAGATGAATTAGATGAACTTAACAGGCGTACTTTAGCCGAAAGGAAGCGACTCAAGGAAGAAAATCTGTTTTTTAACAAAAAAATGGAGATTTTAACCGAAGGCTTCCGGTCACTTGAAGAAGACAGGCGTAAATTTGAAAGAGAAAAGAAAGCATATCTTGAGAGAGTGGCAAGTGCTGCAGAAAGTTCCGGTGATGCCGATGCTTCTAATGTTGCCGAGTTTTTATTTAGAAACATCGGTGCTAATTCACTTGGGCTTAGGAAAAGATACAAAGATTTGTTAAAGATTTTTCATCCCGACAATCTGTTTGGAGACCTGGAACTTGCACAGGCTTTAACTAAAGAATTTCAAAAGAGAAGAGATAATTGATAAATTTACTCAAAACAAAAAGGA
The DNA here is from genome assembly GCA_024684215.1 of Lachnospiraceae bacterium. Lineage (GTDB taxonomy): Bacteria > Bacillota > Clostridia > Lachnospirales > Lachnospiraceae > AC2028. The sequence continues at coordinate 21,358 of JAIKXH010000133.1, forward strand.
CAGCTAAAAATGCTGTCCTTTAAATTTGCCAATTAATTAAGCACGCTCTACAGCGCCGCTTCTGAGGCATCTGGTGCAAACATGAAGACGCTTGTTACCGCCGTTCACTTTACACATAACGCTCTGAACATTTGATTTCCACATAGCGTTGCTTCTTCTATGAGAATGGCTGACATTATTACCAAAGTGAATGCCCTTGCCACATACATCACATCTTGCCATTGTATAACACCTCCTTGCAGGGATTTAGTATTCTTTCAAAACACAACATTAGTATACTAACAAAAATGATAAATAATTGCAAGAATTATTTTAGAAAAAATTTTTTTGTTTTCTTTTTTGTAAAAAACTGTTATAGTCTATAGTGTATGTGCCAAAACAAAGGAGGTAACATCTATGAAGAATTCATCAGTGAATACTCATATGGGAAACATAACGGTTGATAACGACGTTATCGCTCAGTTTGCAGGCAGTGTTGCAATCGAGTGTTTCGGTATTGTCGGCATGGCCGGCTTTAATGTACGTGACGGTTTGGTTAAGCTCCTCAAGAAGGACAGTTTAAGAAGAGGCATTAGTGTAACACTTCGAAATCACAAGCTGGTACTTGACTTCCATATAATAGTTGCATACGGAGTCAGCATCGTTGCTGTCTGTGAGAACCTTATGGAAAATGTTAAATATCGCATCGAAGAGTTTACCGGTCTTGAAATAGAAAAGATTAACGTCTATGTTGAGGGCGTTAAGGTAATTGATTAAGGAGGACGTACTAACGTGGGCGTAAATCAGATTGATTCCAAGCTTTTGGCTAAGGTATTTATTGCCGGTGCAAAGAATCTTGAAGCTAATAAAGAATGGATTAATGAGCTTAATGTATTTCCGGTTCCCGACGGCGATACCGGTACAAATATGACTATGACTATTATGTCAGCTGCAAAGGAAGTGAGCGATCTTGGTGCTGAGCCTGATATGGCATCACTTTGTAAGGCCATTTCAAGCGGATCTTTAAGAGGCGCCAGAGGTAACTCGGGAGTTATCCTTTCTCAGCTTCTTCGTGGATTCACAAAAACAGTTAAGACTGAAACCGAAATCACCATTCCGCTTATGGTATCTGCTTTTAATAAGGCTGTCGAGACCGCTTATAAGGCAGTTATGAAACCCAAGGAAGGTACTATTCTTACCGTAGCAAGAGGTATGAGCGATAAGGCCAGTGACCTTGCAGCCGCAGGATGTGATGATATGGAAAAATTCTGCGAGCAGATTTTAGAGCATGGTAAAGCCGTTCTTGAGCAGACTCCCGAGATGCTTCCCGTACTTAAAGAAGCAGGTGTTGTAGATTCGGGCGGGCAGGGACTTATTCAGTTCTTGTGCGGCGCTTTTGATGCATATCTCGGAAAAGAGGTAGATCTTACTATCGGTGAGGAGAAACCCGAACCCGAAGAGGAAGTTGTTGAGTTTAAGTTTTTATACAGCGTAGAATGCAAAGTTAAGCTTGAGCGCAATTTCATTCCCAAAAACGAGATTGATTTTAAGAACTATTTGGAGTCAATCGGAGAATCCGTTGTCCTTATTAATGACGGCGGGGAGCTTCGTATTCATATTCATACAAACGATCCCGGACTTGTGCTTCAGAAAGCACTTAAGTACGGTAGTTTAAACTCTGTAAACATTGCCAACAGGGCAGAGGAAGATTCAGAAAGTTCTGCTCCCGCAAAGGAAGAGGCACCTGCATTTAATGAGCCTCCCAAGCCTTTCGGATTTATTACTGTTGCAGCAGGTGACGGCCTTGTTGAGATATTTAAGAGCCTCGGTGTTGACTATGTCATTGAGGGCGGCCAGACCATGAACCCTTCAACCGCTGACTTTATTGATGCGGCTTCAAAGGTTAATGCAGAGACTATTTTCATCCTTCCCAACAACAAGAATATTATTCTCGCTGCAAATCAGGCTGCTGAGCTTGTTACAGACAAGACTTTACTTGTTATTCCTTCAAAGACTGTGCCTCAGGGTATAACTGCCGTTGTTAACTTTATCGCCGACATGAGTGCAGACGAGAATGAAGCAACAATGATGGAAGAGATCAAGAATGTTAAGACCGGACAGGTAACATATGCTGTTCGTGATACATCCATCGATGGCAAGGAAATTCACAAAGACGACTTTATGGGCCTTGCAGACAGCGGACTTGCATCTGTAGGAACAGACAAAAACAAGGTTATCGAAGAACTTGTGGATGCCATGGTTGATGATTCTTCCGAACTTATCAGCATTTACTACGGTCAGGATGTTACCGAAGAGGAAGCAAGCAAAGTTTCCGAGATGATCTCATCTAAGTATGCAAAGGTTGATGTAGAGTTACAGCCCGGCGGACAGCCTGTGTACTATTACATGATATCTGTAGAATAAGTAGTTTGCTAAACTATGTACAATTTGATTTAATTACAGGAGGAAACTTAAAGGTTTCCTTCTGTTTTTTGTTAAGGATATAAATATGAATTTAGGTACTTCTGTAGAACATCTTAAAGGCGTCGGAGAGAAAACTGCGAAGCTTTTTCAAAAACTACATATAAGCACATATGAAGATCTTTTTTCGTATTTTCCCATTGATTATATTAACTATAGCGAACCTGCACCTATTTCCGAGATTAAACCCGGATATGTCTGCACTGTCAGAGGTGTTGTTGCTAAAGTGAGCGGCCCTGTAAAGGCAGGAAGGTACAGCATTATCACTGTAACTTTAAAGGACGGTTTGTCTGTACTTGAAGCAGCTTTTTTTAATCAGCCTTACATAAAAAAGATTATAAAAGCCGGCGGGTATTATATTCTGCGAGGTAAGATTTCATTAAAAGGTCAAAAGCTTTTGATGTCATCGCCCAAGCTTTTCAAGGATGAGGAATATTATGAACTTACGAAATATCCTGTCCCTAAATATTCGCTGACCGCGGGACTTACCTCTAAAACGGTAAGTAAAGCATTAAAAGCGGCTTTTGTTGATGCGGAATTTGGCGAGGAATGCTTTTCGGAAGATATTTTACTTAAGTACAAGCTTTTAAGCCATAAAGAAGCTCTGGAAAAAATACATTTTCCGGAAAGTGATGATGATATTTTACAAGCAAGAAGAAGACTTTCGTTTGAAGAATTCTTTTATTTTATAATGCTTCTTAGAAAAAACAAATCGCTTTCAGTCAGCATGCCCAATAATTTTAAAATGATTGAAACCGCTGACACCAAGAGATTTCTTGAAGCATTACCTTTTAAGCCCACCGCAGGACAAAATAAAGCGTGGAAAGAAATCTGCTCTGATATGTGTTCTGATTCGTGTATGAACAGGCTTATTCAGGGTGATGTCGGCAGCGGAAAGACTCTTATTGCGCTTTTGGGACTTTTGCTTGCCGCGTCCAACGGTTATCAAGGGGCTTTAATGGCACCAACCGAAGTACTTGCCGTTCAGCATTTCAAAACCGTTAAAGATTATATTAAAAAGTATGATCTTTGCTTTAAACCGGTACTTCTTATAGGCTCGATGAAGCAATCGGAGAAAAAAGAAGTATACGCCAAAATAGAGAGCGGAGAGGCAAATCTGATAATCGGCACGCATGCTCTCATACAGGAAAAGGTCGTATATAAAAATCTTGCTATTGTTGTGACGGATGAGCAGCACAGATTTGGTGTAAGACAGCGCCAGGCCCTCGCTTTTAAAGGAAAAGAGCCCCACATACTGGTTATGAGTGCCACACCGATTCCCAGGACACTTGCCATAATCCTTTACGGCGATTTAAAGCTTAGCGCGATACACGAATTGCCTGCCGGCAGAACACCTATTAAAAATGCTGTGGTCGGTACATCATACAGGCCTTCCGCATATAAGTTTTTCAACGATCAGATAAAGGCCGGTCATCAGGTATATGTTATCTGCCCTAAAGCTCTTTCCGATGAGGAAGATGACGGTGAACTTGAAAATGTTATCGATTATTCCGAAAAGCTTAAAACTTATTTACCAAACGCCAGGATCGAATATCTAAACGGCAAAATGAAAGGCCCTGATAAAACTGATATCATGAACAGGTTCAGTAACGGTCAAACCGATATTTTGGTTTCTACAACAGTTATTGAAGTCGGAATAAATGTGCCTAATGCAACCGTAATGATGATTGAAAATGCCGAAAGATTCGGTCTTTCGCAGCTTCACCAGTTAAGAGGCCGTGTAGGAAGAGGAAGCGCGCAGAGCTATTGTATATTTATTTCCTCAAAAGAAGATGATAAAATAATGGAGCGCCTTGGTGTATTGAAGGATACAAATGATGGTTTCAAGATAGCTTCGGAGGATTTAAGACTTCGCGGACCGGGAGATTTTTTCGGAGTCAGACAAAGCGGAGAATTTGCATTTAAAATCGCCGATATTTATTCGGACAGTGATTTACTTGAAAGCGCAAGTGAATTGGTCGACGCGCTTTTGTCAGATGATGCAAAACTGCTTAAAAGCAAAAACAGTGCACTCAGAGAAAGTATAGATCGCTATATAGAGCAATCTGAACTGTTAAGCAGTATATAGATAATTAAGGAGAGTAGAGATGTCAAAAATTGCGGTTATTACCGATTCTAACAGCGGTATTACTCAGGCTGAAGCAAAGGAACTTGGGATTATTGTAATTCCCATGCCTTTTATGATTGGAGAAGATGAATATTTTGAGGATATTAACCTCACTCAGGATGAGTTTTATGAAAAACTTAAAGGAGGAGCTGACATACATACCAGCCAGCCCAATCTTGCAACAATCTCCGAGCTTTGGACAAATACATTAAAAGAATATGATGAAATTATTCATATTCCTATGAGTTCAGGTCTTTCAGGCTCTTGTCAGAGCGCATATATGCTTTCGCAGGAAGACGAATTTGACGGAAAAGTATTTGTCATTGATAATCAGCGCATCTCAGTAACGCAGCGCCAGTCTGCAATTGATGCCAGAGATCTTGCCGCTAAAGGCTTTTCCGGAAAAGAGATTGCCGACATTCTTATGAGAGATAAATTTAAGAGCAGCATTTATATTATGCTCGATACCTTATATTATCTCAAAAAGGGCGGACGTATCACACCTGCTGCAGCTGCAATCGGTACGCTTTTAAAGCTTAAGCCGGTTTTGCAGATTCAGGGCGAGAAGCTTGATGCTTTTTCTAAGGCCCGTACCGCAAATATAGGCAGAGACCAGATGATCAATGCGATAAAAAATGATATAGAAAACAGATTTGGCGGTCTTGAAAACGCTAAAGAAAATATACATCTTGAGATTGCATACACTTATGATTATGCAGTCGCTATGGATTTTAAAGAACAGGTTTTAACTCATTTCCCGGGATTTGATATCGTGGTTAACCCCTTATCATTGTCGGTAGCGTGCCATATCGGACCCGGAGCGGTAGCTATCGCTACATGCATGATTTGTCCCGAGTTAAAATAATTTGATATATATGAGGAGGAGAAGAGAATGGGACTTGTAGTCACCGATTTATCAAAAAAATACGGAAATAAGACAGTGGTGGATCATATCTCTTTTGAGATGAATAAGCCCGGAGTATATGCACTTTTAGGTACAAACGGCGCAGGTAAAACTACTTCTATCAGAATGATACTGGATATGCTTGATAAAGATTCCGGGACCGTTACCTGGAACGATAAGCCTCTCAGCTTCGAAAACTGTAATATAGGATATCTTGCCGAGGAGAGAGGTCTTTATCAGAAATATCCTTTAATGGATCAGATTATGTACTTTGGTGAGCTCCGCGGTGTTCCCAAAGCAGAGCTTGAAAAAAAAATCAAATACTGGTCAAACAGACTTAAGCTTGATGAATATTTATATCCCCAACCAACAACGGATTCAAAGGGAAGGATCATTAAAAATGCCAAGCCAAAGAGTCCCGACCAGCTCTCTAAAGGTAATCAGCAAAAAATTCAGTTCTTAATAGCCATGCTCTCGGACCCTGAACTTTTGGTTCTTGATGAACCTTTTTCCGGCCTTGACCCTGTAAATACCGATATTTTAAAGGATGTAGTAAGGGAACAGATTGAGGCAGGAAAATATATCATTATGTCCAGTCACCAGATGGCTGTTGTAGAAGAGTTTTGCACCGATATAACCATTCTTTCCCGTTCAAAAGCAATCGTTAAGGGAAATCTCAACGAAATTAAGAAAAGCTACGGAAGAGTAAAACTCGCCCTTAAGTGTGAGAGAGACGTCTCATCGTATATAAATGATTTGGGTATTGAAATTTTATCTGAGAAGGAGTACGAATACTCTCTTAAAGTTACCGGCGATGCTCAGGCTAACGAGCTTTTAAAAAATCTTATAAATGCAGGAATTGGCATTATCAAATTCGAGCTTGCCGAGCTTAGTTTACATGAGATCTTTGTCAAAGAGGTGGGCGCCGATGAAGAACAAAAATAATGCTAATAATATCTACCGGATGGATGGCATTGGTAAAGTATTTCGTTTTACTTTAAAGGAAACTTTTAAAAACAAAGGCTATCTGTTCAGTTTTATTTTGATGGTTGCCATGATGACACTTATGGGACCCATTTCCATGCTTAGCGCCAGAGCATCTGAAAAAGCAATCGAGTCCGGTGATTCGATGAAGGAAGATACTTCGGCAACATGTATTTATTTTTGTAATGAAACCGAAATTACTTTAAGCGAAGAAGATTTGGCTTTTAAAGGAACTTCCTTCGAAAATATTAAAGTACAATTTTGCGATTCCAAGAGCGAAGTACCTTCCTTAGGTGATACCGAGATTGCTGTATATATCACGCTTGAAAAAGACGATAAAAGCGCACCGGTTTACTATGTTAAGGGCGTTATTTCCGACGAATCAAAGATTTCATCTTTTAACATCGATGCTCTTTGCGAGCATATATATGGCAAATTTGAAAAAGCCAGAATACACACTTACTTAAGTGATGAATCCTACAGCTTATATGCTCAGGGAATACGTACCGGTAAGGCTTATTCCGAGACTGATTATAATGATAAACAAAACGAGAAAGTTCCTTCTTCGGAGCTTATCACGTACTCAACGGTTTACTCCATTATCATTATGATCCTCGTTTCTCTTACCGTTTCCTATGTTATTTCTTCGGTAATGGAAGAGAAGACATCAAAGCTTGTAGAAAACCTTCTTGTTTCTGTAAGACCGCTTGCTCTTATTATGGGTAAAGTCTTAGCTATGATGGTCTATGTCCTTTCAATGCTGATACTTGGCGGTATCGGAGCCAGCATTTCAACATCTGTCATAGCTATGTTTAATACTTCGGCCGTGGTAGAAGAAGTAGGACAAAATATGGATTTTTCTGTTCTTTTCGGATTTGAATTGTGGAATATACTTATTCTTTTACTGTCCATAGCACTTACTTATCTGATGTTTTCAATTCTATCCGGTCTTTTGGGCAGTGCATGCGCAAAAGCCGAGGAAATAGGTCCTACAGTTGCTATTATAAATCTGCTTTCTATGGCCGGTTATATGAGCGCAATATTTATCCCTATGATAGATAACAAAGTAATAACTATTGTCTTTTCATTACTTCCTGTGACGGCTCAATACGTCGGACCAATTGCATTTGTTTGTGATAGAATACCCGGTTATATTTATCTGATAAGTCTTGCCGGTCAGATTTTATTTATTATCTGGCTTTTTAGGCTTACCGCTAAAGTATACAGAAAGCTCATTGTAAACGACAGCAAAAAATACAAGCTTTCCGAAATACTTAAATTATCGAGAGAGGGGGAATAAAATATGTTTAAGAATTTTGATAAAGTATTTAAATTCTCCTTTAAAAATCAAGCCGGAACCAAAGGTTATAAGGCTCTTACAGTTATTCTCGGACTATTGTTTTTGCTTCTGCCTTCCATAATTATGACAATAGTGAGTTATAATTCCGTAAAAGACGATACCCTTAAAAGCTGTAAAGCAAAAACAATATTTGTTGCCAGTGATTTATCCGAGGATGCTTCTTTTTGGGACAGTTTAAAAGTCATACCCGAAAATGATTACAAAAATATAGAGTATATTATATGCTCTGATGTAAATGACGCTTTATTAAAGGCAAAAGATAATACTGACAGTTTGGTCCTTACTGTAACAAACAACGGCCGTATTAATGTAAATATTATTGTTCCCGAAAATTCTGCTATCGAGAAAAGCGATGCGAAGAATTATCTTAAATTCATGGAAAAATATGAAGATACTTTCCTTACATCTTTATGCGGAATATCCGGAGAATCGGCGCAGGCTTTAAATACATTAAGTCAGTATAAAACATTTACCGAAACAGGATATAAAAACAATGTTTCGATTGCTGAAGATACGCTTAAAAACGATGAGCTGATGCGTGACCAGGTAATGAATATCATGAAAATTGCCATACCTTACGGCACAATCATGCTGTTTTATTTTATACTTTTATCGTACGGTCAGACTCTTGCTCAAAGCGTTGTCATGGAAAAGGAATCAAAGCTTATGGATACCATGCTTGTTTCCGT